>CBDUEZ010000250.1:0-6507 GCA_965366355.1 uncultured bacterium
CGGCCGCCCAGGGTTCAAGACCTCACCACCTGCAGTACCCCACTTCGGAGCCCCCGTCCAATGATTCGGTTGCGACCCCTAGTCTTCCTCGCTCTCGCCGCAAGCTTCTCCGCCTGCTCCGACAAGGGGGGCACGACGCCGGCACCCACCGTCCAGCGTATCGTGGTGACGCCCGACGGCAGCTCGGTCACGACCCTCGGTGCGTCGGCGCAGTTCACGGCCCAGGCGCAGACCGAAGCGGGCGTCCCGGTGTCCGGGATCAACTTCACCTGGTCGTCGTCGAATCTGTCGGTGGCCACGGTCGACGCGACCGGTCGGGCGGTCTCGGTGGGGTTCGGCGAGGCGCAGATCACGGCTAGTGCCGAGGGATTGAGCGCCGGAGCGACGTTTTCGGTGCGGGACTGCAGCCTGAGCGTGAATCTTCAGCCCGGGGAGTGGGTCGCTCAAGCCGTGCCCGCCGCGGGCGACTGTGGGGTGATTCTTCCTGCGGGTGCCGCAGGGGACCGGTATCGGGTCGCTGTAGTGCGCACAGCCAGTGAGCCGGTCGGGTTCGCGCCTGCCGACATCACCGTCCAGGTCTCTCCGCTCGGCACCAGCCTGGCGGCGGCGCCGGTGGCAGCCCCGCGGGCCATCTCCGAGGCTCGTCGTCCGGTGCGGCTGAACGTGCCCGGCCTCGAGGAGGCCGCTCGCATCGCGGAACGGACCGCGCGGGCGCACACCGACCTGCGGCTCCGCGAACGGGAGTTGATCCGCCGACTGGGACCCGAGAACGTCGCGCGGCCCGGGCCTTTCTCGGTTCAGGGACCCCAACCCGTCGACCTGCCGCAGACGCTTCAGATCGATCCGACGACGCCGACCAGCTGTACGCCGGCCGGCACGAAGGTGACCGCCGTGAAGGTGTGGGAGAACGACCGCTTCGGGTTCTTCCAGGACCAGGCCCAGGCGCAGACTGCGTTGGCGGTCACGCCCACGCAGGTGCAACGCATGGCCGACTTCTACGAGGCCCACGGCAAGCCCGTCATCGACGCCTACTTCGACGGCACGCCCGATATCGACAACAACGGCAAGGTGATCGTGTTCATCACCCCGGTCGTCGCGTCCGGCACCGCCGCGTTCGTCTGGAGTGGCGACTTCTTCACGAAGGCGTCGTGCCCGGCGTCGAACGAAGGGGAATACATCTTCTTCAGCGCCACACTCATTCAGGCGCAGGACGATCCCGACGGCGCCAACTGGCAGTCCCTCGAGACGATCGTCCACGAGATGAAACACGTGAGTTCGCTGTACAATTCGGTCAACCGGCCGTTGAGCTTCGCCGATCCCTACCACCCGTCGTGGGAGGAAGAGGGCGCCGCCGAGGTGGCCGGGAACATGGCCAGCCGAGTGGCGTGGGCGACCGTCGGCGGGCCCTCCGCGAACGAGACCGTCACCGAACAGATGATCGTCGAGACCGGCTTCGAGCCCAACAACGGCCCGATCAAGCCGGAGTTCTATGGGATCGCGCTGCGAATGCTGCGCACGCAGGGCTTCCTGTCGTCACAGCCCAACGGTGTGGTGGCCACGCCGGTGGGAGCCGGCAGCGACCACTCGGTCTACGGATCGGGCTGGACCTTCCACCGGTGGCTCGGTGACGCCTACGGCAACGCCGCGAGCGCACCGCTCGCCGACGCGCCCCTCTTCAAGCAACTCAACGCGTCGGAGACGGCCCCCGGCATTCTCGGACTCGAGGCGGTCACGGGGTCGAGTTTCCCGCGCCTCATGGAGGAATTCGCGGCCGCCGTGATGTTCAACAGCACGGATGCCCCGAGCGGACCGCGCCGGTTCACGAGTTACATCTTCACGGAAACGGTGGAGATCTTCTGCTTCGCGGCAGACAATCCTCCGTGCGACGGCGCGGGTCCGGGTCCGACGGGCGCCTGGCCCTGGCCGGTGACCACGAAGTCCGACGGGACGCCGTCGCGGGGCCTGCAGGAGGCGGCGACCTACTCGGGCCGAATCGGAAACGGGGGGCTTCGCATTCACGACCTCGTGTCAGACGGGACCGGGATCGGGGCCGAACTCATCATCACGGCTCCGAGCCAGACCCGGATCGTCGTCGCGCGCCTCTCGTCGGTGTCCGGCGGATAAGGGCCTGACGCGCCGGGGCGTCAGGCCTCGAGCGCGCTCCGCAACACATCGATGGCCACGTTTCCGCCCGAGAGCACCACAACCAGGGGCCCGTCCTGGTGTGGCTCCGTGTCGAGGTGCCCCGCGAGGGCGGCGGCGAGCCCCACCGCCCCGCCCCCCTCGAGTACGACGCCGACCTCGCGATAGGCATAGGCCATCGCGGCCCGGATGGCCGGCTCGTGGACGACGCGGTGTCGGGTGATGCGATCGCGAATCAGCGGAAAGGTCACCTGGTTGTCGAGACCGATCCCCCCGGCCAGTGCTCCGGCCAGCGTCTCTTCTTCGTCGAGCTCGATGGGCCGCCCCGCGCGCAGGCTTTCCCACATGACGCGGGCGTTCCAGGCCGTCACCGCCGTCACGTCGACATGGGGGGCCGCCGCGGCGAACGCGGCCGCGATTCCACCCACGAGTCCCCCGCCCGACAACGGCGCCACGACCTCCGTCACGCCCGGTACCTGGTCGAGAAGCTCGAGGGCCAGGGTGCCCTGCCCCGCGACCACATCGGGGTGGTCGAAGGGAGGCACGAAGGTGAGCCCGCGCTCCCGTGAGAGCGAATGCGCGACGGCCTCCGCCGCGTCGTAGGTGTCGCCCGCCAGGAGGGCCTCGGCCCCGTGCTCCCGGATCGCCGCGAGTTTCACCGGATCGACCCACTCAGGCACGCAGACCGTAGCTGGAATCCCCAGTTTTTCGGCCACGAACGCGACCGCCCGACCATGGTTGCCCGACGAACACGTCACGACGCCGCGGCGCTGTTGCTCCGGGTCAAGACCGAGAATACACGCCGCCGCCCCGCGGACCTTGAACGAGCCCGTCGCGAGAAGGCTCTCGAGCTTCAGAAACGTCTCGCGACCCAGGCGCTCGGAAATATCCGGCGCCCAGAGAACGGGAGAGGGCCCAATGACCCGACGTACCCGTTCCAGGGCGCCGGCCAGATCGACGCCGGCGACTTCAGGGCGAGAGGTCAGTCGTCGCCGCCCCCGACGATGAACGAGATGCGTGCGTTCACCCGGTACTTCTTCACCTTGCCGTCCCGCACGATGGCCTGCATGTCGGCGATATAGACACTGCGAATGTTGCGCACCGTGCGCCCGGCCTCGGCGACCGCGGCGTCGACGGCTTTTTCGATGCTTTCGCCTTCGGCGAGAATCTCAATGACCTTGGCAATCGACATGACACATCCTTGGGTTGGAAAATGAAAGAGCGTAGAGAATACTAAGCCAACCGCACCCGGCGGGCACCCGCCCTCAGTACCCGCCTCAGCACCCGATTCTTTCGGTCGACACCACGAGGTTGTCGATGTAGCGCTCCTGGGCCGCCGGGGCACCATCGTTCCAGTAGTTCTCCACGAAGACCGCATTGAGCCCGTACTCGGCGTAGTCCCCGACGAAGTTCAGACCGCCGCGCTGCGCCTCGATCTGATCGTCGATCCAGAGGTCGAAGACCCCGTTGGCCTGGCCCGCATCGTTCAGCCGCACGTGGGCCTCGATGCAGGTCCATGCTCCGATATGGGCCGCGTCGAAGATCGGGGTGGCCGATCCCGCCGCCCCCAGCCACGACAGGTTCGGGCCATCGTTGTAGGTCGTCGTGACGACCTGTCCGCTTTCGTCGGTGCCCCGGGCCGGGTCGATGAAGAGCTGAGCATGCCCGGCGCCGCCCGACCAGACATGGGCGATCATGGCCTGGGCCCAATTCGGCGACGCGAAGATGAAGGCTCGGCTCAGTTTCCATCCGCCACCGCCGACCCATCCGTCGGGGAGCTTCAGGTAGAGGCGCCAATAGAGTTCACGGTAGTCGAGCGTACCGGAATCGGCGGGCCTCATGTAGGGCGACGGGGTGCGGCCGACGGCCAGATGCAGGGAGCCCGCACCCACCTGCCCCGCCGCAAACCGCGCCCGCATCGCCCCCGACCCGTCGACCCCGACACCGGCCACGCGTTGAAACGAACCCTCGGCGTCGTTGAACTCGAAATACGACGACAGGCGGTCGTGGTCGAAGTCGTCACACCAGATCCAGCCGGCCCCCGGGGTCTGGCACTCCTCGACCAGGGCATTCGACCGCCCAGGGTCGGGCCCGGGGTCGACCTCCGTCGTGTCGGCTCCGACACACCCCATGGCCAACGCCGTAGAGACCGCACAGGCGAGGATCACCGTGCTCGACCCGGTCGAACTAGTTCGCCGCTTCGCCATCGCGCATCCGCGCCACGTCGGCCTCGGCCGCGACGTAGCCGAAGGCGGGCCACTGCGAGCGGTTGTCGAGCACGTCCTCGAACATCCCGAAGGCCGTGTCACGCCGGCCGTTGACGAGATGCCAGACGGCCACACCGTAGGCGGTCGTGGTCGACGCGAGAGTCGCTCCGTCGCCCATCGGTCCCATGAGATCTTCCGCCGAGCGTTCCCCCTTGTGCAGCAACAACACATCCAGGTACGAGGTGCTTTCGATGATATCCATGTCGGCCGAGATGTTGGCCAGCACCTGGTCGGCCTGGGCCTCGAGGCCGAGTCGGCGCAGCGTGTTGTTCAGCCAATAACTCGTGGCCACCACGCTGTCGGCGTGCCGAGACGCCGCGAGGCAGTCGTTCCAGGCGAGAAGGGCGAGCTCGAGGTCGCCCTGCAGGTAGTGCGCAAGGCCCAGATGGTACCAGATGTTGAAATGGAGGGTGCTGGTCGGAATCCCCTGCGCGTTGGGAAGCCCGTCGGGCTCCACCTGGTCTTCGGTGTCGCGAATCAGGTCTGCGGCGGCGAGAAAGTCCTCGATCGCGTGATCGAACTCTCGCACGGTCAGGAAACGGTGTCCTCGGTGACGGTAGAAGCGGGCGTCGTTCGGGTGGAGCGCAATGCCGCGGGTAAAGACGGCAATGGCCTCCCGGTAACGTCCCAGGTAGGCGAGGCGCCGCCCATACCAGATGATCGCGTCGGCGTCTTCGGGTTGGGCCGACACGTCGGCCTCGGCCAGGGCGAGGTTGGCTTCGTAGGTCGCCCTCGCCTCGGCCGACAGCTCCGGCGGACGAAGGGGTTCGCCGAGAAGTGACCACGCCTGCGCCCCGTCGGGGAGGGAGCGCGCAGCGACGTCGGTGTCTTGCTCCGGCGCGTCGGCTTCGGGCGACTCGCCCCCACCACAGGCGAGGGCGAAGACGACGAGGGGCAGAACATATCGAGACTGGGTCGGGCGCATGGCACGGCTCCTGGAAGACGGTCGAACACCCTTCGGGGTGGATCGGACGGGACGACCGCGCCAACATACGGCATGATCTCCTCCCTGTCTGCCGCGCCGTCGCTTCACCACGAGTTCATCTCTGCCCCGGGGACCGACCCGGGTCGATGGATGCTGGTGCTGCACGGCATCTTCGGCGCCGGACGCAATTGGGCCTCGGTGGCCCGTAGATTCGTGTCGGACCGACCCGACTGGGGTGCCGTCCTCGTCGACCTTCGTGAGCACGGACGCTCGCAGGGTTTCCCGCCCCCCCATACCGTCGAGGCCTGCGCCCGCGACCTGCTCCGACTGGTCGCAGACCGCGGAATCGAAGCCAGCGCGGTGTTGGGACACTCGTTCGGCGGCAAGGTGGCGATGCGTTTTGCGCAACTCGCGGCTGTCGAGCCGTCGGCTCCCCACCTGGAGTGCATCTGGGTCATTGATTCGACGCCCTCCCCCAGGCCCCCGAGCGGGAGCGCCTGGGCGATGCTGGGCGTGCTCGATCGGCACCCGGGCCCCTTCGAAGATCGGGCGTCCGCGGTCGCGGCCGTGCAGGAGGAGGGGTACGCCGTGGGCGTGGCCCAGTGGATGTCGACCAACCTCGTGCGCAACGCTTCGGGGGGCCTCGTGTGGCGCCTCGACCCCGACTCGATGAGAGCGTTGCTCGAGAGCTTCTTCGAACTCGACCTCTGGGGAGTCGTCGAACACCCGTCGGCGGGTACGGCCATCCATCTGGTGCGGGCCGTCGACTCCTCGATCGTCGACGAATCGGTTCGGGACCGGTTCGAAGCCGCGGGATTGGCCACCGGTTCGGCCCACCTTCACGAGCTCGAGGGCGGGCACTGGCTGAACGCCGACAACCCAGACGGCCTCGCCGAGCTTCTTCGGGAGCACACCCCGTAGGGGCGCTGAGCGAGGTGATCCACTTCGACTAGTCATGCGGTCGGGGCTGCGTGTAGTAGATATGACTTTCACTACCCTCCCCCCCGGAGAATTCACGCATGAAACTGCTTCGTACGCTAGCACTGACCGGGTTGGTTGCGGTGGCGGGCACAGCGTGTGCGGACCTCGAGGTCACGAACCTCAACGATCCGGACCGTGACCGCGCCATTTCGACGCCTGGCGACGTGGAAAACCTGATCGCCGGCGCGTATA
>CBDUEZ010000251.1:0-6440 GCA_965366355.1 uncultured bacterium
AGAGCACCCCGTTCGGCTCGGGATCGACCTGGGGCATCGGCGCCCGGGCCAGTCAGCGAATCGGGCGCGCCGATCTCGAGGTGGGGGCCTCCTACAATGCCGACGAGGGCGTCTTGCGGTTGCCCGAGTTCGAGGCGTCGTCGGGGGCGCCGACGCCGTCCGGCCTCGAACGGGCAGGGGCGGATCTGGGGCTGCGGGTGCCCGTCGGTCGGCGCACCGAGGTGCGCGCGAGGGTGAGCCTTGCCCACACCTCGCTCGATCGGGTCTTCGATGGCAACGACTTCGCCGGACTGCACGCCGCCGGGCTCCTGGGTTTTGCCGAGGGTGGAGCCGGGGCCGACTACGGCTATCGCCTGTTCCGGCCGAGCCAGGTCTACGGCCGTGAGGTCGATCAGAGGTTCACTCGGTATTCGGCCGGTCTCTCGCTCGAGTCGAGACTGTCGGCGGCGGTCGACCTCGGGTTGTGGGTCGGCCTCGACCGGGCGGACCGCGACGACCGACAGATCGTTCCTCCCGGCCTCGTGGTGCTCGGCGCCGAACTTCCCCGCGGAATCGCCGACGACGACCGCACGACCCTGTCGCAGAGCAGCGCTCGCCTCACCCTCGGGGTCGACTGGGACCGGGTGGGCAGCGTGCGCGCCTCGACCGACCTCGCCGCCGAGGTCTGGTCGTCGGAGTTCGATCGACTCGATCGGCACGGGGTGGGACTGCCCCCCGAGGGGGGCGGGGTCGACGACGCGGCCGACGTCTCCACGCTGAGCCTCGTCGGAGAGCGCAGACTGGCGGCTGTGGGGGTGAGCCAGGCTGTCGATCTGGCCGACGCAGCTCAGCTGCGGGCGGGGGTTCGGCTGGAGTCGAACCACACGCTGGGCCGATCTCTCGAAGCGGTAATTCTTCCCTTCGCGTCGCTGGAACTGCGACCCGACCGGGGTGGTCCCGCGGCGGGGTGGTGGCCGAGGGGACTTCGGGCCCGGGCCGCGTGGGGACGGGGGGTCGCCGTCCCGATCGACGACGGGAGGGGACTGGATCGGGTGGCCCTGGCGGCCGAGGCGCCGATCCCCGCCCTGGAGCGGACCGCGGCCTGGGAGCTCGGGGCGGGGTGGGTGTCGGGCTCGGGCGACCGATCGCTCGAAGTCACCCGCTACCACCGCACCACCGACGATCTACTGCTGCGCACTCCCCTTCTGTTTTCCCAGGCGGAAGATGGCGCCCGCTACGACCCCATCGGCACGCTCGAGAATCGGGGATGGGAGATCGCCGCCTTCTTCGCCCTCGTGAGGGGCCCCGAGATCGACTGGACACTGTCGCTGGTGGCCGGCTTCAATCGCAACGAAGTGCGCCGGATCGGGAACCTGCCGGGCGGCGACGAGCCGGCCGAGGTGCGCCAGGGTGTGCAGTGGTCCGTGCCGGGGTATCCTCTCGGCGCGTATTGGGATCGCCCGTTGAGCTGGGACGACCGCGACGGCGACGGCATGTTGCTTCCCTCGGAAATCAATGTGGCCGTCGACGAGGCGTATCTCGGCTCTCCACACCCGACCCGTGAGGTGGGCCTGAACTCGACGCTTCGGTTCGGATCGGTGTCGGTGGCTGGGCGCCTCCTGTATCGCGGGGGGCACCACCTTCGGAACCTTACCGAGGGCTACCGTTGCCAGGTCACCTTGTGCCGCGGTTTCAACGATCCCTCGGCACCGCTGGCCGATCAGGCGCGAGCGCAGGCCGTGGCGATTTTTCCCGCAGACTTCGAGACCGAGGCCGGCTTCATCGAAGACGCCTCCTTCTGGCGGCTGGCCGACGCATCGGTGTCGTGGAGGGTTCCGCGGCGTGGTACCGGAGCGAGCTGGTTGCGGCTCACGCTGGCCGGCAGCAACCTCGCCCTCTGGACCGATTACTCGGGAATGGATCCCGAGGTCAACCAGTTCGGCGCGGTCGGCGTCCTCAGTCGTGATTTCGTGACCCAGCCCCCGGTGCGTCGGTGGAGTGTTCGTGTCGACGTGCACCGCCCGCGGTGATCGCCTCGTCCCGGACCTCCGCGTTCGGCCCGGGGGTAGGAACCGGGGCATGCGAGTGTAGGGTCGCTGCCGGGGCGTTCGCGTCTCGACAGAGGAAAGTCCGAGCTCCACAGGACAGGACGCCGGGTAACTCCCGGGCGCCGCGAGGCGATGGAAAGTGCAACAGAGAGTAGACCGCCGATGGCCCTTCGGGGCACAGGCAAGGGTGAAACGGTGCGGTAAGAGCGCACCGGGCCCCTGGTAACAGTGGGTCGCATGGTAAACCCCGTCCGGAGCAAGGCCACATAGGGGACGAGGGGCGGTCCGCCCCGTCTGAGTCCCGGGTAGGCTGCATGAGGCGTCCCGAGAGGGCCGTCCCAGAGAAATGACCCTCGCCCACCTCGGTGGGAACAGAACTCGGCTTATTCGCGTGCCTCGCGGCGTTCGTCCTTCGGGGCGGACGCCGCTTGTTGTTCGCCCGTCGTTCACTCGGCGGTCTCGCTCGCCGTGCCCTTGACCCGTCCTCGCACGGCGTGGACATTTAGCGGCTCTGGTACGCGCCCGTAGCTCAGCTGGATAGAGCGCTGCCCTCCGGAGGCAGAGGCCAGAGGTTCGAATCCTCTCGGGCGCATCGTGGCTCCCTCGTCGTTCGTCGGCGGGGGAGCCATCGTCGTTTCAGGTCCCGTTCATTTGCCTGGGCCCTCCCCCCCCGACGATGTTCGCCCTTCACACTTGAGGGAGCCCGCCATGTCGGATCGATCCCGACGTTCCGTAGCCGAAGAAATCAGCCAGAGCACGCCGTTCAGCAGCCCGGGGCAGGAAGCCATGGTCGGCATCTTGAGAACGGCCGATGTGATTCGGTGGACCCTCGGTCAGGGCATGGCCCCCGCCGGGCTCACGCTGCAGCAGTACAACGTGCTTCGGATTCTGAGGGGCGCCGGCGGCGACGGCCTCCCCACGCTCGAGATCGGCGCCCGCATGGTGGAGCGGCAGCCGGGTGTGACGCGGCTGGTCGACAAGCTGTTCGAGAAGGGATTGGTGAATCGGTCGCGATTGGAGACCGATCGACGGGTGGTGCTGTGTGCGATCACTCCGGAGGGCCAGGCCGTGTTGACCGAACTCGACGGCGTGGTCGAAGCCGCCGACCGGGCCGTGAGGAGCGCCATCGGTCCCGAGCGACTCGCCCGGTTGATCGAGTCTCTCGACCTCCTGCGGGCCGAGTTGCGCGCGGGGAACACAGAAACCTCTCCGCGCGTTCAACGTAGGAACGAGTAGGACGCAACAGGGGAGGCGGAATGAGTTTCGACGAACGGATCCAGCATATTCTTCGCGCGGCCGAGCGGGCCGAGCAGGAAGGGAACGAGCGGGTGGCTCGCTCGCTGCGTCGAATGGCCGCCGACTTCTCCAGTCCTGCAGTGGGCCTGTGCCGCGATTGATCTTCGTGTGATCGGCGGGCTTCAATATCTTGGGAGACCTTCGTCGTCCCCCGACCCCACGCTCCATGAAATTTCACGCTCCGTCCCGCCTTCCGTCGGGCTTTCGCTGCGCCGCGACCCGGTGCGGCCTCAAGGCCGAGGGAGACGACCTCGCCCTCTTCGCATCGCGCGTGCCCTGCTCGGCCGCCGCCGTGTTCACGCGGAACCACTTTCCGGGGGCTCCGGTGGTCGTTGGCCGCGAACTCATCGCCGGGGGACGATTGCAGGCGATCGTCGTCAATTCGAAGGTGAGCAACGTCGGGACGGGGCCCGACGGCATCGAGGCGGCGCGCCGCATGGGGCGGGCCGCCGCCGGCGAACTGGGGGTGCCCGCCGAACTCGTGCTCATGGCGTCGACGGGTGTCATCGGCGTGCCGCTTCCCATCGCGAAGATCGAAGCGGGACTCGTCGGACTCGCCTCACAACTGCAAGACGATCCCCTGGTGGGGGCGCGGGGGATCATGACCACCGACACCCATCCCAAGGCGCTCTCATGTGAAATTCGAGGTCTGGACGGCGAGCCGGTCACTCTGACGGTCGTGGCGAAGGGATCGGGGATGGTCGCCCCGAACATGGCGACCGTCCTCGTGTGGATCTTCACCGACGCCGAGGTGGAGCCCCGCCCCCTCGACCAGATGTTGCGCCGCGTGGTCGATCGCACGTTCAACATGTTGTCGGTCGACACCGACACCAGCACCTCCGACACCTGCGCGATTCTCGCCAATGGTATGGCGGGACCGGTCGACGGCGCCCTCTTCGAAGAGGCCCTGCTGGACGTGTGTGGGCGCATGACCGAGGTTCTCGCGCGCGATGGAGAGGGTGCTACGCGGCTCGTGCGGGTGGCGGTCACCGGCGCCTCGGCGATCGACGAGGCCCGTGTGGTCGCCCGAAGCCTGGTGGAGTCGCCCCTCATCAAGACGATGGTTCACGGGGGCGATCCCAACGTGGGCCGCATTCTCATGGCCGTCGGAAAGTGTGTGTCGGTACGCGTCGATCCCGAAACGTTCTCGGCCCGCGTCGGACACGTCGATGTGGTGCGATCGGGACGGCGCGTCGACTTCGACCACGCGGCGGTTCGGGCGTTGCTCCTGGACGATCCGGTCGACCTGCGGGTCGACCTCGGCCTCGGACCAGGTGAGGCTCGGGCCTGGGGGTGCGACCTCTCCCACGGCTACATCGATGAGAACGCCGCGTATTATTCTTCTTGACCCGGGGGCCGTTTCTCTTCATCATCCAGCGCTTGTGCATTAGTTTCACAAGCTGAGACAACGTGCTCAACAACGGCACCCTCGGGGCAAACCCGGGACCGTGTGCCCGGGACCGGCTTTGGCGTGTCGGCCCTGAACCAGACCCACCGCCATTGCACCAAGGATCAATCAAATGAAGCGTTCCGCCTTCAGCACTGCCCTTTTCCTCGGCCTCGCCGCGTGTGGCGGGTCCGATTCCGCCGATATGGATGCTCCGGCCGATGCCGCTCCCGCCGCGACCGCCCCGGCCGCGACGGCTGGCGCCATGACGATGCCGTCGTGGTACCGCATGAACGGCGACCAGGTCGAGCTCGACATCGTGGCCGGTCAGACCGATCGCGGGAACTACTGGAACTACAACGGCGCGCAGTTCGGCGAGATGACCATCACGGTCCCCGTCGGGTCCAACGTGACGATCAACTTCTCGAACAACGACCCGAACATGGCCCACTCGGTCGGCATCTCCGCCGATTTTGATACGGCCCCCGCCATGGTCGATCCGGTTCCGGTGTTCGCCGGCGCGATTTCTCCCAACCCGACGTCGATGACCGAGGGCACGTTGCCCGGTCAGTCCGCCACGATCTCGTTCGTGGCGTCGGAGGCCGGTGAGTACACGATGGTGTGCTACGTCGCGGGCCACGCGGTCAGCGGCATGTGGGTGAAGTTCGTCGTCTCGGCCGATGGTGAGGCCGGCGTGACGGGTGCCATGTAGTCTCGACCTCGATCTGAGGCTCGACACGCGGGCGCCGCTCCTTCGGGGGCGGCGCCCGCTGTGCATTCCGGGGGTCGTCCAACGTCAGCGCCCGGCGGCGGCTTTTTCCGTGTCGGGGCTCGGCATCGAGGGGCCGCGAAGGTGGACGGGGCGTCGTGCCGCCTTCTTGAGCCGAAGGTTCAGCGACTCCACGAACACCGAGAAGCCCATGGCGAAGTAGATGTAGCCCTTGCTGATGTGTTGCCCGAACCCTTCGGCGATGAGCGTCATGCCGATCAACAAGAGGAAGCTCAACGCCAACATCTTCACGGTCGGGTGGCTCGAGACGAACGAGCTGACGGGCTCGGCTGCCCACATCATGAACAAGACCGACACGACGACGGCGGAGACCATCACACCGAGGTCGTCGGCCATGCCGACCGCGGTGATGACGGAATCGAGCGAGAAGACCAGGTCGAGCAGGGCGATCTGCGTGATCACCGACGCGAAGGTCGCTGTTCCCGTCGCGCGGCGGCCGTCGTCGTCGCCTTCGAGCTTGTCGTGGATCTCCCGCGTCGACTTCGAGAGGAGAAAGAGGCCGCCGACCACGAGAATCAGGTCGCGGCCGGCGAAGGAGCGCCCGAACACCTCGAACAACGGCTGGGTGAGCGACATCACCCAGCTGATCGAAAATAGAAGCCCGATCCGGGTCACCATCGCCACGGCGAGCCCGACGGTGCGGGCCAGTTTCTGGCGGGATTCCTCGACCTTCTCAGAAAGAATGGAGATGAAGACGATGTTGTCGATCCCGAGCACGAGCTCGAGAACGGTCAGGGTCGCGAAGGCGATCCACGCTTCGGGGCGGTTGATCCAGTCCATGGAGGTCAGGTTTGAGGGAATGTGGTGGAATACGAAAATAGGGAATTGCAACTCCTGGGCCGCTTTTCTCGTCTGATGAGGGGGGAGCGTCTTTCCGCGCCCCCTCCCCGCGCCTCCCAGAGCAGAGAGCCATGAGCGACAAGCCCCTGATCCACCTGCG
>CBDUEZ010000252.1:0-6400 GCA_965366355.1 uncultured bacterium
GCCGCTTCCATTTCGTGCCGCACCCATCCCTTCGACTCCATGCGATCGAGCGTGCGGTAGAGGGCGCCTCGCGACACCGGCCGTCCCGCAGTCGCATCGAGTTCGCCAATGATCGAAATCGCGAAGGCTTCGTCACATCGCAGGATCGCGAGCAGCACCATCTGTTCGAACTCGCCGGGGAATTCGTTGGCCATGGGACTGGGGTTCGAGAAAAATCAGAGCGATGGCTACAATGTATACATCAATGTCGCGGTTGTACACATCGCGAAGGGCTAAGGAGGGCCTCTCGGGGTATAGCGTATGATTGGGGAGCGCCGCGCGGGGTATGACTGCCGCGCCTTCCTGGAACGGCATTCACCGGGACTACGAGGAGACACGGGCATGACTGGATTCGACGGCAAGGTTGCTTTGGTGACAGGGGGCGGCTCCGGGCTGGGTGAGGCCATCGGCGAGGCGTTGGCCCGACGGGGCGCCAAGGTGCTGCTGACCGACATCGACCTGGAGAGCGCAGAACGGGTCGCCCGTCGCATCGGCGAGGCCGGCGGAACGGCCCTCGCAGCCTATCAAGACACCGCCGACGCGAGCGATGGTGAGGCCGTCGTACACCACGCGGTGAGCCGCTGGGGCGCGCTGCACTTCGCCGTGAACAACGCCGGGATCGGCGGCGGCCCAGCCCCCGCGGGCGAGATCGACCTCGATGACTGGAAACGGGTCATCGACATCAACCTCAACGGCGTTCTCTTCGGAATGCGCTACCAGATTCCGGCGATGCTGGAGACCGGCGATACCGGATGCGCCATCGTCAACATGGCCTCGATTCACGGAACCGTCGCCGCCCCGGGCCACTCGGCCTACACCGCGGCCAAACACGGCGTGGTGGGGCTGACGAAGAACGCGGCGGCGGAATACGCGCCGCAGGGACTGCGCATCAACTGCGTGGGACCTGCCTACATCGAGACGCCCCTGCTGGCGGGTATCTCCGACGAGGTGCGCGCGGCGCTCGTGGCGAAGCACCCGCTCGGCCGGCTGGGACGGGCCGATGAGGTGGCACCGCTGGTGTGCTTCTTGTTGTCGCCCGAGGCATCGTTCATGACCGGCGGATACTACCTGATCGACGGGGGCTACACGGCCGTGTGACACGGTACTGCGAGTCGTGGGACGCCGGCCTGCGAGTCGTGGGACGCGGGCCTGCGAGTCCTGGGACGCCGCCCTGCGAGTGGTACGAACCCGATGCTGCGAATGACGTGGCGCGCGCCCGAACGGGTCGAGGCGCCATTGACGTCGCCGATCCATGATCGCTAGCGTTTTCGACCCATGAGAATCACGGCCACCCTGTTTCTTCGCGTCGCCCGACGCCTTCGTATACCGACTCTGGCCCTTGTGGCTGGGTTGGGACTGGTCGCTCACGGTTCTGGACCGCGTCCCCCTTCTTCGAGCGCACTTCAGGCTCGGGCGTGCGCCGCGGGCGCAACGTCGCTTCAATGCTCGCTCGCCTCCGGTCCCGGAGAGATCTCGGGATTGCCGAGCTTCGGCGCCGAATTGGCGACCGAGGTCACCTCATCCCGAGGCGAATGCGACCAGCACCGCCTGTCGCCGGAGGCCGCCGCTCCCGCGCAGCGGCCGTCGTGTACGCGGCAGTTCGCGGCCCTCGCTCGTTCCGTTCGTGCAGCCTTCGTGCGCGCACGGCGCGCCACCGCTCCCCCTCGAGCCCCTCCGTTTTCCGCCTGAAGATCCATCACCAGGTGAACCCACTTCGGAAACGGAAGGTCTTGAATGGAACCCCTACACAGCGGTCTCAGCGTGTCCGGCGTACTCGCCAATCTCCCCCACGACCCGGCGACCATCTTTGTCATGGTCCTCCTGGTCGCCGCGATCGGCGGCGTCGTCTGGGTGAGCAGACCGCGCCCCTGACGGTCGGCCGCTGAGCAGTGTGACACGCGGGGTCCGTGTGGCAGCAAACGTTGCCGCGCGGGCCCCGAACTGCTCAACGGACGCGGCCGACCGACCCTACGCGGTCAGATCGCCGTGGTCCACGGCTTGCCGTCTTCGCGAGCCATCGACTCGAGCACGAAGCGCGGACACACGTAGTTCTTCAAGAAATCAGACAGCGCCCCCGCGGCGCCTCTCAGCGCGGCCTCGGTCGCCTCGTCCAGGCAGTTGCCGTCTTCGTCGAAGGCGGCCCGCACACCGGCCACCGAGACCGACCCGGGCACCACGAGGGCCCCGACGTGCGCACACACGCCTCGAAGTTGCTCCAGCGACTTGATCGCTCCGATCCGTCCCGCCGCGACCCCGACCAACGCCACGGGCTTGCCCGCCAGCAGAGACGGAAAGCCGAGGTTCTCGATGATCAGCTTGGTCATGGCCGAAAAGCAGCCGTGATACTCGGGGGTCGCGAGGACGACTCCCGCGCAGTCCCCGACGGTCTCCCGTAGCCGCTCGGCGTCGGGGGTGGGATCCTGACCGGGAAAGGCGAGCGTGAGGTCGCGGGCGTCGATGACCACGGTAGAATGGCCCTGCACCTCGAGCTCGGCGGTCACGATGGCCAACGCCTTCGACGTATAGTTGTCGGGCCGGCTCGTGCCGGAGATACAGACGATCCTGGGCACGATCAGTCCTCCGTTGTCGTGGCTGGGGTCCGGAGACTCCCGAAGTAGTCCGTCCAGGCCTGGTGCTCCCGGCCGGCGGCTTCAGCAAACTGGCTCGGACGGTCCATGGCGCCCTCGCGAATCCCTTCATAGATGCCCGCGATGACTCCCCCGAGAAACTCCCCCAGTTCGGCGATGCGGTCGTCGCGATACTGCTCGACGGTCATCTCCCGGTAGACGAGATCGGTATCGAAGGCAAGGTTGAGATAGCGGGCCAACTGCGCCTGGGTGAGCGCTTCGCCGTGCAGGTTGTAGGTGCGCCCGTTGTGCGCGTCATCGGTCAGCATCCGTGCATACGCGTAGGCGAGTTCGGGACGCGTGGTGTAGCCGCACCGGGCGGCGCCGGCACAATTCGCGATGCCGCCCGCCTTCTTGTAGGCGTCGATGTATTCGACGTCCGGCTCGATGTAGATCCCGTTGCGGCCGATCACCCACTCCAGGCCGCTGTCGCGAACGTCCTGCTCCGTCTGGCGGTTACTCTGCACCACCGGCGAAAAGGCCGTACCGGACTCGGCCCCCTGTACGCTGGTATAGACGAGCTTGCGCACGCCACTCGCACGCGCCGCGCGAATCACGTTGCGGTGTTGCTCCACGCGCTTCGCCGGATCGTCCATGCCCGACACCAACAGCAGGGTGTCGACACCGCGAAGGGACTCTTCGAGGACGCCGGGGGCGTTGTAGTCGCCCATACGGATCTCGACGCCCAGATGCCCGGCCTTTGCGGGACTCCGTGCCAGCCCGATGACCGGGAGGCCATCGATACGAGAGAGCGCTCGTATGATCGCAGACCCGAGTTGTCCATTCGCTGCAGTGACGGCGATGGCCATGGAACGTCGCTTCTCCTGATTGGGACTCCGGCGGTGACGGCGGGGGCGAAGCTACGGATCGACTCGCTGGCTCGACAGGCGGACCCTGCTGGCCCTCCCCCCACCCCCACCGCATGTTGCGCGAATGACCGATCCCATCGCTCGCGCGAATGCCGCGCTCGAAGGCCGCCCAAGCCTCCTCGTGCTCGCCTTGCTGCTCGTCGGCGCGGCGTGCTCCCCCGCGGCCGACGCGCCCGCATCGGCCCCCTTCGCGGTCGGCGAGCAGCCCTTTCCAGACGATCCGTCGCTCTGGCCGTCGATCCGCGAGGAGCGGATTCACACGCTGCTCGGGCCCGCGATGGCCCGGGCCGGTGCCGACGCATGGGTCGTGTTTGCGCGCGAGAACGCCAACGACCCGTTGGCCGCACACATCGGCGCCGAAAACGCGGGCGGCCTGGCGGCCTTTCTGTTCTTCGCCACGCCGGAGGGTGACCTGTCGTCGATCGCGATCTCCCCCTCCAGCGAATCGACGGCGCTGGCCGAGGTGTCGCCCCTCGACACGGTCATCTCGACGCCCGCCGGTGAAAGTGTCTACTCGGCGGCCGCCGCGATTCTGGCCGAGCGCGACCCAGCCACGATCGCGGTCAACAACAGTGGTCGAAACGTGGCCGACGGGCTGTCGTGGACTCAACGAAACGCATTCGAACGCGCTCTCGGGCCGGAGCTGACCTCGCGGCTGGTCTCGGCGGGTGACCTCGTGGTCGAGTGGCTCTCCGTGAAGCTGCCCCGTGAAGTCGAGATCATGCGGCGAGCCGCGCAGCTGACGGAACAGTTGGAGCTCGAGGCCTACGAGCAGATCGTGCCGGGTGAGACCACCGATGCCGACGTCGCTCGGTTCTTGAAGAGACGCATGGCCGAGCTGGGGGTCACCGATGGCTGGGCCGCAGACCAGAATCCCAATGTGAACTCGGGCCCCGATCGCGGGCACTCGCATTCCACCGAGAAGGTGATCCTGCCCGGCGACGTGATCCAGACCGATTTCGGCATCCAGGTGCACGGAATCTGGGTGACCGACATTCAACGCTTCGCCTACGTGCTGCGCGAGGGTGAGACGGAAGCCCCACCCCAGATGCAGGAGCGGTGGGAGCTCGCGAAGGCCGGCAGCCGTGCGGCGTTCGGCGCCATGCGCCCGGGCGCCACGGGATGGGACGTCGATCGCGCGCAGCGTGCGATGCTGGAGTCGAACGGCTCGATCTCGATTCCCTGGAGCACGGGACACCCGGTCGGCTACTGGGCGCACGATCTGGGACCCCGCCTGGGTGGGTCGAACGGAGGGCGTCCGGCCACCGGTGACGCCAATCGCGCATTGGTCGTGGGACAGACCTTCGCCTTCGACGGGTTCTTCGGCTGGGAGCGAGAGGACGGCTCCACCAAAACCATCTCGGTCGAGGAGATGGTGGTGATCACCGACGGCGGAGCCGAATGGCTCGTGCCCCCGCAGGAAGAGTGGGTGCTGGTCGGGAGATGACCGCGCGGGTCACGGAGGCGGTCGAGCGCCCGGAGGCGACGCTGCGGTTCGACTCGCGGATCGACAGGCGAACTCGCAACGAGAAGGCTATGCTGCCGGTGCTGCGTCGCCTACCTTGCCCCGCCTCCCGATCCCGCAACCCCCGGGTCCGTCATGCAGCCTAGCCCCTCCTCCTCGTCCCAGCCGCAGAGCCTCGTCGACCGACTGTTGAGCCACATCGAACGCGTGGGCAACAAGCTGCCCGACCCGTCGATGCTGTTCCTCTTCTCGCTCTTCATCGTCTGGGTGCTGTCGGCCCTGCTCGCCCCCGTCCAGTTCGCCGACCTCGATCCTCGCTCGGGCGAGCCGATTCAGGTGATCAACCTGCTCACCGGAACGCAGCTCGCCTCGTTCCTGGCGAACATGGTCACGATCTTCACCAGCTTCGCGCCGCTCGGCGTCGTACTGGTGGCGATGCTGGGGGTCGGAGTGGCCGATGAGGCAGGGTACTTCAACACCAGTATCAAGCTTCTGCTCAGCAAGACTTCGGCCGTCCTCCTCACGCCCGCCGTGGTGCTGGTGGGCCTCATCAGCCACAGCGCGGTCGACGCGGGCTACGTCCTCGTGATTCCCCTGGGCGGGATCATCTTCTACGCGGCTGGGCGCCACCCCCTCGCGGGGATCGCCGCCGCCTTCGCAGGGGTGTCGGGCGGCTTCAGCGCCAACCCCGTGCCTTCGGCGCTCGACCCCCTGCTGCAGGGGTTCACCCAACCGGCGGCCCAGCTCGTCTCGCCCGAGATGCTCGTCAACCCGCTCAACAACTACTTCTTCACGGCGACCTCCAGCCTACTCATCATCGCCCTGGCCTGGTTCATCACCGATCGCATCATCGAGCCCCGCCTCAACGCCCAGACGCCGGTCGACGACGAAGCGGAGGGGGTGCCCGACATGGCGACCTTCGAGCCCCGCGAACGACTCGCCTTCTGGTGGGCGACGGCCGTAATGGTGGGCGGTCTCGGGATCCTGATCGCGACCCTGATCCCCGAGACCTCCGCCTTTCGTGACCCCGCGACCGGTTCGCTCAACTCGTTTTCGGCGCCGATCATGCAGTCGATCGTGCCGCTCATCTTCCTGCTCTTTCTCATTCCGGGCGTGGTGTACGGCTACGTCTCGGGCCGGTTCAAGAGCTCGAAAGACATGGTCGACGCCATGACCAAGGCCATGGAGGGCATGGCCTACTACATCGTGATGGCGTTCTTCTGCGCCCTCTTCGTTCACGCCTTCGGAGCGTCGAACATCGGAGCGCTCCTGGCCGTGAAGGGCGCCGCATTCCTGCGTGCTCTGGCCCTTCCCGGAGGGGTGACGATCGTCGGGATCGTCTTCCTGACGGCCTTCGTCAACCTCTTCGTGGGCTCCGCGAGCGCCAAATGGGCGCTGCT
>CBDUEZ010000253.1:0-6378 GCA_965366355.1 uncultured bacterium
CGTCAGCGGTGGCGTCGGCGGGCGCGTCGTCGGTGGTCATGCAGGGGCTCCGAGAGAGAGGATTTCTCCCGAAGGGAAGCAAGGCGTGTGCCCTCGTTGCACAGCGACGTTGTGTGTGAGTCGATCGTCGACGTGGCACGGGGCCTGCACAGCCTGAAGCCAGAAAAGGCGGTATTCCCGGAGCGGAGGTCGTTGTGGGGGGACCGGTGTTTCGATTCGAAAGGCAGGCTTCCGAAACGGAGGACTCGATGTCTAGAGCCGAGAATGATTGGGCCGACGGGGAGCACCCGTGACACGCGTCGCCTTCGGTGTGGAACCCGGTGGGGTTCTTCAGGCGATCGGGGGTACGCCCCTCGTACGGCTGAATCGCCTCGTGGATCCCAGTGGCCCGCAGGTGTGGGCGAAGCTGGAGATGCTCAACCCGGGCGGCAGCGCCAAGGACCGCCCCGCCCTACGTATGCTTTCGGCGGCGCTCGCCAGCGGTCGGCTCCGCACCGGCGACCGTGTGGTCGAGTCGTCGTCGGGCAATATGGGCATCGGCCTGGCGCAGGCGTGCGCGGTGCTGGGACTCCAATTGGTGTGTGTGGTGGATCACCGCGCTCAGGCGCAGAATCTCGCGATCCTCCGGGCCTACGGTGCTCGTATCGAAACCGTCGAGGCGACCTCGCCCGACGACGACCTCCTGACGGCGCGCCTCCACCGCGTACGGGAAATCGTCGAGGGAGACCCCCGTGCGTTCTGGCCGAACCAGTACGCCAACCTCCACAATCCGGCGGCCCACGAGCACGGGACGATGAAAGAGATCGACGAGGCGCTCGATGGCCAAGTCGATCTCGTTTTTGTGGCGACGAGCACCACGGGCACCGCACGGGGATGCGCCGCCTACGTGGCGAGCCATCGACGGTCGACCCGCGTGATCGGGGTCGACGCGGTAGGCAGTGCGCTGTTCGGGGGGCGACCGGGAGATCGGGCGATCGCCGGTTTGGGGGCAGGGGTCGAGCCTCCCCTCGCCAGACACGCCGCCCTCGACGCCGTGGTTCGAGTTGATGCCGCAGACTGTGTCGTCGGATGTCGACGGCTCATTCGGTCTGAAGGGATCCTGGCCGGGGGATCGGCCGGAGGGGTCGTCACGGCCCTGGAGCGGCACCTTCCCCGGCTTCCCTCGGGGGCCCGCTGCGTGGTGATTCTTCCGGATCGCGGCTCGCGCTACCTCGACACGGTGTTCGATGACGGCTGGGTCGAAGAGAGGCTGGGAGTCAGCCCATCGGAACTCCGCGAGCGGGTCGAGCGACCTCGGGTTCTCGAATCGGCTTGCGAGGCGGTGGGATGACACGGCCCAACTACCGGGTCGCGGTGATCGGGTGCGGGCCCAAGGGCCTCTTCGCGTTGGAGCGTCTCGACGCTCTATGTGCGCGAGCGGGGTGCGGCCTCGATATCGACCTCTTCGACCCCCATCCGCATCTCGGCGCGGGACCCGTCTACGATCCCGAGCAGCCGCACTTTCTTCGCATGAACTTCGCGGCCCGACACATCGATCTCTGGCATCGGGGCGACGAAGAGTCCGACCGCCAATCGCCCGTGGGTACGTCGGTCGTCGGCTCGTCGCTCGCCGGTCGGAGGCCCGCCGGTGAGAGGCCCGCCGGGCCGTCGCTCGCCGGGCCGACGCTGGTGGAATGGTTGTTCATCCAGCACGGGGAATGGGCCGATCCCGATGCCTATGTGCCTCGGGCCCTGGTCGGCGAGTATCTGAACGAGGGGGCGCAGGAGATCGTGCGCCGACTCGCTCGGTTCGGTCGCGTGACGCTTCATCCCTGTGAGGTCACGGGACTGCGGCGGGACGGTGGCCGGTGGCGGGTGGAATCCGCACAGGAGCCGGCCGTCTGGGTCGACGAAGTGTTGGTGACCACCGGGCACGGCTCGCGCGATGGTGCAGCCTCGCAGCCCGTCTCGCCCGACGCGCGGGTCTATCCGGTGACCACGGAGCTCTCGGTCGAGCGAATCCGACCGGGGTCCAGCGTTCTGATGCGGGGCATCGGACTGACCGCCTTCGATGCGATCGCGGCGTTCCGAAGCCGAGAGCCGGCCCTCCGCCCCGATCGTATCGTGCCGTTCTCCAGGACTGGACGGATGATGCTGCCCAAACGGGCGCCGGGGGTCGTTCCCGGTGACAGAGCCGAAGACGCGTGGAGGCACGGACGTCGAAAATTGAAGGCTGCGGGCTCCGTCGGGGAGGTGATCGGGGTGCTGGCCGGCGTGGCGACCGAGTCGTGCGGGCTCCCCAACCGAACGGGACACGACCAGACGGCCACGGTATTGAACGATCTGTTGACCCGGTCGCGGGGTGGTATCGACGAACACGACCCGTCGGCTCAGCTCGAGTCCGGCATCGCGACGGCTCACGGGCACCAGGCGTGGGACGCTCCTCGGGCCCTCGGTGAGGCCTGGCGGGCATTGTATCCAGCTGTGGTGGAGTGGCACGCCGGGGCGCGCCCACACGGTCGGGACCAGCGACGCTTCGCCCGACTCTGCGCGGAGCTCGAGCGTCTCGCATTCGGCCCCCCGGTCCACATCGCCGAGGCCCTCCTGCACGACATTGAAGAAGGCTGGGTGGTTCCGACCGTGTCGGCCGCTCCCGCCGTCGTTCCCACCGATTATTTTGTCGACGCCGTGCTTGCGGGGCCCGGAGTCCTACCCGGGCCGAGCCCGCTCTTCCAGTCGCTGATCGACGGCGGGCACATTCGAACCGTGCCGGGCTGGGGCGCCGTCGAGATCCGGAGCGACGCACGGGCGGTGTCGGCCGCCGGCACTCCTTCACCAGGTCTTTCGGTGATCGGTCGCGCCACCGAGGGGTGTGTACTCGGCAACGACACCCTCGATCGAACGCTTCATGCGCACTCGTGGGAGTGGGCGGCGGCGGTGGTGCGGAGGGCTCGAGAGTGCGGGCGGCTCGCATCGTGAACATTCCCCACCTCCCCGCTCGCACCCGCCCGTGGATGGACGACCTCGCCGGCGATCCCGACCTCCTGGGCGCGCTGGTGGACCGGTGGGGCTCACCCCTGCACCTGCATGTTCCCGGTGAGCTTGTGGCGAACGCCCAGGGGTACACCCGGTTGGCCGCGTCGCAGGGCGTCGCGTTGGATGTGTACTTCGCCCGAAAAGCCAACAAGGGCCTCGCGTACGTCGACGTGGCTCGCGACGCCGGGCTCGGCGTCGATGTGGCCGGTGAGCGGGAACTGCTCCAAACCCTCGAGCGCGGAGTCCCAGGGCCGCGAATCGTCGTGACGGCCGCGATCAAGCCCGCGTCGCTTCTCCGGCTCGCCGCCGAGATCGATGCCGTCGTCGTGGTCGACCACCTCGGCGAACTCGACGCCCTTCGCGAGATTGCCCGCTCGTCTGCCGAACCCGTGCGAGTCGCCCTTCGACTTCGCGGGTTCGCCCAGACGCCCCGGGCCTACCCGTCTCGGTTCGGAATCCCCATCGACGAGGTGGGCGGACTTCTGCCGATCCTCCGGGCCGCCGCGATCGATGGTATCCGCACGGCGGGACTGCATTTCCACCTCGACGGCTACTCGGCGGCGGATCGTGCGGAAGCCCTGGATCGGTGCATCGACTGCGCAGACATGCTCCGCGACAGTGGGCTTCCCGTGGAGTTCATCGACATGGGTGGGGGTTTTCCGGTCTGCTACACGCGAACGGCGGCGGACTGGGAGACGTTTCTCGGGGAGCTCGACCAGGCTCTGATGGGACACCGGGAGCCCGTCACCTATCGAAACACCGGACTCGGACGTCTGCCTGCGCCGGGCGGGCCGATCGGGTCACCCGCCGTGTACCCGCACTACCAGACGCCCGTGGGTCCGGCGTGGCTGGAGACCATCCTCGGCAGTACCCATGCCGCCAGCGGTGAGTCGATCGCGGTGGCCCTGGCCCGTCGGGGTCTCACCCTGCGGGCGGAGCCGGGCCGTGCTCTCGTAGACGGCTGCGGGGTCACGGTAGCGCGCATCGAATTCGTGAAGCCGGCGGCGGCGGGTCAGCACTTCGTCGGCGTCGCGATGAACTCATCCAACTGCCGAAGCCGAAAGTCGGAGCTTCTCACCGACCCGGTCGTCGTACGCTCCGACCGACCCGCGGACCGTGCGCCGGTCGAGGGATTTCTGGTCGGTCGCTACTGCTCTGAAGATGACCTCATCACGTCGCGACGACTGTGGTTCCCAGACGGTCTCGCGCCCGGAGATCTCATGCTCTTCTTCAACACAGCCGGATATTACATGCACTTCGTCGAGAGTCGTTCCCATCAGTTCCCGTTGCCCCTCAACGTCATTTTGGAGCCGGGACTCACGGGTGCTCGCCTCGACCCCATCGACGCGAGCCGCGAGGGCGAATCGTGATCGAGATCCTGGCTCGGGCCGGGTACGCCGCGAAGGGGGTGGTGTATCTGGGGATCGGACTGCTCACCGCCACCGCGGCGCTCGCCGGCGGATCGGGAAACGCCCAGGGATCTCGCGACGCACTCAGCCGAATCGGTCGAGGAGAATGGGGTACGATCCTGCTCATCGTCGTGGCGTTCGGAATCGCGGGCTATGTCGTCTGGAAACTCGTTCAGGCCGTGGGAGATCCAGAGAAGCACGGAGGCGACCTGAAGGGTCTGGCCACCCGAGGTGTCTTTCTGGTGAGCGCACTCACGTATGCGTCTCTCGGTGTGTGGATCGTCCGCTCGCTCGCGGGGCGGGGGTCAGCGAGCTCGACGTCGTCGGGGGGAGGCGCCGACAGCTGGTCGGCCACCCTCCTCAGCCAGCCCTTCGGAGCGTGGCTCCTGGGATTGGCGGGTCTCGCCATCGTGGTGTACGGCCTCGTCGAGTGGCGCAATGCCGCGGTCGCGACCTTTGAAGATCGACTGGGCCCCGACCTCGATGGGAGCGCCCGCAGGTGGGTCAGGCGTATCGCTCGCGTCGGGCTGGTGAGTAGGGGACTCGTGTTTGTCATCGTCGGAGGATTCGTCATTCATGCGGCGAGGACGGCGAACCCCTCCGAGGCCCGCGGATTGGAGGGAGCGCTCGAGGCCCTCGGGAGCACCACGTTTGGCCCGTGGCTCATGGGCGTTGTCGCCCTCGGTCTGGCGGGGTACGGGATTCTGCAGCTCGTAAAGTCCCGGTACCGCCGCGTCGCCCCGGTCTCACCATGAAGGGGCGCGAAGGCCTCTTCGGGGATCGAGTGTGGACGTTGGTCGCGGGGGGCCTCGCCGTGACCCTGCTTTTCGCCGGGTACTATCTGATCGGCGTCGTGCAACACGAAGGGGAGGCCCAGGCACGGTTGGAGGCCGCGATTCCGACGATTCGGTTCTTTGCCTCGGGAGTTCTCGCGGCGTCGGCCACGATTCTTGCGCTCATGATGACGCTCCTCGGGTTCACGCAGTCGCACGACGCGAAGTTCTCCAGAGGGCTCTTTCAGCGAGTGCGAACTCTCTCGCTCATGAACGTCGCGGCGATGGTCGGAGCGGTCTTTCTTCTCATGCTGCTCACCATGCCGGTCGCCGACTCCGAGCAGCTGCAGGGCTACTACACGATTGCGTATTACGTGATCGTGGGCGCGTCGGCTGCCGTGGGAGGACTGATCATAGCGATTGCCATGATCCTCCATCGAGCGGTCGTCGGCCTCGTTGGCCTTCTCGATCCCGAAATGGACAGCTGGCTCGCGGCCGACTCCGACTCGCCTAAATCGGAGTAGCTCGTACCACCGAGCGACCCGTCGGTCGGGCTCTTTCCCCGGGTGGGGCGAACCGGCCGCGCCCCCCTCAAGGTGGACGACCCCGCCCGCAGGGTGGCCGCGGAGAGAGCGGGACGCCTGTGGAGTGGTCGACGATGGGACGCGTCGACGAAAGTGTGTCGACGAAGGTGTGTCGACGAAGGTGTGTCGACGAAGGTTTGGTCGACGAAAGGTGTGTCGACGAAGGCGCCGGAGCGCCTTCGTCGTTCCTTTGGTTTTGGACGACAGGGTTGAGTCGCCGCGCTGAGGCCGAGGGTATGAGCCGCGGTGCTGGCCGCCGTGCTGAACCCGCCGTGCGCGGGCGGTCGTGCTGAGGCCGGGTGCTGACGCCGCCGTGCTGAGGCGGGTGAGGGAGGACGGGTGGTTTGGCCGGTTGCGCGGGCGACCGAGCCGCGGCGAAGTGCCGCAAACCGAACACGACCCCCTTAAAGTGGACGGCCCTGTGCCGTTCTCCGCTCCATTCGCTGAGAACCGCTCAGGTCCTCGTCGTAGAGGGGGCCGGGTTGCGCCGTTTGCGGCGCATAGAGCGGCAAAGGGCGCAACCGCTCACCGATCTGGCCACCGATGCGCTCTTTTCAGCGCCCCCGCCCGGGCGCCCGCCCCGCCCACCGCCCAACC
>CBDUEZ010000254.1:0-6374 GCA_965366355.1 uncultured bacterium
TGCCGTCGGCGAAGAACTCGTTCTCCGGGTCGGCGCTCATGTTGACGAAGGGCAGCACGGCCACACTTCGCGCCTCCGAGCGTTGCGCCCGGGGCAGGGCGCTCGCGTCGGGCACAACCAGTCCCTCCCCTTCGATGGCGAAGAGCTCGATATCGCGAAAGACGTTCTTGAGCTTGAAGCGACCGATGCTGCGATACACGAGCGCGGGATGGTTCGCGAGTTCGTCTCGGATCCGGTCCGACACGATCACGCTCCCGGGCACGGCGAGGGCCTGCACGCGCGCCGCCACATTCACGCCGTCGCCCACCACCCCGTGGTCGTCGTGCACGACATCGCCCAGGTGAAGTCCGATGCGGAGGGGAATCCTCGGCGACTCCGACAGTCGGCGCTGAACCGCCATGGCCGCGCGCGTCGCCTCGACGGCGCTGGAGAACGAGCTCAGGGTGCCGTCGCCGTAGACCTGCACGATCTCCCCGCCGTGACCCGCCACCTCTTCTTCGAGGACCACCCGTTGCCGATCCCTATAGGCCCGGGCGCGTCCCTCGTCTTCCTGCATGAGGAGCGTGTAGCCCACCATGTCGGTGAACATCAGCACTGTGAGTCTTCTCACCATTCAAACAGGGGTCGCGAGGCTCGGGAATACAGGAAGACGGGAGGGCCGCCGAGAGTTCCGCTGCGACGAAGATCATGGGAAAGTTCCGTCGGGGGGGAGGAGCGGGCAAGGCGCGCTTGCCGGAGAAAGTCTCGCGCCCCTACCCTACCCCGTCTCCGGGACGTGCCCGGTGCCCCCCCGACTCCAGACACCATGCCCGACCGACGCACGTTCCTGAAAACCACCGCACTCGGCGCCGCGGCCGGACTCCCCGTGCTCGAGGCGTGTGCCCCGGCGGCGCAGCCCAACGTGCGTCCCGTGGCCCTGTCGACGTGGATGCACGGGATGGATGCCAACCGCGCCGCCTGGCCGATCCTCGAGTCGGGGGGGCGCGCCCTCGATGCCGTGGAGGCCGGGGTGAGGGTGCCGGAGGCCGACCCGCTGGTGAACTCGGTCGGCTACGGCGGACTGCCCGACCGCGACGGCAAGCTCACGCTCGACGCCTGCATCATGGACGAAGCGGGGCGCTGTGGCTCGGTGGCTTTTCTTCAAGACATCCTCCACCCGATCTCGGTGGCTCGCCGCGTGATGGAAGAGACGCCACACGTGATGCTCGTGGGCCAGGGCGCGCTGGACTTCGCCGTCGCCCAGGGATTCGAGCGGCAAAACCTGCTCACCGACGACGCCGAAGCGAAATGGCGCGCCTGGATCGCCGAGAACGGCGTGACGGCGCCCCCCGAGATCAACGCCGAGAACCACGATACCATCGGCATGCTGACCCTGGACGCCGACGGGAACCTCTCGGGCGCCTGCACCACGAGTGGGGCGGCCTACAAGTACCATGGGCGGGTCGGCGATTCGCCGATCATCGGAGCGGGACTCTACGTCGACAATGCGGTCGGCGGAGCGACGGCGACCGGATGGGGCGAGGCCGTGATTCGGGCGGTCGGCTGTTTTCTGGTCGTCGAGTTCATGCGCCAGGGACAGACACCGGAAGAAGCCTGTCGGTTGGCCGTGGAGCGCGTGATCGAGAAGAATCCGGACTGGCGAGACATCCAGGTGGGATTCATCGCGCTCGACAAGCAGGGACGGTATGGCGGCTACTGCATCGCCCCGGGGTTCAACTACGCGGTGAAAACGCCCGACGTCGACGAGCTGATCGACGCGCCCAGCCGGTTGTAGCCCCCCGGCCCCTCACCCGGCCGTCGCCGCGGCGACGGCCGCCGAGGTGGCCGCGACCGCGGCATTGATGGCGGCCTGCACCGCCTCCCGGGCGACGTCGGCGCCTGCGCCCGCTTCTTCCACCAGGGTCTGGATGCGGGGCTTGAGCGCCTTCAGTTCCCTACGGCCGTACAGGGCCCGGAGGATTCCCGTCGCATCGGCCAGAGCGATCACGATGGCCGTCGGCAGGTCGACCGGGGCGGGCGGGCCACCGGCCGAAGGGGGTGGGCCGTCCAGGGCATCGCGAATGCGAGCGACGAGCGCGCGCTCCGGCCCCGGGTCGAGCGTCGGGTAGACGCGCCGGGTGAACAGGAGCAGAACCTGGTCTTCGGTGGCGCGCACGACCCCCCGGCGAACCAGTTCCCGAGCGACTTCATGCCGAAGATCCTTCACCCGAGCGATCTTCTCGACGGCGCGCTGCGGCGCCGCCCTTCGCTTGGCCCCCGCCAACACACCGAGGGCCGCGTCGAGAACTGTCTCACCCGTTCTCGAGGGGTCGACGACCTCGACCAGTGGGCGGTCCTTTCGACGGCGCCTCTCGGTGACGATTCGCAGCCGCCCCAACAGCAACAACTCGGCGAACACCGCCCCGGCGAGGCCGAAGTGCTGCATCTTTCCGTAGGCGATCGTGCCCTTCTGGTCGTGCAGCGCCAGGAGCATCAGGTCGTGATGCATCCGGAGTCGACGGCGAGAAGTCAAAAGACGCGCAGTTGGAATTGCAGCGAGCGCCCCGGGCGCGGGAGGCCACACTGATCGTAGAGGGCGGTATCACCGAGGTTGGAGGCCGAGACCCGTGTCTCGACGCGGCGACCGCCCGCACGACTCCCCGCCAGCGAGAACACGCGCGACAGCGAAGCGTTGAACCAGCTCCCCCCGTCGAGCTCGACGTCGGCTCCCGACCCGGGATCCTGGCAGAACTGCGCCCCCGTGTACTCCGCAGCCGCCGTCACGTCGATCCCGGCAACGAGCGGGAAGCGCACGTAGGCGCCCCCGGCCCGTTCGGGTGTGTTTTCGGGGCGAGTCGATACCGTTGACCCCGGGTCGATCAGGTCGACCGTCTGAAGGGTGAGGTCTGCCCCGACGCCTACCCGACCCCACGACTGCGAGGCGAACACCTCGATCCCGGTGCTGCGGAGCTGATCGGCGTTGACGCGCATGCGCTTGCCCCCCTCCAGCGTGATCCGTCGAATGGCGCCATCGAGATCGTGCCGGAATCCGACGACCTGAAGTTCACCCTCGCCGAGTCTCGCGGTCACACCGGCCTCGACGGCCAGCAGATGCTCCGGTGCCAGCTCCGGGTTGGGAATGAACCGATTCAGGGCCTCGGAATAGCTCTCCCGGAGCGAGGGGAATCGTCCCCGTCGGCTGAGCGAGGCGTGAACCAGCGTGCCTCCGCCGCCGAACAGTCCCGACAGTCCGATCCGGCCGCCCCAATCGTCGATGGTCCCGAGCGACTCCCGGCCTCCCGTTTCGGGGGTCGACCCGCGGTCCCATGCTCCTCCCAGGCTGAGGCGAAGGCCCTCGAGCGGCCCGACCGGGGCGTCGATCAGGCGCCAGACCGTCTCGCCCGCCAGGCTGAAGAGGCGCTGGGCGAAGTCGGTCGACTCGACACCTTCGATCGTCTCGTGTCGAATGTCAGCCAGGGTGGCCGAAGCCATGAGATCACCGCGAGAGCCCAGCGTGTGGTCGCCGAGCAGGCGGAGCGTCACCGTGCGATCAATGCCTTTCTCGGTGCCATCGATCTCGTCGTAACTTCGGGTGGTGTAGCTGTCGATGATGGTCGTGCCCGCGTCGACGCCGAGGCTCATCTCGACGTCACCTCGCCCCCACGGCGTGTCGTGGAAGCCACTTCCGCCCGACGCGGCGACGACGGTGCGCGAGACGTCGGGATACCGCCAGAGGCGCGGCTCGTCGGTTCCGAGTTCGCCGGCGATGCCGCGTTCGGCATCGAAGGCGGCCGACGACAGGCTCGCCCAGGGACCTCGATCGCTCGTGTACCGGGCCGAGAAGAAGCCGTTGAGATTGCGGGTATCGGTGTTGAGGCGGAGGTCGTTGCCCGTCGCGATCGGCTCCGACACGCCGCCCGGCAGCGGCACTCCCGGGCTGTCGCGGAATCCCGCGCCGACGCGGAAACTCCCGGAGCCACCCGACGTCTCGAAGGGGTGTTCACCGATGGCCGTCGCCGCGTATCCCCCCTGGTCGTCGCCCCCGACGGTGACCGCGAGCGAGGGGCGCATGTTCGCTGTGCGCCTCCCGCCCACCTTCATCTCGATGACTCCACCGAGCACATTCGGCCCGTGAAGCATCGAGGAAAGCCCCCGGACCACCGTGATTTCCGACACCGCCCCGGCAGGAAGCACCGACACGTCGGTGCGCGCGTCCCACCCCAGCGTGAGCGGCACACCGTCGAGGAGCACCGCCACCTGTCGCGATTCCGACCCACGCACCGTGACCTCGGCCTCGCCCCGGGAGTTGGTACGCACGTGCACCATCGGGAGGGCCCGCAGGACCTCTTCGGTCGTGGGCGAGGCCGGAAGGGCCATCGAGTCGATGGTCATCTCGACGGCACTGGCACCGCCTACGGTCGTGACGGGTCGGGTGGCCTGAATACGAATGCCTTCGACCCGAAAGACGGTCGTATCTCGCGGGGGAACGGAATCGGGTCGTTGGGCGGAGGCTGGCACACCAGTCCCCACGAGTCCGCCTGCCAGGGCCATCGCCAGGCGAACGCAGACTGACGGTGAGTGCATATTCATTCGATACCAAGAGCAAAGTCGATGCCGGATCCTACTCCAACGACACTCCTACACCGTGCAGCGTTGATCGGTGTCGGCGGTCTCGCCCCCCTACCCGGCGACGTGCTTTCGCACCTGCGCCGGAAAATACCGAACGAGGCTCTCCGAGATGAGCGGCGCGGCCTGTCCGAGCCCACACGCGGAGGTACTCTTCATCGTCGCGTGGAGGTCGGCGAGCTCATCCAGCCATGACTCGAGGTCGGCCGGTCCCGCAGACCCCGAGAGCCGCTCCACCAGTCGGGTCGTGCCGATCCGACAGGGAAAACACTTGCCGCACGACTCGTGCGCGAAGAAGGCCATCGCATCGCGCGCGACCGACACCATGTCACGAGTGTCGTCGAACACCATGATGCCGCCCGCTCCCAGAAACGATCCCTTCGATCGAATCGAGGGCTCGTCGAGCGTGACATCCAGATCGTCACCGGCCAGAAAGCCGCCCGAGAGGCCCGCCATCGTCACGGCCTGCACCGTTCGACCCTCACCGGGCCCTCCGGCCCAGTCGTAGAGGAGCGTGCGGAGCGGAAATCCGAGCGGGACTTCGTAGTTCCCGGGCCTCGCGACGTCACCCGACAGCGAGATCACCTTGGTCCCCGCATGCTCCCCGAGACCGAGGGAGCGATACCACGCCGCTCCCTTGCGCACGATGGGCGGCACGGACGCCAGCGTCTCGACGTTGTTGACCGCGGTGGGCGCACCCTCGTACCCGTGCGTCACGGGATACGGGGGACGATTTCGCGGGAACGGATGCCGACCCTCGAGCGAGTTGAGGAGCGACGTCTCCTCTCCACAGATGTAGGCGCCGGCTCCACGCCGCAGATGGAGTTCGACCGCCACCTCCGTGCCGAGAATCCCCTGCCCTACCAACCCCGCGCTCCTGGCCTCGGCCAGCGCCGTCTCGAGAACGATCGCGGTCTCGGGATACTCGTAGCGGAGGTAGAGGAATCCTCTCGACGCGCCGGTCGCAAAGGCGGCGAGAAGCATGCCCTCGATCACCGCATGAGGATCGAAGTCCATCAGCGCCCGATCCTTGAAACACCCGGGCTCGCCCTCGTCGGCGTTGCACACGACGGTCTTGGGACCCCCGCTCGCCTCGGCCACCGCGCGCCACTTGCGACCGGTCGGGAAGCCTGCGCCACCGCGTCCCGTGAGGCCACTCGTATCGATCACCCCGAGAACCCCCTCGGGCGAGCCGTGCAGGACGGCCTCCTGCCACGCCGCATATCCGCCCGAGGCCCGATACCCGTCGAGCGTCGCCCGACCGGGCTCGCGAATGTGCCGAAAGACACACTCCTCGGGGCCGTCGCTCACCACCGGTGGTAGCGGGGGCGGCCGCATCAGGAGTTCGCCCTCCTCCGCCACGAGGGTACCGTGCGCGATCAGCACGGGGATCGGGTCGTCGCAACGCCCGCTGCACGGCATCGACACGGCGCCCTCCAGCCCCGAAAGGACCTCGTCGGCACCCCGCATGCTGCAGACCGGCCCGGTGCAGACGCGCGGGGCCTGATGCCCACCGACCTCCCGCGAGAAGTGGTGGTAGAACGTGACGGTGCCGTAGAGCTCGGCGAGTGGAATCCGCAGCCCTTCCGACACGGCGCGAAGAGCCGCCTCGGAGAGGTAGCCGTCCCGGTCGTGAAAGGCGTGGAGCAGCGGAAGGAGGGGGGCGGGCTCGCCTTTCCAGCGCTCCACCAGCGACCGGTCGGTCGATGCCATCTCGAGATGGATGAGGGGTCGGTTCTTCGCCCGACACCCGACGAGGTCGACGGGAC
>CBDUEZ010000255.1:0-6373 GCA_965366355.1 uncultured bacterium
CCCGTTCACACCCGGGTATGCGGCCGGGGTCGACGCCAATATGGATGGGGTGCTCGGAAACGACCCCGCCTTCGTGACGGCTGCCGCCGATGCGGCCCACGGTGGAGACTGGTCGTGCATCGCAACGTCAGCCGGTGCCTTCGTCACGCGCAACGCCTGCCGCGCGCCCGACGAACACACTCTCGACCTCCGCCTGAGCGTCGAGCTTCCAGGGGCGGGTGTGTCGCTGATCGTCGACGCCCTGAATGTGCTCGATCGCGAGAGCTCTTTTCTCGATACTGCACTGTTGGCTGTCGATCCGTCGGGCAGCGTTACCGGCGGGGCCACGAACACGCAGTTGCCCCTCGTCGCGAACCCGGGATTCGGTTCGCCCCTCCGTGACCTATCACTGGGTCGGACCCTTCGCGTTGGCCTGAGGATCGGACGATGAGGACTTCCCCGCGTTGGTTCGCGGCGCTCGCCTTTGCCCTCTCGGCTGCAGCGTGCAACCGTGACGAGCCTTTCGGACCGGGCCTCGAGTCGCTGGCTTCGTTGAGCGTGCAGGCATATTTCGAGCTGGACAACAATTCGGGCTTCGGCGGGGGCGACGCCCCGGCGCCCGGGGTGCCCATTCAAGTCGTCCTGCGAGGCACCAACACGCCCGTGGTCGAGGCACTCGCCGATTCCCTGGGAGGTGTGGAGTTCCCGGAGATCCCGGTCGGTACCTACGACATTCGCGTGAATCCGGCCTTCCTGTCGGATTCCCTCGTCGTGGCGGCGGTGGACAGCACCCGCGTCACGTTCGCCCCCGGTCAGGCGAGAACCTTTCGGGTGGGTTTGACGCCCCCGACACTCACGGTGGCGCAGGTTCGGGCCCTTCCGTTGGGTCGCCGCGTCTGGATCACGGGGATGGCGCTCAACGGGCGTCAGGCTTCCGTGGATGGAGCCGTGCATGTGCTCGAGCACGGCACCAGCGCCCTCCGCGTGAACTTGCCGGCCGCGTCGGGGGGCAACCTGGGCGACTCGGTGCGAGCCCTCGGGACCACCGCAGGCACGGGCAACGCGCGGTATCTCGTCGACGGTCGGATCAATGTGCTCGCCCAGTCCGTTCGCGCGCTGTTCCCGCTCGAAGTGGGGATCGGCGAAGCCCGGACGGCCGGCGGCGGGCAACACGCAGCCCGGCTCGTCGTGATTCGGGGTGGGCAGGTGGCCGACACCGCGTCGATTCCCTTCGTGGGACTGCGGGTCTCCATCGAAGACAACGGGACGACGATCAACGTGCTGCTTCCTCAGCAGAACGGCTTCGGCACCCCCAACCTGCCGGCCGGCACACCGGTCGTGTCGATCGCGGGCCTGCTCGTGCAGGATCCCGATGTGTCGGGGGCCTGGCGAATCGTGCCGCGGAACGGGGGTGACGTTTCTTTCGGTCCGCCTCCACCTCCTACCGGCGGCTGATCGCCGACCGGGGCTTCCTCAGTCGCCGAAGACGATGTCGGCGTAGCGGGGGAGGATCGTCGCCCAGTCGAAGGTGTCGAGCAGCCGTCGGGCGTTCTCGCGCGCATGGTCGAGCGCATCCGCATCGTTCAGGAGCGTCTCCACCGCACGCACCATCCCGGCATCGGTGTCCTCGATGATGAGGGTGTTCGCCCCATCGGGGCCCGTGCCGGCAGCGCCCACCGGCGTGACCACAACCGCGCATCCGGCTGCCGCAGACTCCAGTACCTTGTTCTGCAACCCTCCACCCATCTCCATCGGAAAGACCATCACGTCGACGGCCCTCAGTTCGGGCCAGATGGAGGCGACCTCTCCGGTGATCTCCACTCGATCCGAGGCGAGGCCCTGGATTTCAGGGGGGGGATCGCGACCGATGATCTTGAGCCTCACGTCGGGCATGGAGCGGGCCAGGGGCACGAAGATGCGGTCGTGTAGGCGCGTCGCGGCCTGAACGTTGGGGCCGTACCCCATATTGCCCAGGAAGCCGATGGTCGGGGGCGTGTCCGGGCGGTCGGGCAGGGCCCGATCGACCTCGAGAACGCCGTTGCCCAGAACGAATACGTCGGGGTTCGCGCCCTCGCCCGCATGCCTGCGGTCGAACTCGGCAATGTAGATCGCCGCCTGGACCCGCTGGTTCACGAACTGCTGCCAGTCGACGAGCCGCTGAGTCCGGAACCTCCTGAACCGTGCCAGCAGACCCGAGTTGTCGGGGGCCTTCCGTTCGTAGAGAAGAGACGGGGCGTCGACCCAATCCACGACGACGCGCCGCGGCAGGACTCGGTCGCGAATCAGGCGGCACATCACGTCCATCACGTTGCCCACGCCTAGAAGCACGTCGTAGTGGTTGGCCTTCAGCAGATCCTCCAGAACAGGAAGGTATTCCGAGCTGAAGGGGTCGACGTTTTCCCAGGGCGGCCGGCTCGAGTCGAGGAGGGCTCGGGTCGTGCGTCCCCAGCGGCGCAGGCGGCCTACATCGGCTCGGCCCATGCACACGACTTCGTCGCAGAATTCTCGCGCCTCCTGAGCCCACCGATCGGCGTCCGGCCTCTGGTCGCCGACCGCGGCGAGGTCGACGACATGATCCTTCGCGAGATACCGCAGAACGGGATTCAAGCGAAGTGACGTCCCGGTCGCCTGAATCGGCAGCGGGACTTCCTTGGTGACAACGAGAACGCGACCCATCTGGTGCGGGGGGCCTTGGATGGGGGATAAAGGACGATCCGGAAAGGAAGTTGGCGCGGCCGGCCCACTGCTGCCACCCCCCGCCGCACGAGCACATCGGCAATCGGTGCCACGTGCCGCAACTCTTTTCGTCGAAGCGGGCGCGACGGTTCTTAAAGAGACCTTGTGTAAGATGCTGTAACGGCATGGTCCACAAGCACTTGAAGACCCCTTTATCTTCGCGTGCAGCGGGCATGGTTCCTGCGACTCCGCTGGAATTCACAAAGGTCGCTGAAAAGAGCAAAGCCGTCGAAAGGCGGTGACGCAGAGCCACGGGACTTCCGCCGTCGCAGGACGGACTGTCCGCCGGGCCGCCAGCTAGACACACGGATCACGATCCGGGGTGGAGCCGGCGGCATGTCGTTGCTCCACCGAGTGCCGGATCACACTCAGTGAGCGACCCAATGCCATCCCTAATTCGCCATCGATTTTCTCTTCTCGCTTTTTTGCTTCTCGGCGTCGGGGCCTGCGATGACCCTGCTTCGACACCGCAGCCGACTTCTCTCGACCCCGGCGATCGGTTCGCCGAGGTGTTTCCCGACCAGGTGGTCGACCTCTCGGCACGGACCCTCAACCATCGCGCCGTAGAACTGTCCTGGACCCAGGTCGACGACGGAAAGGGGGCTCCGGCCCAGTATCAGGTCCGGATGCTCGGCGACGGAGGCTCGTGGGAACAGGGCGTCGTGGTGAGGGAAGGGGGGTGTGGATACCCGGTCCGGGGCGCTGCCGTCGGCGCGTCGGCCCAATGCATCATCGCCGGCCTCCAGGCCGGTCACTCGTATCGATTCGCCATTGGCTCCGAGCGTCCGGATCTCACCGGCACCGTGGTGGGCACTCCCTCCTTGGTCGCCTTCTCCACCACGCGCGACGAGCCCGTGATCGATGTTCCCGCCAATGCGGAGATCGTCTCCGGCACCCAGCAATCGGGCACCGTGGGCCAGGCGCTGAACTCCGAGGTGCGGGTGTCGCTGCGCGACTCCACGGGCGCGGCGATGTCGGGAGTGCTCGTCGTGTGGGCCTCTGGTCACGGAGGCGGTACGACGGCCGCGCCCGCGTCGTTGAGCGACGAGTCCGGGATCGCGCGCACGGTCTGGACGCTCGGCCCCGAGGCCGGCCCCCAGAGCCTGGCGGTGAGGGTTCCCGGATGGGACGACATCGAGATTTCTGCCGAGGCGGCCCCCGGGCCGGTCGACGTCGTGCAGTTCCTGGTCGACTCGACCACCATTGAACTGGGAGGAGAACGTCGTCTCAGCGTCTCGGGGTGGGACGAGTTCGGAAATCTCGTGGAAGACCTGGACCTGGAATGGCAGACCTCGAACCCCGGCGTGGCGGAGGTCGACGACCGCGGAGTCGTGAAGGTCAACGGCCGTGGATGGGTATGGATCCGCGCGTGGACCCGGAACCGCTGGCGCAGGGACAAGCAGCAGGATTCCACGACGGTTGTCGTCGAAGCCGACCCGCTGCCGATCTCCGATCTGGAGATCGAAGGCAAAGGACCGTCCTCGCTTCGCCTCCGACTGACGGAGGTCGACGACGGGACGGGGAAGGACGCCGACTACGAGGTGAGGTTGGGGACCCCGGGAACGGGTTGGAACCAGGCGACCGAATGGACCGAGGGCACCTGCGGCTCGCCGATGTCGGGCACCGCGATCGGGGCCGAACGGTCGTGCACGATCGAGGGACTGGACGAACTCACGACCTACGTGGTGTTCGTTCGCGCCTTCCGGACGAAGTCGGGTGAGCGCATCTATGCGAAGTTGCCGGCCTCGGTGACCGAGACGACCCTCGAGTCGCCCTCCGTACCGGCCGGTGTGGCGCCGGAGTCTGGAGAGGGTCAGACGGGCACCGTCGGAGCCGTGTTGCCGAGCCCCGTCGTGGTGCGCGTTCGCGACGTCAGTGGCGACCCGGTGGAGGGGGCGCGCGTGGCGTTCGTCCCGAGCGATGGCGGCTCGGTCTCTGCCCCCTCGGCAGTCAGTGACTCGGCGGGCCGTGCTCAGGTCTCCTGGACGCTGGGCTCGAAGGTGGGGACACAATCGTTGTTGACGTCGGTCGAGGATCCGGCCGGCGCGCCGACTCCGACGGGATTCTCGACGGCCCTCGCCGTGGCCCCGGTCGCGATCGTGGCGAGCGCGAGTGCGGGGCCGGCCGCCACCCTGGAGTTGACCCCGACGGCTGTGGATGTCGGAATCGGTGAAACCCGGTCCTTCGCGGTTCGGGCGGTCGACGCGTTTGGCAACGTGACCTCGTCGAGCGGCGTGACCTGGACGACCGACGACGGGTCGGTCGCCACCGTATCGACCGCCGGCGGGCTGGTGGCGGTCGGGGCGGGTCAGACCAAGGTCCGCGCCGTCCTCGGCGGTGTGGGAAGCGAAGCCGACGTCGTGGTGCGCGCAGCGCAGGAACCCGCCACGCCGGACCCACAGGCCATCGATGACCTTCGCGTGATGGGCGAAACCGACTCTACGATCACGGTGGAGTTCACCGAGGTCGACGACGGGACGGGGAACGCGGCGTTCACCGAGCTTCGGTGGGCGTTCCACCCCATGGGTTGGGGGTGGGATCAGGCCAACGTCGTCGACGCGGGTGCCTGTTCGACGCCCATCGTGGGCGGCTCGGTCGGCGCCACGCGACGATGCGTCATCGAGGGACTTCCTTCCTCCACCCAGATCGACGTGCAAGCGGTAACGTGGCGAGTCGATCAGGGGAACCCTATCTTCTCAGCGCTGTCCAACAAGGTCACGGAGACCACGGCATCCGGATCGACCCCCCCGGCGCCGTCGGTGAATCGGGTTCACCTGACGCCGCCGTCGGTTACGCTCGACCAGGCCGGCCAGAATCACCAGTTCTACGCGGTGGCTTACGATGCGTCCGATACACCGATTGACACTCCCATCGTCTGGACGTCGTCCGATCCTGCCGTTGCCACGGTGTCGCAGGCGGGCCTCGTGATCGCGCGGGCCAGCGGTGCGGTCATGATTACGGCCGCGGCGCTCTGCTGCACGGAGGCCGACAGTTCGCAGGTCACGGTCGCGCTCGCGGTCGAACCTCCCCCCGCAGCGACGCCGAGCTCGATCGAGGTGCTCCCTCCCCAGGTCACCTTCGACCAGGTTGGGCAGTCCCTGCAGTTGTCTGCCGTCGTGTACGACGCGAACGACAATCCGGTGTCGGCAGGGGTATCGTGGTCGTCGTCGAACTCGGCGGTGGCTTCGGTCGGCTCCGACGGCACCGTGACCGCACACGGAATCGGCGCGGCGACCATCACAGCGGCGGCATCGTGCTGCGGGTTGTCGGAGGTGTCGCAGATCAATGTCACGACGACGTCGCCTCCGCCTCCTCCGCCCTCGGGTGTGTGGCAGGAGCAGACCTGGAACTTCGCCGACATCGCCAGCATGCAGTCCGCTCCGAACATGGAGGGCGCGGGTGATGCCGGAGGCCTTGGGGCCTCTCGCCCGGTCGTATTGCCCTCACCGGGGCCGTGGGGCGGGAGCCGCGCCCTGGAGAACTACTTCGGCACCATTCCCGCCGACTGGCAGCCCCAGGTCGCGACGAACTGGTACTTTCCGCGTACCGAGCGTGAGCTCTGGATCGAAACCTGGATCCGGTTCGACAACAACTGGGAGATCGGCCCCGGGAATCCGAACTATCCGCAAGCCAACGGGAACGTCGACCACAAGACGAT
>CBDUEZ010000256.1:0-6329 GCA_965366355.1 uncultured bacterium
CCCGCCGCGGGGTCCTATCTTCCGCCTCACGAAGACCCGCGCACCCCATCCGACGGACCCCGTGGAGATCCCTGCCAAAACGCGGCCTCGACTGTTCCTGATCGATGCCTACGCCCTGATCTACCGTTCCTACTTCGCCTTCATCAATCGGCCCCTGATGAATGCGCGGGGCGAGAACACCTCCGCTCCTTTCGGCTTCACGAATTTTCTCGAACAGCTGAAGTCGGACTTCGATCCGGACTACCTCGCCGTCGTGTTCGATGCCGGGAACTCCTTCCGTGAGGAGATCTACCCCGACTACAAGGCTACCCGCGAGAAGATGCCCGACGATCTGCGCGCGTCGCTCCCGCGGGTGCGCGCCATCGTGGAGGCCTTTCGAGACCCCGTCATCGAGCTGGAGGGCTACGAGGCCGACGACGTCATCGGGACTCTCGCCCGAAAGGCCGACGAGGCGGGACTGGAGGCGGTCATCGTGTCGGGTGACAAGGACTTCTACCAACTCATCGGACCCCACGTGGCCCTGCTCAATCCGGGTCGCGGCGGACCCAACGGAGTCGACGCCGATTGGGTCGACCTGTCGAATGCAGATGGTAAGTTCGGCATCCCGCCCAGCCAGGTCATCGACTACCTCGCGTTGATCGGCGACTCGTCCGACAATGTGCCCGGGGCACCAGGAATTGGTCCCAAGACCGCCGTCAAGCTGCTGACCGAGTTCGGGTCGCTCGATGCCGTTCTCGAGGCCGCCCCCGGATTGAAGGCGAAGCGGGCCAGAGAGTCGCTGACCGACAACGCCGACGGCGTGCGCATGTCGCGGGAGCTGGTGACGATCAAGCGTGACCTGCCCGTCGAGCTCGGCCTGGAACGGCTCAAGGTGGGCGAGCCCGATTTCGCCGCGCTGCGAGATCTCTTCATCGACCTGGACTTCCGGCGGCTCAGCGAGACCTACACGCGTCTCGCCCTCGCCACGGATGCCCTGGAGAGTGCCACGGCCGAAGAAGCCCGGTACCGACTCATCTCCAGTCCCGAAGAAATGAGCGATTGGTTGGCTCGTGCTCGGGCCGCGGGACGGGTGGCGATCGACGTCGAAACGACCGGGCACGACGCCATGCGAGCGCGAGTCGTCGGCATCTCGCTCGCGTTGTCCGACGGCGACGCGGCGTACCTGCCCTTCGCCCATCGTTCGCCCTCTGCCCTGACGCTCCAGTTTGACGATGTCGTCGAGGAGATTCCGAACCTGCCGGCGCTGGCCTCGCCCGAGATGGCGCCCCTGCGCGCCTTCCTGAGTGATCCGGCCATCGAAAAGATCGGCCATAACCTCAAGTTCGACTTCATGATACTCGAACGGGCGGGGGCGCCTCTCCGCGGCCGGTTGCGGGACTCGATGATCGCGTCGTATGTGCTGGATCCGAACCGGCGGTCTCACGGACTCGACGAACTCGCCCTCGAGATTCTGGCGCATAAAACGACCTCGTACGCCGACGTCGCCGGGAAAGGGCGGAAGGAGATCCCCTTCGCCGAGGTCCCGCTGTCGGAGGCGAGCAACTACGCCTGTGAGGACGCCGACTGCGCCTGGAGGCTCTGGGCGAGGTTTCAACCCGAACTCGAGGCGCACGCACTTCTTCGGCTCTACGAGGAACTGGAGATCCCGCTGGTGCCCGTGCTCGCCGCCATGGAGACGGCCGGTGTTCGCGTCGACGTCGAGGTACTCCAGGCGATGTCGGCTCGACTACGAGGAGAGTTGAAGGCGCTCGAAGACGAAATCTTCGAAGTGGCCGGCGCCGAGTTCAACCTGAACTCGACCCACCAACTGAGAGAGGTCCTCTTCACCCACCTCGAGCTCCCTGTGCTGAAGCGCACCAAGACGGGGCCTTCGACCGATGCATCGGTGCTCGAGGAGCTCGCGGCGGCCGGACACGAAGTGCCGCGACTGATGCTCGAATACCGAGAATTGGAGAAGCTTCGCAATACCTACGTCGACGCCCTGCCTCGCCTCGTGAACCCCGAAACAGGCCGCATCCACACCAGTTTCAATCAGACGGTTGCGGCGACCGGGCGCCTTTCGTCGTCTGACCCCAATCTCCAGAACATTCCGATTCGCACGGAGCAGGGCCGGGAGATACGCAAGGCCTTCGTCGCCGACGCCGGGCACCTCATTCTCGGGGTGGACTATTCTCAGATCGAACTGAGGGTGCTCGCCCATTTTTCGGGCGACGCCCCGCTCGTAGAGGCCTTCCGCACCGGCGTCGACGTGCACCGGCAGACCGCTGCGGTGATCTTCGACCTGGACATCGACGAGGTCGGCTCGGAGCAACGGGGCCAAGCGAAGACGATCAACTTCGCGACGTTGTACGGTCAGGGAGCGTTCTCGTTGGGCCGGCAGCTCGGGATCTCACGCGACGAGGCCCAGGCTTTCATCGATCAATACTTCGAGCGCTTTTCGGGTGTGCGCGCCTTCCTCGACGCACAGGTGGAGCAGGCGCGAGAGAAGGGGTATGTCGAAACCCTCATGGGTCGTCGACGCTACGTCCCCGAACTGAAGTCGAAGAATTGGAACATCCGGCAGTTCGGGGAACGAATCGCCCAGAACACGCCGATCCAGGGCACCGCGGCCGATCTCATCAAGAAGGCCATGCTCGACGTCAACGACGTGCTGGCGGCGGGGTCGACGGGGGCTCGCATGCTCCTTCAGGTACACGACGAACTGCTGTTCGAGGTGCCGGAGGCGAAGGTGGATGAGGTCTGTTCAGCCGTGGTGGAGCGAATGGAGGGGGCTCTCGCGCTCGATGTGCCACTCGTGGCCGAGTGGGGCGTAGGCCGGAGCTGGTACGACGCGAAGTCGTAGAATAGGGATTGGGCGCGGTGGGCCATCCTCGCGCCCCCTGAACGGTCGCATGCTGGGGGACGCCGTCGGACACGAGGTCCTGCGGTCGACATCAGCATCGGAGGTAGGAATGGGCCGCTCGGTGAACAAGATCATTCTGGTGGGCAACGTCGGGCGTGACCCCGACATTCACGAGACGCAGTCGGGCACGAAAGTCGCCCACCTCTCCCTCGCTACGAATCGACGCACGACCAAGGATGGCGAAGAAACCGAGCGCACGGACTGGCATCGGGTAACCTTCTGGAACCGTCTGGCCGAGTTCGCGGAGGAGCACATTCGCGTGGGTGCGCGTCTCTACGTCGAGGGTCGGATCGAGTACGACAGCTACGACAAAGACGGGGTCACGATCCCGACCGCCGAGGTCCATGCCCGGGAGGTGATCCTCCTGACGCCGCGGGAGGCGCTCGTCGAGGCTGCCTGAGCGGTCAGAGCCAGGGGTGGAAGCGCGGGTTCACACCGACCAGGAGGGCCCAATCGCCTCCTGGGCCGAGGCCGTGGGCAACATCGACGGTGAGCACGTTCCAGAAGAGGTCGACGCCGAGGCCCACGCTTCCTCGCACACCGGCGCTCGCGAGACCGACCCACCCGGGCGGCAGAGTGTCGGGGCCGGCGATGAAGGCCTGCCCCAGAGCCGCCGTCGCGTGAACACCCAACCAGGGTGTACGGAGTGCATGGCCGAGTCGTGCTTCGGTGAGCCAGTAGCGGTTGCCGACGAGCTCACGATGTGAGTGACCGGGAAGTGTGCCCCGCCCCCCCAGGAGCATGTAGGCCTGGGGGGGCGGATCGCCCTGTGATCCTCCAGCACGGGCGGTGACGGCCACGTCGAGATCGGCCCACTCCGCTCGTTGCGCCCAGCCCGCAACGACCTCACCGCTCAGCCAGCCCCGACCGTTGAGCCGCGACCCGGCCAGCCGGGCTGTCGTGTGGATGCTCCACGGTCCCGAGGGGACCTGCAGGGCAAGACCCCAACTCCGCACGATCCCGGGCTCGATCGGGAGGACGGGCCGGAAAATTCCGCCCGAGTCGTCGACTCGAGCGCTCGCAGAACGATGGTCTTGCCAGGAGAGGGAGACTTCCGCGTGCACTCCCCCCCGGGGACCAACCCGGTGGAGAAGCCGGACCCCGCTCGAAAAGAACAGGTCGCTCCAATCCTCACCGGCCAACGACGCGAGGCTGTTGAAGAGGCCGCTCGATGGAGCGACCGGCCCGATGTCTCGAGGCATGCGCCATTCGGCCACCAGACGAGTCGCGGCGTCCGGGGTCGCCCCGCTCCATTCGGTCCGAGCCGAAAGATCCCCGCGTCCCACGCTCCAGCCCCCGTGGGCGCGCATCGTGAGCCCGAGGGGGAGCCGAGTCGAGGTGCCCGCTCCGACGTACAGCCCCTCCGCGCGGTTGTAGCGGAGACCGTCTGAGATCGACGCCCAGTACAGTCGGGCTGGTCGCAGTCCGGTGAGCGAACGCGATTGCACGATCTGCCGGACCTGGGCGGTGAGCTCCTCCATGGAACTCGACGGGTCGAGGCCCTCCTCTTCGAGGCCGGCGAAAATGGCCTCCTCAAAGGGGAAGTTGCGTCGTTCGGCCTCGGGGGCGGCCAGCACCGTGCGACCGGCGAACAGGGCTTCGGGGAGATCCTCATTGAAGACGTAGTCCCGGATCTCGAACCGGCCCCGAATGACACTTCCCGCAAGAAAATCGAGCTGTGGCAGCTCCCTGCGCAGCTCGACCTCCTGTCGGTAGGGAAGCCAGTACCGGCCCAGCCAGAGGCCGTTGTCGAGCGAGATGCGAATGTAGTCGAGGTAGGGATCGACGTAAGAGGAGGGCGTGAAGGTGAAGTTCATGCGGACGATCGACGCCGTGGCGCGATCGAGATACACCGAACCCACAAACCCGGGTTGGTCGAGCTTTCGGGGTCTTACCTCCAACTCGTACACGCGGACCGGGTCCCTCCCTCCGCCGAACTCCAATGTGAGGGAGTCTGCCAGCCGGAAGTCGTAGGCCACTTCCGCGCCCAGTCCGACCGGATGGAGGACCGATTCCACCTCGTCTCCGTCACCCAGGCGAATCCGGTCACCGAACTCGTCCTGGACGACCGTGAGATGGTCGAGGTGGTAGCGAATGTTCGTGGGCAGCGACTTCTCGTCACGGAGTCCGACGATTCGCTGCCGCGTATCTCCTGGGGCTCGCCAGAAGACGTCGAGAGCCACCTGGTCGGTCTTGACCAGGGTGCGCTCATCGGAGTCGTTGCGATCCAGGAAGAAGTAGACGAAACCGCGCGCCTGGCTTCGATAGCTCAGGAGTGCGGAGTCGATCACCACGCTGCGACGTTCCGCCCGCGCTCGGGACACCAGTTCCAACGCCTCTCGTGAGCCCCACCCCCCTTCCTCCGTCTGAGCCGAGACGGGGGCCGGGAAGCTCAGGAGAGAGACGACGGCGAAGGCAGAGGCCGTCAGCGACCCGAGTGGAATTGGTGGACGAAACACCCGTCTGGTACATCGCCGCGAAGGCGCGGTTCCAGACCGAGAGTCGTGAATGTTCTAGTTCGCGGTCCAGAACCCGGAGAGAGACTCGCCGTGAGGGCTTTCCCGAAGCTTCTCGAAGGCGCGGTTCCGGATCTGGCGAATCCGTTCGCGAGTGACTCCGAGAAGTGAGCCGATCTCCTCTAGAGTGCGCTCCTCTCCATCGTCGAGCCCGTAATACAGATAGAGGATCTTGCGCTCGCGCTCGGTGAGATACGTCTCGAACATCGATTCGAGGAAGTCACGGCGCGCGACGGCCTCGACATCTTCTTCGATGTCGGAAGCCTCGGCACCCGCAAATCGCTCCCCGAACGAGGCGCTGTCGCGGTCGCCCCGGTCGATGGGCGCGTCCAGGCTGAGTTCGCTCGCTGCGACACGACGCAGAGCCCTGATCGTGTCGACCGGCTCCTCCATCTGCTCGGCGATCTCCTGGTCCGTGGGAGACCGACCAAGCGACTGGGTGAGCGCGGTTTCGGTTCGAGCCAGTTTTGCGAGGTTCGAATTCTGGTTCAGGGGAATTCGAACCGATCGAGTCTGCTCGGCGAGTGCCTGCAGCACCGTCTGGCGAATCCACCAGACCGCGTACGAGATGAACTTCACGCCCTTCTCTGGATCGAACTTCTTGACCGCCTTGAGCAGCCCCTCATTGCCGATACAGACGAGCTCGGCGAGCCCCAACCCGCGCCCCTGGTACTTCTTCACATAGGAGATGACGAAGCGGAGGTTGGCCGTTACGAGCCGTTCCGCCGCCTCTTTGTCACCCGTACGAGCCCGCCGAGCCAGCGCGCGCTCCTCTTCCGGGTCCTGAATCAGTGGGTACTTCTCTACATCCTGAAGGTATTGATCGAACGAATCCAGGCCACGGGAAGTGGTGAACATCCGTGCACGTTACCTCGATCTAGCGTGGACCTCGACAGCGGATCTCTCGACAA
>CBDUEZ010000257.1:0-6294 GCA_965366355.1 uncultured bacterium
AGGCCAGTACGTCGCCGTCGTCGGGGTAGGCCCTCGGCGGCGCCGTGATCCGAAACGACATCAACCCCTGCGGATCGAACCCCGGATCGACCTCACCGAGCGCCATCAGCGATCGCCCGAGAAGCCCGGCCGCCGCGACCCCGACCAGCGCCACACCCAACTGGGTCGCGGCCAGCGCCCCCTGGAGCCGCAGGAGCCCGCGTTCGCCCGAACTGCCCCGCGCACTCGACAGGGCCCCGGCAGGATCGCGGCCCGCCGCGCGCAGGGACGGCAATACGCCCGCGAGAAGGGCCGAGACGAGGGTGGTGCCCAGGGCGAAGGCGAGGACTCGAGCACTCGGATCGAGGCCGGCCACGGGGACCACTCCGGGAAAGCGCACACCGACCGCCCAGGCGACGCCGAGCGCGCCGGCCACTCCGAGCGCACCGCCGGCGAGGCCCAGGAGACCCACTTCGAGCAACACACCTCGCGCGGCCCGCGTGCGACCCGACCCCAGCGCCGCCCGCACCGCCAACTCCGACTGCCGGCCCGTCGTACGCGCAACCACCAGGTTGGCCACATTGGCGCAGGCGACGAGGAGCACGAGCGCGGCCGCTCCGAGGGCGAGGAGGAGCGGCGTGCGGCGATCGCGCCCGATCTCGTCACGCAGCCGGCGAACCGACGCCTGCGAGATCTCGCGAGCGGAGAAACCACCACCCCCATCACGCGCGAGCCCGCGGGCCCACGCGCCCATTTCTGCGCGGAGGGCACTCAGGCCCTCAGGGTCGGAAAGTCGACCGAGACTCGACATGAAGTACGAGTCGGCGTAGTCGTCGCCCGCAGGATCGAAGGTGACGGGAATCCAGGCTTCGGGCTCACCGATCAACGACGCGAATCCCGGCGGAAGCACGCCCACCACCGTCCGCCTCGCGTTCCCCATGCCTCCCAGCGCGATCGCGCGCCCGAGAATCGCGGGGTCGCCGCCGAAACGATCCATCCAGAGGTCGTGGTTCAAAACGGCGACCGGCTCCGCGCCCGGCGCCTCGTCGTCCGGGCCGAACAGGCGCCCGATCGCGGCCCGCGCACCCAACTGCTCGAGATGGCCCGCCGAGGCCTGGCCGACGAACATCTCGACCGGCTCGCCACCCTCTTCCAGCACCAGAATTGCGCCCCCGTATCCGGAAACCGACTCCAGGGACGACAGGTCGGCACGCGCACGCGCCACCATGTCTCGACTCCAGTTGGTCTCCGACCAGAGCGCGACCAGGCGGTCCGGCTCGGGATACGGGAGCGTCCGCAACAGGAACGCATCGACCAGCGAGAACACCAGCGCCACCGCTCCGATCCCGAGTCCCAGCGTCAGCACGACCGCCGACGAGTATCCCGGACTCCGCACGATTCCTCTCCACGCGACCTTCACATCGGTCCCCATTCCGCCCCCTCCTCCAGTTCGAATCGGGCGGCGGGCCACCACGGCCCCACGCCACTCCACTCCCGCGGTCCCCACGAGGTCGGCCAAAAGGCGCCGCGCGACCCCGAACGACCGACCCGCCTTTCGCCCCTCCTGCCATTGGAGGCGCGCCTCTTCGTTCATGGGAGCGCCCCATTCCCTGCGGAACCCCGGCGGCAGCAGCAGCCGCGCGAGAAGCCGGTAGACGACGATGAACACCTCGTCAGACCGGCCGCAGGGCCTTCGACTCGGCGATCTGCAACAACTCCCTCATTCGGGCCGCTTCTTCGGTGGTCGCTTCTCTCCCCTCGGGGGTCAACACGTAGAAGCGGCGGCGATCGTCGGGCGCCTCGCCCGTGGGATCGGCCACTTCGCGGATCCACTCGCGCCCGGCCAGCCGTTTGATCGCTCCGTACAGGGTGCCGGGACCCATGTCGACCCGACCGCCGGTGCGCTCCCGTACGTCGAGCTTGATGCCGTGGCCGTGTTTGGGGCCATCCAGCAGCGCAAGAAGAACCCGGAACTCGGCGGGAGGCAGCGCACGATCAGCCATGGAGCATCTCGATGGAAGGAGCAAACAATATCGTCCCGCGATACTACGTTGCTCGATATTGTTGGATTCGAGACCGCGCGTCAAGGAACCGAGGAACTCGACGCCGCACTGCGGCTGTATGTTCTTAGGTACGACGCCTGCGTCTCCGGCGCGACGCATGGCGATCGCCTCGACGCGCCGCCCCTCACCCACACACCCACGCACTCCGTGAACACACCCCACTCCGGTTCGTCGACGCGATCTCCCGCGCAACCTGGCGGAGGCCGCATACCCGTGGCCGTGCTCGGAGCGACGGGCACCGTGGGGGAGCGGCTGCTCGAGCGGCTCGACGACCATCCCTGGTTTCGAGTCGCCGAGGTGGCGGCCTCCGAACGTTCGGAGGGACGCGCGCTCGGGACGCTGGTTCTGCAGTCGCCCTCGGGCCCGTTCACGTCGCACCTCGTGCTGTCGGCCCTCCCCGCCGACGTGGCCCGGGAGGTGGAGCCCGCCCTCGCCGACCGAGGGCACCTCGTGGTCAGCAATGCGTCGGCCTTTCGGGCCGACCCGCGCGTGCCGCTGATCGTGCCCGAGGTGAACCCGGACCATCTGGCGCTCCTCGACCGAGGTTCGGGTGCCGGCATCGTCACCAACCCGAACTGTGCCGTGGCGGGGCTGATGCTCGCCCTGGGTCCGCTCCACCGGGCGTTCGGCGTGAGGAAGGTTATCGTCACGACGTTTCAGGCGATCTCGGGTGCCGGCCGGCCCGGTCCCTCCGCCTCGTCTCTGGTCGACAATGTCGTGCCCTGGATCGGCGGTGAAGAAGAAAAGATCGCCCGGGAGCCCGGAAAGATCCTGGGGACTCTGGAGGGTGGGGTGACCGTCTCCGCCGATGTGGTCGTCAGCGCCACGGCCACCCGAGTGCCCGTCTTGCACGGGCATCTCGAGTCGGTGTCGGTCGAGCTGGGCCGCCCGGCGTCACCCGATGAGGCGATCGAGATGTGGCGGGCGTTTCGCGCGCCGGACGTCGCGGCGGGCCTACCCTCCAGTCCCGCGCGCCCGGTGGTGGTTCTGGCCGAGAACGACCGCCCCCAGCCCCGCCTCGACCGCGATACCCACGGGGGCATGGCCGTGTCGATCGGACGGGTTCGGGCGTGTGAGATACTGACCCTCAAGTTCATGGTCCTTTCGCACAACCTCGAGCGCGGCGCGGCGGGTGCGGCGCTCCTGAACGCCGAACTCGCCACCGCCCAGGGCCGCGTGCGAGAGGGCGTGTGACGGAGCGGGTGACCGGGCGGCCGGCTGGGCCCCTCGTCTACAAGTTCGGCGGCTCCTCGGTCGGTGATGCCTCGCGCCTGCGGCACGTCGCCTCGCTGGTCGCCGCGGCGGCCGACCCACCTGTGGTGGTGGTGTCGGCACTCGCGGGCACCACCGACACGCTGGTGAAAGCGGCCCGGATCCATGCGGCCGGTGGTGATCTGGAGCCCCTCCTGGGCGAACTCGCGCGAAGCCACCGCGCGGTCGCGCAGGAGGTGGCAGGAGACGACGAGGGGCTCGCCCGTCGCTTGAGCGACGGTGTGGACGACATCATCGGGGCCGTGAGCGACCTTCGAGGCCAGGCGCCCGGAGCCCGGGTGGGAGATTCGATCCGCGCTGCCGGAGAAGATCTCGCTGCCCTGCTCCTCTGCGGTGCGATCGAGGCGGCGGGACGAAGCGTCGCGACGGTCGACGCACGACTTCTCATTCGGACCGATGCCTGTCATGGAGCGGCGACCCCCGACGAGGCGGCGATTCGGGTCGCCGCAGACGCCCTGCTCGTGCCTCGACTCGAGGCGGGCACCATCGCGGTCGTCCAGGGTTTCGTGGGCGCGACCGCCGACGGCGCCACCACCACCCTCGGGCGGGGAGGCTCCGATCTCACGGCCAGCCTGATCGGCGCCGCGATCGGTGCCCGCGAGGTACACATCTGGACCGACGTCGAAGGGGTATTGTCGGGTGACCCCCGTGCGGTGTCCCACCCACGGGTGCTGGACGAACTCGGCTTCGAAGAGGCGGTCGAGCTCGCCTATTTCGGAGCGAAGGTACTTCACCCCGGGGCCGCCAAACACGCTGTCTCGCGGGGCCTCGAGGTGCGAATTCGGAGCACCTTCGCCCCCGACCGGCCCGGCACGCGGATTCTGCGCGATCGATGGGGCCCACCCGAGATCGCGGCGGTCGCCTTCAAGCCCGACGTGGCGCTGATCCAGGTGCGTTCCCACCCGAGCGCCATTCCCTACGGCTTTCTGGCGCGTGTGTTCGATGCCCTCTCCCGCCATCGCTTGCCGGTCGACCTGGTGGCGACCTCGCACACGAGCACCGCCTTCACGCTCGACGCGTCGGCCGAGGTGTCTGCCGCGGCCGAGGAACTGGGAAAGTTCGCCGACGTCACGGTGCGGAGCGGTCTTGCGACGGTCACGGTCGTCGGGCACGGCCTACTGGAGGAACCGGGCGTCGACGCGCGGGTTTTTCAGGTGGTCGACCGCACCCCGGTTCACCTCGTCTCGCAGGCCTCCAACGTGAGCCTGTCGTTCGTGGTCGACGCCGACGACGCGCCCCCTCTCGTTCGCCGCCTCCATCAGGCCCTGATCGAAAACCGCTCATGAAGATCGCACTCGTTGGATACGGGCGGATGGGTCGGGCCGCGGAACGGGCCGCCCTCGACATGGGACACCAGGTGGTCGCCCGCCTCGAGCGCGGCGCCGCCATCACTCCCTCGACCCTCGGCGGCGCCGACGTCGCGATCGAATTCAGCGTGCCCGGATCCGCACCCGACAACCTGATCGCCCTCGCGCGAGCCGGGATCGACGTGGCCTGTGGTACCACCGGGTGGAGTGGTGAACTCGATCGAGTTCGCGCCGCGATCGAGGCGGAGGGATCGGGACTCCTGGTGGCCGCCAACTTCTCGCCGGGGGTGGCGCTCTTCACCCGCTTGGTTCGCCAGGCGGCGGTGTGGGCCGTGGGAGTGCCGGAATACGACGTGCACCTGTACGAGGCCCACCACCGGCACAAGGTGGATCACCCTTCGGGCACGGCACGGGCGTTGGGCGACACGATCGTCGCCGCACTCGGGCGCAAACACCGCTGGGTCGAAGGCCCGCCGGCCGGTCCCGCCGACCCATCGGTCCTGTATGTCTCGGTGTCGCGCGCCGGGGAAATTCCCGGGACGCATGTGGTCGTCCTGGAGGGCCCGCACGATCGGATCGAGCTCCGCCACGAGGCGCGCGACCGCGGCGGCTTCGCTCGCGGGGCGATCGAAGGGGCTCGCTGGATCCGAGGCCGGGTAGGCCTCTACACACTCGACGACTGGATGGACGACCGCTTCGGCGGAGCCTCGGTCGGTTCTTGAACCTCACTGCTGCGACGTGCTGATGCAGGACCCCAACCCGATGTCCGACCCCCGCTCCAACGACCCGACACGCGACCCCGCCGACGAATCGGCGGTCGACGATGCGGTCCCCGACGGGCCGATCCCCTCGCGTCGACGATTCCGCGGCGTGGGTCCCGCTCTCGTGACGCCGATGCAGGCCGATGGAAGCATCGACCTGTACGCTCTCGCCGACCACACCTCGTGGGTGCTCCAGGCCGGCGTGCACATGATCGTGCCCTGTGGGACGACCGGAGAGAGCGCGACTCTGAACGCGGATGAACAGCGAGAGGTGATCGGCTGCTGCGTCGACGTCACCGCCGGCCGGGTTCCCGTGGTCGCCGGGGCCGGCGGCAACGAGACGCGGGCGGTAGCGGCTCTCGCCGAGGCAGCGGCCGCGGCCGGAGCCGATGCGGTGTTGACCGTAACCCCCTACTACAACAAGCCGCCGCTCCGAGGGCTCATCGCGCACTACCGGGCCGTGCACGAGGCCTGCGGCCTGCCGGTCATTCTCTACAACGTGCCCGGGCGCACGGGCTCGAACGTCGCTCCCCGCGACGTGCTTCGCATCGCTGACGAGGTGCCCGGGGTCGTCGGCGTGAAGGAGGCCTCGGGCGACCTGCGTCAGATGATGACGCTCCTGGCCGAGCGACCCGACGACTTCGTCGTGTTGTCGGGTGACGACGACCTCGCCCTTCCGCTGCTCGCGCTGGGCGGCGACGGCGTCGTGTCGGTGGTGGCCAACGAGGCCCCCGGTCCGATGGCCCATCTCTACGATGCGGCCCTCGCCGGAGACTGGGCCGAGGCCCGGGCGACGCACGAGAGCCTGCTCCAGCTGATGCGCGCCAACTTCGTCGAAACCAACCCGCTCATGGTCAAGACCGCCCTGGAGCTGATGGGCCGTACCCCCGCGCAGTTTCGCCTGCCGCTCAC
>CBDUEZ010000258.1:0-6293 GCA_965366355.1 uncultured bacterium
AGCAGGGGCAGGAGGGGCTCGAGGTCGCCCTCGGCGGCGACCATGCGTGTCGCCGCGTCGCGGCGCGCCTCGACGTCGGTGATGCCTCCGATCTGAAGCGCCCCGGCCATGATCGTGCCCCAGGCCTGGTACGCGGCCTGGCGGGACTGGGTCGCGCTCCCCCTCAGAACGGGCAGGCCGAGTGCGGCGAGGCGGGCCTCCACCGCGTTCATCACCGTCGACTTGCCCATCCCGGCCTCCCCCTCGAGGAGGACCGTGCGAACCGTGCCTGGGGCGAGCGAAGCACAGAGATCCAGGATCTGCTCTTCGACTTCGGGGCGCCCGCTTTCCGGGGCCGCCGGGCCGTGTGCCCGCACGGTCGCACGACGGAGGCGTCGGAGCAGATCGGCGGCGCTCTGCGGCCTCTCCGAAGGCTCCTTCGCCAGAAGGGAGTCGAGCAGCTCCTGCACCTCGGGCGAGACGTCGAGGCCGTGTTCGCGCAGCACGGGGGTCGGCGCGGTGAGGTGGGCCGCGACGAACCCGAGCGCTGTGCCCGACGAGTAGGGCGGTCGGCCCGTCAACATCTCGAAGAAGACACAACCGAGCGAGTAGAGGTCGGACGCGGCGACGGGATCGCCCTGGCCGACCGCCTGCTCGGGACTCATGTAGGCCGGCGTGCCCGAACTCGTCGTGGCCCCCGGGTCGGGAGTGCCCGAGCCGGCGATTCCGAAGTCCACCAGCAGCGCGTGACCGCGGGTGAGCATGATGTTCTCGGGCTTGATGTCGCGATGCAGGATCCCGTTCTCGTGGGCCGTCTGGAGGGCGTCGGCCATCTCGGTGGTGATGAGGAGCGCCTCGGCGGGCCCGAGAGCGCCATCCCTCGACAGCCGGTCCCTGAGCGTGCCCCCATCGATGTAGGGCATGACGAAAAAGGGGACGCCGTCGACCTCGCCCGAGTCGTGGAGCGGAAGAATGTGGGGGTGGGTCAGGCCCGCGACGATTTCGATCTCGCGGGCGAATCGCTCCACGTTCAGGCGTTGGGCAGTAGCCGGTTTCAAAACCTTGAGCGCCACCTGTCGCTGATGCCGGAGATCCCAGGCGAGATACACGGTCGCCGACGCTCCCGCCCCGAGTTCTCGATCGACTCGGTAGCGGTCCGAGAGGACCGTGTTCAGATGCGTGATGCTGTCGGGCATGGAGCCGGACCCCTACGTTGGCGACGCGAACCCAGGGAGAACATCCCGGCGCCCGTCGGCGGGCGCAAGCGAGACGGCTCGCGCGGACGACGTCGCGGATTGCGGCGCCTTTCCTACGTTCCGACCACTTTCGGGGCCCCGGCCGCACCGGACCCCACGAGCCGCCGATGACCACGTCAGCCCCCGTCCTCGAGGCGTCCCGAACCCGAGCGGATCCGCTTGCCGATGCCCTCGTGCAACGGCTCTTCGATCTGGGGGGGTCCGACGCGGTCGACGCGTTCATGCGCCACCTGGTCTCGCACGATCATCTCCCCACCTCGCTGCCCCACTCCGTGGTTGCCGCGATGTCGCGAGACGAAGGGGCGTCGGTCGCGGTGCTCGATGCCGATATCGATCGATTCCTCGTCGAGTCGTCACGCCCCCCGGCCACCTTCGAGGTCGATCAAGACCAACTGCGATGGGGGCAGGAGATCTTTCTCGAGTCGGGAGTGTTGAGCCTGGTGAGCCTCCTCCATGCGAGCCTGCCCGCCTGCTACCTCCTCAAGAACGGGGCCGAGGTGCTCGGCGTCACGGCTCAGCTCGAGAGGCACACGTTCCGCCGGATTCTCGAGACCGCCCAGATGGTGGTGGCCTCGATGGGTCTCGACGGGGTGTATCTCGCCGCTCGCGAAGACGGATCGGCCACGCTGGCTGGTCCGGGAGTCGCGGAAGCCCAGAAAGTGCGAGTTCTCCACGCCGCGGTCCGTCACATGCTCCTGCGTCCCGGCGATGTGCCCGACGTCGACGCGGAAGCGGGTGGCCTGGTCAGTACCGGAGAGCTCGCGGCGCACATGGCCCGGCGTGCGTGGGATTCCGAGCGGCTCGGAGCACCCATCAATCAGATGGACATGGCCTACACCCTGCTCACCTTCGGGCTGGTCATTCCCCAGTCCCTGGTCAAGCTCGGAGTGCCCCTCTCGCCCCAGGGCCAGGAGGCGGTCCTGCACACCTGGAACGTGCTGGGCTGCTGCATGGGGGTCGAAGAGGGGCTGATGGTTCATGACCTCGACAGCGCCACGCGGCTCCTCGAGACGATTCAAACCCGGGAGGGCGGATCGAGTCGCAACGGCCAGCGGCTCACCCACGCGCTCCACGATTGTATTGCGGGAGTGCTGCCGTTCCGGTGGCTGAGATGGCTCCCGCATGTGCTCATGCGGACTCTGCTCGGGCGCGAGCACGCGGTCGCTCTCGGCGTCCCCGAACCCCGCGCGGCCGAGAACCTGGGTTACGCTCTCCTGCATGGGTTCATCTCGGGCATCGCGCGGATCGAAATCGCGATCGGGGGGAGTTCGCGCCTCATCAAGCGACTCTACATCGAGATCGGGAAGTCCATCATTGCGGGGCTTGCCGCGCTGCCGAGACCCGGCGAAGGCGAGGCGCCGCGGGGTCGACTGGACCTGTCGGACCACCATCGGCGCGCGTGGGGACTACACGACACATGAGATCACCATGAACGAAGACGATCCGGTACGGGGCTGGGAGGCCGACACCTCCGACGCAGACCTTCATTCGGTCTGGCAGCTGATTCTGATCCTGACGGCGGCGGCGGCGATCGCGCTGGTGCCCACCCAGTTCGATCTGAAGTACGGCTACACCTACAGTCTGGCGCTATTCGTCCTTCCGCTGGCCCGCCTCGGGTGGTGGTTCTTCCAACGCAAGGACTTGAAGACCCAGCGCAAGGCCTGGCTGATCTCGACCGCCATCATTCTCCCCCTGTGGTGCCTCCTCGACATTCTGGCCGCCCGTTCGTTTTTCGTCTTCCCCAACGATGACGCCCACATCAACCTGCTCGTGATCGGCTACAAGCCGCCGTGGGACTGGGCTGCGACGATCCCGGTCGAGGAGTTTCTCTTCTATGGCACGGGGGTGTTGATCATTCTCCTGACCTACATCTGGGCCAGCGAAGCCTGGATGACCCGCTACACCCACTCCGACGACTTCCGACGCCGGAACGTGACCCGCCTCTATCACCCCTTCTGGGGTGCCCTCGGGGTGGGTGCGGCGATCTTCGGTGCGGCGCTCCTGTGGAAGTACTTCGGCCCGCATGGGTCGCGGGAGGGTTTTCCCGCCTATCTCCTGTTCCTCATGACCACCGCGGTCGTGCCGATCGCCCTCTTCGCGCGCATCGTGGGCCCCTTCGTGAACTGGCGTGCGTTCAGCTTCACGCTGGTCAGCATGCTCTTCGTCTGCCTGCTGTGGGAGGGCACCCTCGGGCTCCCGTACGGCTACTGGAACTACCAGCCCGAGGCGATGCTCGGGATCTTCATCGAGGCCTGGGGGGGACTCCCGATCGAAGAGCCGCTGCTCTGGGTGGCCTGTTCGTGGCTGAACGTCATCAGCTACGAGATGATTCGGCTGCTCCTGGCCACCGGGCGGCCGATCACCGACATCTTCCGGCACGAGCAAGCGAAGGAGGCGGCATGAGCCGGGGATACCGCGACCCCTTCGCGTTGGAGCGCGCGCGCTGGACGATGGTGCTCGGCTCGCTGGCGCTCGCGATCGGCCTGGTGCTGGTCTTCTGGGCGACCTCGTTCGGGCCCTGGGGGGGCTGGATCCTCGCGGTGGGACTCAACGCCATCATCGCGGTCCATATCATCCGCGAGCGCGACACCTTCCTCGCCAAGCTCCTCCTGTTCGGGATCGTGGCCGGTTTCGCGGAGTTGCCGTCCGACTACTTCTCGGTCGGCATGAAGGACGTCCTCGTGTACCCCGACGTGGGCCCGTTCATCTGGACCTCACCGGCCTACATGCCCTTCGGCTACTCGGTCCTGATGGTTCAGTTCGGCTGGCTCTCGAGGTGGTTCTATCGACGTTGGTCGATGTCGCGAGCCGTGTTGCTGGCCGGGCTGCTGGGCGTCGTGAACGTTCCGTTCTACGAGTACTTCGCGAAGGGCGCGGGGTTCTGGTACTACCAGAACACCGGCATGCTCTTCGACACCGTGCCGCCGTTCATCATCTTCGGCGAGCTGGCCTTCGTGGCCATTCTCCCGCCGATCGTGAAGCACCTCGAGAAGTCCGGATGGGTGGCGCCCGTCGTCTGGGGTCTCGTGGAGGGCGTCGTGATGTACGTCGCCTGGGCCGTTGGATTCCGCCTGCTGCAGTAGCCGCGCCTAGCGGGTCCAGCTGAGGGAGGCGAGCAGGCGCCGGCCGATGATCGATCCCCCGTACACGTGATAGCGGCGTTGATCGAAGAGATTGGTCCCGACGGCCCCGGCGCTCAGGCTGCGATTGATTCGGTAGCGCAGGCTCACCTCGACCGTCTGGCTGGACGGGACCAGGCCGCGTTGGGCCCCGGCGAGGAATTGATAGCTGTCGACCCACTGGAGGGCGGCCCGCGCGCGGAGGTCTCGGTTGTCGTAGGTGGCGATCAGATTCGCGCGGTGCTGGGGTGTGTTGGCGAGCAGCGAGTCACCCGACACGAAGGTGCGTGCCTCCACGTTGGAATCGAAGTAGGTGTAGTTGGCGTCGAGCCGCACCCCGCTCGCGATCAGGACCCCGGCTCCGAACTCCAGTCCCCACTCCTGGGCCCGCCCGGCGTTGCCGATGGACAGCACGACCGCAGTGGTTCCGTCCGGCAGCCGCGTCAGGCCCGAGCCGAGAGCGTCGATGGCGGCCCCTTCGACCGCACCGCGGGCCTCGTCGGGAACGGCGCTCGGGGCCGTCCATGGCGCGAACGCCGGGTTCACACCGGGGAGCAGGTTGGTCAGGAAGTCTTCGAGGCGGCTGTAGAACAGATCGAGTGTGATGAAGGTGCGATCGTCGAATCGACCTTTGTAGCCGGCCTCGAATCCCCAGACTTTGACGGGCTCCAGCGCATCGTTGCCGAGGGCGAGAATGGGGACGGCCGAGCTGGTGGTGAAGAGGCTGCCCTCCTCCACACCGGCGAGTGCCGGTCCGAGCGGTGACGCGCGCAGCCCCGCTTCGAGTGCGCTCAGGTCGAGGGGCAGTCCGGCCGGAAGCGAGATGAAGGCCTCCAGCGCGCTCGCGGTCTGGTAGGCGCGGTTGACGGTGGCTCGGAACGAATGGTCTGCGCTCGGACTGAAAACCGCCGCGAACTTCGGCGACACCTGGCCGGGCACGAGCGTGCTCGCGTCGTAGCGTGCTGCCGCGACGAGCTTCACCGTGGGCGATACCTGGTAGTCGAGCTGCCCGAAGAGGGCGTAGTACTGATCCGATCGGCCGTCGTCGTCGATCGACAGCAACGTTCCTTCCGAATCGATGGAGATCGTTCGCACCGAGCCCCCGACCACGTAGCGCGCACGGCCCGTATCGAATCTGCCGTCGCGAAAGGCCTCGAGGTGGAAGGTCCCGGAACGCTCCCGATTCAGGGCCGATGAGGCCAACGAATACGACTCGTCCGACACCCGACCGGTGTAATAGGCGTTGGCCTTGAACTGGTCGGAGACCCACCCGATCCGGGCCCAGGGGCGGCTGGCTTCATACACCTGGGAGCGTCCGAGCTGGCTCGTGAACACCTGATTGCGCACCCAGGAATTCCCGCCCTCGACCGTCAACATGCGGCCGGCGTCTCCGTACCAGTCGAGGCGGGCCGATCCGTGCGTGTTCTCGACCGGGTCGGCGACGCCCGAGGCCTCGCCCGGTAACCCGAAGGGGCCTTCCTTTTCCTGACCGCGCAGTGGCTGCACCTCGTATCCGGGGGCCGCGACATTGATGTCGATCCCGTCGATTCCCGCGTACTCCTCGGCCAGATCGCCGAGATTGGTCCGGGAGCGATCCCATGTCTCGCTTCGGTAGTAGCCCGCATTGAACCGGTAGGCCCACCGACCACTCGAGCTCACGGCCGCGTGTCGACCGTCGATGCGGGTCGTGGCCAGTTCTCCGGCGCCGAGCGAGAGGCGCGACCCGGGGGTCTCCCGCACGGGGGCCGTGACGATGTTCACCACACCGCTGAAGGCATTGGCCCCGTACAGCGCCGACCCCGGCCCGCGCACCACCTCGATCTGGGCGTCGTCTTCGAGGAGCGGAAGGGCCGACCACTCGAGGTTTCCTAGCAGGGGAAGAGAAATGTCGCGGCCGTCCACGAGCACCAGCATTCGGCGATTGAGGAGGGTGTTGAAT
>CBDUEZ010000259.1:0-6291 GCA_965366355.1 uncultured bacterium
CATCGATGGATTCCGCATGGACCGGATCGCGGCCGGAATCGACGGCCCTGCCTCGGGGGCAACGGGGTTTGTCGTCGACCACCGCGCCACCGACGCGTTCGTTCTGGTCAATCGCGCCCTGGCCGATGGGGGTGACGTCTACTGGCTGACCGAGGCGGTGACGATCGATGGCACCGCGTATCCGGAGGGGGCCTTCTACTTCGACGGTGAAGGCCTACGCGGTCTGCTCGCTACGGGCGCCCGCGACACCGGCGTCGGCGTGCGGGCCGTGGCTTCGCGGCCCCAGGCGTCGGCCATGAAGCTGCAGACCCCGCGCATCGGCCTCTGGGATCAGTATGGCGGCTCCATGCCGTCGGGCTGGACCCGCTTCGTACTCGAGCAGTTCGAGTTCGGCTACGAGGTGGTCTATCCGTCCGACCTCGAAGCCGGCGATCTGCGGGATCGCTTCGACGTGCTCGTTTTCCCGGATGGCGCGATTCCGAGCGGCGGCCAGGGCGGGCGTCGGGGGGGAATGCCCGACGAGATGCTCGCGACGCTCCCCGAGGAGCTTCGCGGTCGGGTCGGGTCGGTGAGCCTGGAGACGACCGTGCCGGCCATCCTCGCCTTCATCGAGGCGGGCGGGACCGCGATCACGGTAGGGAGCTCGACGGCTCTCGGCATGCATGCCGGACTACCGATCGCCGACTACCTCGTCGATGAAAACGGGGAGCACCTGTCCTCGGAGGAGTACTATACGCCCGGATCGGTCCATCAGGTGAAGGTCGAAGGGGGTTCGCCCATTACGGCGGGCCTCGGCGACCGGGTCAACATTCTCCATTCTCACAGCCCGGTCTTCCGGGTCGATGCGAACGCCACGAATGTGCGAGTTCTCGCCCGGTATGACTCTGCCCAGCCCCTCCTGAGCGGGTGGGCCTGGGGGCAGGAGAATCTCGAGGGCGGGGCGTCGATGCTCGAGGCCGACGTCGGTCAGGGCAAGCTCTTCATGTTCGGCCCGAAGATCACCTTCCGCGGGCAGTCCCATGCCACCTTCCCGCTGCTGTTCAACGGGATCTACTACGGCAGTGCCCAGAGAAACGTGATCTTCTAGGCCTTGGGGGCGGGGGCGGTCCCCAGATCGGCGACCAGCTTCTTCATCTCACTGAGAAGGAGCCGGTCGTCGGGGTGACCCACCTCGCCCTGCAGCAGGCGGAGGATTCCGGGGCGGTGGCGCGGAGACTCGACGAAGACGGTGAAGGCCGGCATCAGCCGGTAGTAGAGCTGCACGAAGTCCCGCCAGACCGAGGCGACCTCGAACGTCTCGTCCTGGTAGGGCATCAACGTCTGCGCGCCGACGTCGTCGGCCTCCAGAGCGGCGCGAATCGTGCGGCTTGCGAGGCGAGCCGACTCGACCGCCACGCTGACGCCAGACGAAAACACGGGATCGACGAACCGGGCGGCGTCACCGATCGCGAGCCAGCCGTCGCCGGCCACCTGGCTCAGCGAGTAGTTCATGCTCGGTTCGGCCCGGAGGCCGCGAAGCGGTCGAGCTTCGGCGAGCGCCCGGGCGAGCGACGAACTCGATGCGACACAAGCGTCGAAATAGGCCTCGAGGCCCGATTCCCACCGGTGAAAGCTCGATCGGTCGGTGACGAGGCCCACCGAGGTGATCGACGGGCTGATCGGCGACACCCAGGCCCATCCGCGGTGCACCGGAAGAAAGTGCACCTGAACGTGTTCGTTGACGGAGGCGGTCCCCCGATCCACCCCCTCGAACCAGCCGTGTAGGCCGATCTGGTCGAGTTCCGGGTCCCGGGTACGGAGACCGAGCTGCCGGCCGATCAGCGTATGGTGCCCCGTCGCGTCGACCACGAGGCGAGCGTCGATCTCGAGCGTTTCGGTCGCCACCGACGCGACGACCCCCCGAACGAATCCCCGCTCGTCGAGGCGCACGCTGCGCACGGCGCTGCCCTGCACGATGCGGCACCCTTCGCTCTCGGCGTGTTTCATGAGCAGCATGTCGAGGCGGGCCCGGTCGGCGTGCCGGCTGTGGGTCACGGACCGACCCTCTCCGGGGAACTCCCCGTAGCCGATCACGATCGGTGACTCCCGCTCGGCGGTGTGATACGCGACGCCGGCCGACCGCGGGAAGCCCGCCTCCTCGAGCACCGGCAGGAAGCCGATCTCGTCGAACACCCGCAGCGCCGAGGGGAGGAGCGTTTCGCCGACCCGCGGGCGGGGGTGATGCCCCCGCTCCAGGATCACGTGCTCGATCCCGGCCTGGGCCAGGTAGCAGCCCAGCGTCAGCCCGGCCGGGCCCCCTCCCATGATGACGACATCGGGCATGGCGCGGGCCCGGTCGTCAGTTGCGGAGGGTACGATCCAGGTAGGCCTTGAGACGCTGCCAGGCATCGAGTGCGGGCGCGGTGCGCGTCTCGGGGTCGCCATCCACCCGAAGCCAGAAGCCGTGGTTGACCTCGTCGTAGATGTGGAGGTCGTGGTCCACGCCGGCCTCGTCGAGGGCCGCCTCGAACCGCGCGACATCTTCGGGGGCCGGCCCGCCGTCGAGCTGGGCAAAGGTGCCGTACACCTCGTGGTCCAGGGCCTCGAGCGCCTGGGGGTCGTCGAGAAGCTGGCCGTAGAAGATCGCGGTGGCGTCGTGGTTCACACCGCCGAGGCCGTAGGTGAGAACCACGCCTCCACCGAAGCACCACCCCATGCTCCCCACACGCCCCGTGACATCGTCGCGAGCACGGAGGAAGGCGACCGCCGCGTCGAGGTTGGCGATCATCCCGGCCTCGTCGCCGCGAGCGGCGGTCATCAGGGCGATGTTCTCGTCCTGCGTCGTGCCGACTTGACCCCGATAGAGGTCGGCCGCGAGCACGACATACCCCTCGGCCGCCAGGTCGTCGGCCACCTGCCGCACCCGATCCACGAGGCCGTTCCATTCGTGTACGATCACGAGGGCGGGGAAGGGGCCCTCACCCGACGGGACCGCCAGGTACCCCTCGGTCATCTCGTCGCCCGGGACGTACTGCACACTCATGCCCCGCATGTCGCCGCCCTCGCCGATGATGGCCGGCGGCAGCTGATCGACTCCGGTCGGCGACAGCCGGACGGTCGTCTCCTGGGCGGCCTGGGCGGCACCATTTCCGGGCTGCGCGGCAGGGCCCGTCTGCTCGGAGGCGGGAGCTTCTGCGTCGCCGCCACACGAGGCGAAGAGGAGCGCGGTGCCGATGCACAGTAGGTGGGTTCGGTTCATGATGCGGCCATCCGATCGAAAGGGGGGAGAGGGGTCAACCAACGGGAGCGAGGCCGGACTGGGCCAACACGATGAGCAGAACGCGCTGAATGCCCAGCGGCCCATTCTCGTTGACGTACCACTCGTCGAGACTATGCGAGTTTCCGGCCACACCGCCGCCGCCCAGCGTAACGGCGGGAATGCCGAGAGAAATCGGAATATTCGAATCGGTCGACGACCGACCCAGGCCCGGCTCCAGGCCCAGACTTCGGGTCGCCGCGACCGCTCGCTGCACGAGGGCGTCGGTGGCTGCGATCTCGCCGCTCGGGCGCGTGCCGATCCGGTCGATGTCGACGGTGAGCGGGTCACCCAGGCGCCGCGCCGCGTTCTCCTCGTCCAGACCCGACTGGATCGCCTGCATCAAGATGTCGTCGATCTCGTCGAGGGAGGCCGGGCTTTCGGAGCGCATGTCGATCTCCATCCACGCCTCGAAGGGAACGGAGTTCACCGACGTGCCTCCGCCGAGCACGCCCACGTTGTAGCTGGTGCGGGGTCCCTCGGCCGACGTGAAGGCCAGCGCGACGTCATCGAAGCGGCGCACGGCCCGACCGAGGGCATGGGCCGGGTTGGCGAGGCCAAAGGCCCCCCACGAGTGCCCGCCCGGGCCGAGAAAGGTCACCCGATAGCGGTACGAACCCAGGGCCTGGTGTGTCACCCTGGAATCGCTCGTGCCGTCGACCGACAGGAACGCGTCGATCCGTGGTCCCCCGTCGCGAAAAAGGTGCTTCACGCCCCGAAGATCACCGAGGCCCTCTTCGCCGACGGTGCCGACGAACAGCACGTCGCCCCCCGTGCGTACCTCCGCCTCGTTCATGACCCGGAGCACGGCCAGAACCGTCGCGAGGCCGCGGGTGTCGTCTGCGATCCCCGGGGCGAACAGGGTGTCGCCCACCTGCCGGATCGAGACGTCGGTCCCCTCGGGAAAGACGGTGTCGAGGTGCCCGGTCAGGGCCACCACCGGTCCGTCTCCCGTGCCTCGACGCAGCGCAATCGCGTTGCCGACCTCGTCGATCCAGGTCGAATCGACGCCGAGCTCGCGCATCATCTCCAGAAAGCGCAGGCCCCGCTCCGTCTCCATGAAGGGAGGGGCGGGAATCTGCGTCAATTCGCGCAGGTCCGACATCGTACGGGCGTCGTCGGCTTCGATGAGCCGAAGGGCCTCGCGCACGCGTCCATCGGCCTGGAGTCGCGCCATCTCGTCGACATAGACCTGGTCGGGTTGCTGAGCGGCGAGCATCACAGGGAGCGACACGAGACCGAGGGCGAGGCACAGAGGGCTTCGAAGGGGACGCATGTCTAGACAGTTCACGGTTGAACGGGGCCTTGGAGGGCCGTTGATTTCGGTCGGGAGAAGGTCGATCCTAGGGGGCTATCCGTACGCCATGCAACCCCTTCCCGCGCGCCCGTGAGTCCTGTCTCTTCCCGCCCGATACGTTCGACTGGCTTCATTCGTCGATGGTTCGAGGCGTTCGGTCGCGGGACGGAGCTGGTCTTCGATCACGCGGGTGCGCTCGGCATTCTGGTCTGGGCCATTCTGGTCTCGGTCGTGCGCCTGCGTTTTCCGCAGCGAGAGTTCTTCCGACAGATCTACGTGATGGGGGTGGAGAGCTTGCCGATCGTCTTCGTGACCGGCGCTCTCGCCGGCATCGTGACGAGCCAGCAGGGCGGCTATCAGATGACGGGGGCGATTCCCCAGTACATTCTGGGGAGCCTGGTCGCCCAGACGGTGGTGCTCGAGATGGGCCCGGTTCTCACGGCGATCGTGCTGGTCGGTCGGGTCGGCGCCCGGATCACGGCCGAGCTGGGCACGATGAAGGTGTCGGAGCAGATCGACGCCTACCACTCGCTGGGTCGGGATCCGATCGTTCTGCTGGCCACGCCGAGGGTGCTCGCGGGAATTCTCGTGATGCCGGCGCTCGTCGGGTTCGCCAACGTCGTGGGGATCTTCGCCGGGATGATCGCGGCACGCCTCGACGCGGGTCTTGGCTTCGAGTCGTTCCTGTATGGTGCTCGCCTGTTCTGGCATTCCTGGGATCTGTTCTACTCCCTCACGAAGGCGGTGGTGTTCGGGCTCGCGATTCCGTTGATCTCGGTCCACATGGGACTGCGGACGCGGGGCGGGGCGGAGGGTGTCGGTCGCACGACGACCGATGCGGTCATGTTCATGACGCTGACCATCCTCATCCTCGACGCCATGTTCCCGCCCCTTCTTCTCAATTGAGGGCGCGATGATCGAATTCAAGCAGGTGCACAAGCGCTTCGATCTTCCGGTGCTCTCCGGCGTCGACCTGCGCGTGGAGGCCGGAGAGATGTTCGCGCTCTTCGGACCCTCGGGAACGGGCAAGAGCGTGCTGCTCAAGACGACCATCGCGCTGATCACTCCCGACATGGGTGACGTCACGATCGACGGCGAGTCGGTCTATTTCGGGGGGGCGGGGGCGTTGGCCCGAGCGCGGCGCAAGGTCGGATACGTCTTTCAGAACGCGGCATTGTTCGATTCGTTCAACGTCTTCGACAATGTGGCGATGGGGATCCCGGAAGAGGTGCTGAAGGGCATGCCCCGCATGGAACTGGCGCGCCGCGTCTGGCATGCTCTCGAGCTCGTGAATCTCGAGCCGCGCGAGGTGCTCGACAAAACTCCCGCCGAGCTGTCGGGAGGAATGCGAAAGCGGGTGGGAATCGCCCGCGCCTTCATCGGGCGCCCCCAGATTCTTCTGTGGGACGAGCCGACGACCGGGTTGGATCCGATCAACACCGCCGCGGTGGAGCGCCTCATCGTGCGGCTGTCGCAGAACCTCGAGGTGACGTCTCTCGTCGTGACGCACGACATTGAAGGGGGACTCCTCATCTGCGATCGCGTGGCGATGCTCGATCAAGGTCGCCTTCGTTTCTGCGGTACGCCCGATGAGTTTCGACGCAGTGAAGATCATGTGGTCCAGGCCTTCCAGAATCGCGAAGCGGCCGAACGTGCCCTCGACATGGTGAGCGACGATGACAGACGATAGATCGGGCCC
>CBDUEZ010000260.1:0-6276 GCA_965366355.1 uncultured bacterium
GCTCTACCTCCTCGCGGGCGGGGCACCAGACAAGGCCGAAGCGGCCAAGCGGGGAAGCGAATCGTGAGTGACCGCGCCATCGTGTTGCGGGGCGGGCGGGTGGTCGACCCGTCGCAGAATCTGGATGACGTTCGGGATGTTCTTCTGGCCGAGGGCCGGGTCGCAGCATTGGCCCCCGACCTCGAGACACCGGAGAACGCCCGCGTGATCGATGTATCCGGGCAGATCGTCACGCCCGGGCTCATCGATGTGCACGTGCACCTTCGGGAGCCGGGCCAGGAACACAAGGAGACCATCGCGAGCGGCGCGGCCTCTGCCGCGGCAGGGGGTTTCACGGCCGTCGTCGCGATGCCGAATACCGATCCGGTCATCGACTCGCCCGCCCTCGTCGGCTTCGTGGCCGCTCAGGGGGCACGTGCGGGTGCGGCGCGCGTGTACCCGACGGGCGCGATTTCGCTGGGACTCGCCGGCGAGCGGATGGCACCCATGGGAGAGATGGTGCAGGCGGGCGCCGTCGCAATCACCGACGACGGCCACCCCGTCATGGACTCGGGACTGATGCGACTGGCCCTCGAGTACGCCCGCGGATTCGACGTGCCGATCGCCGACCACCCGGAAGACCTCGGCCTTTCGGCGGGGGGGCAGATGAACGAGGGACTGGTGTCCAGCCGGCTGGGCGTTCGGGGAAAGCCGAATGCCAGCGAAGACGTGCACATCGTGCGGGACCTCCTCGTGGCGGAGTTCACCGGAGGCCACATTCACCTCCAGCATGTCTCCACGGCGTTCGGCGTCGAGTCGATCCGGCAGGCGAAGGCCCGCGGCGTGCGGGTCACGGCCGAGGCGTCGCCCCATCATCTGCTTCTGACGGAGGCGGCTGTCGAGGGGTATCGCACCGACGCGAAGATGAACCCGCCGCTCCGCTCCGAAGTGGATCGGCTCGCGGTGGTCGAGGGACTCCGTGACGGTACGCTCGACGTCATCGCAACCGACCACGCGCCGCATCACTACGACGAGAAGGAGCGGGCCTTCGACGACGCCCCGAACGGCGTCGTGGGGCTCGAGACCTCGGTGGGCCTGATGCTCACCCACATCGTGGGGAAGGGAATCCTCGATCTCTCGACGCTGATCGAGCGCATGAGCACACAGCCGGCCCGGGCGTTTCATCTGCCCGGCGGCACCCTGGAGGTGGGCTCGCCCGCCGACGTGACCGTGATGGATCCGTCCCGCACCTGGACCGTCGACCCTCAGGCCTTCGTATCACTGAGTCGGAACACGCCATTCGGTGGGTGGGAGCTTCGCGGCCGTGCGGTGCTCACGATCGTGGGCGGGCGGATCGTTCACGAGGGCTGACCCACGCGAGCGCTGCCGACCCAGACGGGCGGCGACCGAAACGGGCGGCGACCCAGACCAGCGCCGACCCCGACGACAAAAAGGGCCCCGGGAAACCCGGGGCCCTTTCGTCTGGTCAGCTGAGAGCGGGCGTGCTGCGCGCTCAGGCCTCCAGAGAGTTCACGTGCCGAACGAGCTGTCCCTTGAGACGGGCGGCCTTGTTCGGATGGATCAGGCGCTTGTTCGCAGCCCGATCGAGCAACGAGATCGCCCGCGTGAGCGATCCCCGTGCCTCTTCGGCCGTCTCGGCGTGATGCACCTTCTTCATGGCCGTCCGGAGGGTCGAACGCTTGTGACGGTTGACCTCGTTGGCCTTCCGGCCGAGAACCATCCGCTTGGTCGCACTCTTGATATTGGGCATTGCGTCGTTGTCCAGCTGTGCCGGTTCCATTGCGCCAGCGTGTGCGGGCGTGAGCCGAAAAGTATACCCCCGCGCACGGTCGAGATCAACTGCCGGCGCTGCCGTCACCCACCCGGCAGGTCGAAGCGCACGAGGTACGGCACGTCGAGGTCGTCGGTTTCGACCCCCCACACGACGCCGACGTCTGACGCCATCAGGCGAATGCTTAGGGGTGCGGCGAAGATCGCGACCAGGGCACCCGCGGGGTCGAAGACGTCCCATTGGCGGGATGGAGCGCCCTGCGGACCCTCGCGCCCGACCCACGTGCGGCCGTCGCGGCCGATGAAGACGCTCGATGCGGGGGGGAGGGTCGCGGGCAGGAAGAGGGCCTCCTCGAGCACCTCGCGGGCCGGGCCGTTCTCCGCATACTGGGCGAGCACACTGTCCTGGTGGGCCCGATCGGCGGTCACCGGCGAATAGCCGCGGGTCGACGACCAGACCGTATCACCCGACAGGCCGATCCGGCTCACACGAAACGCCGGTACGACCCCCTCTTCGGGAAGCGATCGGTCGACGATCACGATACTTTCTCCCCCCGGCGCGATGTCGACCAACGACCCGTCTCCCCACGGTTGTCGAAACACCGAGATGCTCCGGATCTCTCCGCCGGCCGTCTCCGTGACGACCACCTGGGGGCGAATCCCCGAGCGGACTCCAATCGGTCGAGCGGAGTCGCCGCCATGGGGGGCCCAGAACACCGGGTCGTCGCCCGCCGTCGGGGCGTCCGGATCGGTGAGTGCCGCCAGACTGGGGCCCCCGACGAAGAGGGATCCTCCGGTCACGAGACCCGTGAACGACGCGGTCGCGTCGTCGCCGATGCGGCCGCCGCCAACAGTGAAGCCGTCGGCGCGCGGCCGAGGAATCGAGCCGACGAAGTCGCCATCGGAGTCCAGGAACGCGACGCGGTCGTTTCGGTTGTCGGTGACCCAGAGGGAGTCCCCGACCCATCCCATGCCCTGAATGCCCCCGAGTTCCTCCGGGCCCTCCCCGAGTCCTCCGGCCCTTCGCCGTGGCGTCCCGTCGGGCGCCAGGATGAGGATCTCGCCGTCCTGTCCCTGCGCAGCCCACACGGATCCGTCGGGAGCGAGGGCGAGGTGATCGACGGGGACCAGCGACGACGCCGGGTCGTCCAGGCTTCCGAAGCGCACGGCGGGGTCGTCGAGGGTGACGACCGAGAGGGCACCCCCCGACGCCGGAGACGACGACTCGGCGCAGCCGGCGAGTGTCACGGCGAGAAGCACCAGGACGACGCGGGAAGTCGCGCCGGTGGCCTCGAGAGCGGGGACGGACGGGCGGGAGGGGTGCATGGGCGAGTCGGTGGGCGGGGAGGCAGAAGTACGAAGATGTTCGTATTTGCGACGGGTCGACGCAACGGGTGGCCGAGGACCGCCCGCGAGGGGTGGCCCGCGTGAGTGGGCCGGGGTAGCTTTGCGGGCTATGATGCTCGCTCTGTTCGTACCGATCCTGATCGCCTCTGTCGTTCTTCATGAGGTCGCACACGCCTGGCAGGCGCGTCGCGAGGGCGACCCCACGGCCGACCGGCTGGGGCGGATCACGCTGAATCCCCTGCCGCACCTCGACCTGATGGGGTCGTTTCTGGTGCCCGCGTTTCTCTACAGCGCCGGCGGGTTGATCTTCGGCTGGGCCAAGCCGGTCCCGATCGACCCTCGCAATTTTCGCTCTCATCCGTGGAGCGACGTGCGGGTTTCGATGGCCGGCATCGTCTCGAATCTCGGTCTCGCCCTGCTGCTCACGCTGATCGCGGGGCCGCTCGTCGGATGGATCGGATCGGGTTCGCCGATCGCCGAAACCGTCGGCTCTGGGCTGTCATACGGAATCTACCTCAACCTGATTCTAGCTTTCTTCAACCTGCTGCCGATTCCGCCGCTCGATGGGTCGCACGTGCTCGCGCACCTTCTCCCCGCGCGCTGGGCGGCGCCGTATCGCCGGTTCGGACGGTACGGGATCCTCGCGCTCATGGCGATGGTCTTCTTCCTACCGGGCGTCTTGAACGTGCTGCTGACCCCGGTCGACTGGGGCATGGGTCTGGTCGATACATGGATTCGCCTGTGGCTCTGACGCAGCCGCAGACGGGGGCGGGAAGCCTCTTTATTCCGAAAGACGGCTTCCTGCTGGTCGATCTGGATCGGTTCCAGGGGCCGCTCGACCTGCTGCTCCATCTGATTCGGACTCAGGACATCGACGTCTTCGACATCCCGATTTCCGTGATCACGAACCAGTTCCTGAAGGCGGTCAAGAACATCGAGGTCAGCCAGCTCGACCATGCCGGCGAGTTTCTCGAAATGGCCGCCACCCTCGTGCGGATCAAGGCGCAGATGCTGCTGCCGCGACACGCTGACGACGAGGATCAGGACCCCCGGGCCGAACTTGTGCGACGTCTTCTCGAATACGAGCAGATCCGCGAGATCTCGTCGCGGCTTTCTGTGGCGGAGTTCGAGCGGGGGCGCCGTTTTTCGCGAGGATACGTGCCTCCCCGCCCGCGTCCCGACCTGACCGACAGTCCACTCGAGACCACGTGGGACGACGTCTTCGAGGCCGCCCTGCGTGTCGAGCTTCCCGAGACCCATGATCGAGGCCATCGCGTCACGCTCCGGCCGGTCGCCATGGAAGACAAGGTCGACCTCATTCTGCATCGCTTGGGGCAGGCGGCCCGGGTCGAATTCAGCCATCTACTCACCGATATTCACGGCGTCGAGGCGCGCATGCATGGCGTCATGACCCTGCTCGCCTCTCTGGAGCTCACCCGGAGGCGATGGCTCTTCATGCGACAGGTGGCGCCGTTTACCGATCTCTGGCTGTACCGACGGGACGAGGAAGACGACGCCGCCGAGGGTGCCCCGACATACCCTCCCGTTCCCGAACACGAGGCCGAGGTGACCCCATGAACGCGGTTCAGATCGTCGAGGCGATTCTTTTCGCCAGCGACGCCCCCCTCAAAGCCGATGAGATCGCTCGAGCCGATGAGGAACTCGACGAGGATCGGGTGGAGGAGGCCCTCGATGGCCTTCGCCGCTTCTACGACGAGTCGGGACGGGCGTTCCAGGTCGCCGAGGTCGCCGAGGGATACCAGCTGCTGACCCGGCCCGACTTCGCGCCCTACCTGGAGCGGTTCGACACCGTGCCCCGTCCTTCGCGGCTGTCGGGCCCGGCCCTGGAAACCCTCGCGATCGTGGCGTATCGGCAGCCGATCGGCCGCGTGGAGGTGGAGTACATTCGCGGCGTGAGTTCGTCGGGCGTGCTGCGCAGCCTTCAGGACCGCAGCCTGGTCGAGGTCGTGGGTCGAGGAGAGGGGTTGGGCCGCCCCCTGCTGTATGGGACGACCACTCGGTTCCTCGAGCACTTCGGCTTCGGGTCGCTCGACGAACTTCCGCGCCCGGAGGAGCTTCCGATCGTGCTCCGGGACCGGATCCCCCTCGGCGATTCGGATGACGACGAAGACGAAGACGAACGGGCGCTCCAGCCGGAGTTCTTCGATGACGCGGCGACCACGGCGGGGGAGTCGACCTCGCCCGACGGCTCGTGAAGGCCCCCATGCGCCTGCAGAAGTACCTCTCGCGCGCGGGAGTTGCGTCGAGGCGCGCGGCCGAGGGGCTGATGGAGCAGGGGCGGGTCAAGGTGAACGGCCAGGTGGTCACCGAGCTGGGGACCAAGGTCCAGCCCGGATCGGATGTCGTGCATTGCGACGGCAGCAAGGTGGAGTTGGAGGCCTTTCGCTGGTTTGCCTTCCACAAGCCGAAGGGCGTGATCACGACTCGGTCCGATCCTCGGGGTCGATCGACGATCTATGATCGCCTGCCTCCGGAGATGGGCACCCTCAAGTACGTGGGGCGCCTGGATCGCGATACGGGCGGGCTCCTTCTGTTGTCGAACCAGGGCGAGTTGATCCACCGGCTCCTGCACCCCTCGTTCGAGATCGAGCGGGAGTATCGGGTGACGCTGGCCGAAGAGCCGTCTCCCGAGGTGGTTCGCCAACTTCGCGAGGGCGTCGAACTCGACGACGGTCCGGCCCGCGTGCGCAGCCTCCGGCCCGCCGGGCGCGGACACCACGGCGTTCGGGTGAACGTCGTGCTCGTCGAGGGACGCAATCGGGAGGTGCGCCGCATGTTCGAGGCCGTGGGCCACCCCGTCCTGCGGCTCGATCGGGTGAGGTTTGGTCCGATCCAGCTCGACGGCCTGACGTCCGGGCGTTGGCGCCCCCTCGGGGCCGACGAGATCCGCGCGCTCGAGAACGCCGTGATGGATTCGAAATAGACGAATACTCGCTCCGGCCCGACGCCGGCAGAGGAGATCCATAGATGGAACTGAAGGACCGCCGGGTGCTCGTATTGGGTGGAGCGGGTCTCGTAGGACTGGCGGTGGCCCGCCGGATTCTCGGCCATGGCCCGGAGAAGGTCGTTCTGGCATCGCTGCGCCTGTCGGAATCCGAGGGCGCCCGAGACGAGCTGGCACGGGAGTTTCCGGACGAG
>CBDUEZ010000261.1:0-6227 GCA_965366355.1 uncultured bacterium
GGCCGACGCTCTCTGTCCGTACCCGGCCAACGACGACGATCACGACCCCGAGTACGGGGTCTTGATCACCGAAGACGGGGGACGGGTTCGGGGCACGATGATCAACACCTCCGATGACGACGGCGGCATGGTCGAGCTGTCGTGGACCGGCCGCGACTGCACGGTGCACGTGAGCATGCCCCAGGCGACGCGCTTCAACGATACCGAGACCGACGTGCTTTCGGTTCCGCGGGGTGGAGCCTTCGAGGCGGAGTTTCGATCGCGCGCGCTGACGCGGCGGGTGGTCGTGTCGGCAGACCTGAGCCGCGACTACTTCGTCGATGGCAGCGCGGCACCGTGGGACGCCAGCGCTCGGGAATGGATGGCCGATCTGGTCGTGACCATCTTCCGCCGCACGGGCCACCAGGCCGAGGAGCGGGCCGCTCGGATCCTCCGGACCGGTGGTCTCGATGCACTGGTTCGCGAGATCGCGCTCCTCCATACCGGGTTCGTGAGCGCCGAATACATCGGGGTCGGCTACGCCCTGGTCGGGACCGACGACGAACGCCGGCAACTGTTGGCGTTGGCCGCCGAGACGGTCGACGGCGATTACCGGCTCGCCAAGGTGCTCACCGCCGCGGCGGAGGCGGGGACGATGTCGTCCGAACTACGCCGGGACTTCATTCGCACCGCCGGTCTACTCGAAGGGGACTACGAGATGAGCCGGGTCTTCGCCGCACTCCTGGAGCATCAGGAGGTCGGGCGCGACGGGCTCTTCCAGATCCTGGAGGAGGCCCGCGAAAACCTCGACGGCGACTACGAGATGTCTCGCCTCTACCAGCGCCTCCTCGACGATCGCGATCTGGATCTGGAGTTGGCCCGCACGCTCGTGGAATCGGCCTCCCGCAATCTCGACGGCGACTATGAGAAGTCCCGGGTCATCCGTGCCGTCGCCGAGCGCGACGATCTCGGCGCCGGTGTCGTGCGCGAGGTGATGGCTGCACTCCCTCTTCTGGACGGCGATCACGCCAGGAGTGAGATCCTGGAGGACTTCGCCGCCATTGCCGGCTCTCCCGACGACCTGAACCGCGTGATCGCAGGAATGTCGGTGCTCGACGGGGACCACGCTCGCGGCCAGGTGCTCCGGGTGGTGCTGGACTCCGACCATTTCGGCCCGGAGACCTTTGACGCGGTGATGGGCGCTCTGAGGGTCATGGGAGGGCATCAGACCCAGGAAACCGTCACTCGAATGGTTCGCGACCACGAGATGGCTGACGATGAACTCGTGGCCTTGATCACACTCGCCGCGGATCAGGGTGGCCATGACGGGTCACAGATGATGACACAAATCGCCCGAACAGGTCGGGTCGAGGGTCGAGTCAGAGACGCCTATCTGTCGGCGGCGGAGCGGTTCGGCGATCGCGACCAGGACCGGATTCTCGCCGCGCTCGTTCGCGGCGGCGGGTGAGCGGCTCGATCCCTTCGGTGGGGTGAGCCTCTGCCCCGCCGGAGGCTCCGCTCGACATGTTCGTCGACGGAACCCCCGGCGGGGGCTGAGGAGCCGTTCGGCAGTTGGTTGCCGTACGGCGGTCAGTTGCCGTTCAGGTACGCGGTGGCCGCACTCGCCCGGGCGGCCGCATGCGAGTTCAGCTGTGCGATGGCGTTCTGGAAGTCGCCCGCGCCGTTCAGGAACGAATAGCCCGGGATCTCGCTGGTCGCGAACGGCTGGACGAGCGCGGAGTAGGTCGCATAGGTGGCCTGAACGTCACCCGTGTTGAACGCGCCCCCGACGACCTCTCCGACCAACGCATCGTACCGTGCGCGGTAGACGGGGTCATCGTACAGGTACTCGATGAGAGGCCAGGCGCCGGGCGCCAGGTTCCGGAAGTCGAGGTCGAGCGCTCCCTCCCTTTTCCCGCTCTGGAGTGCCTCGTTGTTGTCCCATGGCACCCAGGTGAGTTGCCCGGTCTCCGCGTTGTTGTACAGGTAGTAGTTGTGCGTCATGCGCCCGTAGGTGTCCCAGTTCTGGATCACGGTGTTGGCCGCGAGATACGTCAGGAATACCTCGGTATCGAACACCGCGTCCAGGTTCTGTCGCCAGGTTTCGGGGTCGGTCGTGCGAGTCCCGTCGTGGAGCGCGGTGAAGAGCTGTTGAATGTCGGACCAGTCGGAGTCGTCTTCGTTGGTCTTCTTCACGAACACGCTCTCCGAGAAGGTGCCGTTGGCGAAGCTGGCTCCCGCTCCGTCGGGCTTGTAGAGGTTGCCGTCGTCGTCGGGGAACTGGGTGTCGATCACGGTGTCGTCGATCTCCTCGACCATCGTGTAGACGCCGAAGTAGACGGGGCCGTCACCGACGTCGACGTAGACCGCGTACAAGGCCGTGTGGGGTGCCGCGATTCCGGCGTTTCGAAACACGTCGCCGGCCACCTTTTCGCGCAACATCGAGCGGTCGTCGAAGTTGTTCTTCAGACTCAGCTTCTTGAAGCCGAAGAACCGCTGGTTGTCGATCTGCGGGTAGTCGTCTTCGAACTCGTCGAAGTCGAGCTTGAACGAGAGCTTGAGAATGCCCGAGCTCCATGAGGTCTGCAGGCTCGAGTTGCCCTTGAAGCGAACCCCCACGTGATACCACTGCGTGTCGTTGTAGAAGATGTCGGCCGGCACGAAGACGGGATCGATGTCGGAACTGCTCAATCCGGGAGGGCCCCCGCCTCCACCCCCGAAGGTTCCGTAGAGCGAGGTCATGTCGTCGAGCATCGTGGCCCAGCGGTCGGCCGCGATCACGATATCGAGCCGCTTCACCGTGCCGTCGGCGAACACCTCGACGAAGTTGGGATCGGCGTCGTTGCTATGCGTCGCCATGGTCCAGTCGGGGGTCTCGAAGTCGGGATCGTCTTCGATGAGCGTGACGATGCCGTCGCTGTCGTCGCACCCGAGGACCAGGCCCAGAAAGAGGAGTGGGAGGAGCCGCTGTATGCGCATCGTTCGATCCTTGCGATGGAGTTCGACCCGTCGATGTGCTCGGGACGTACCACTTCGACATCGCATGGGGGCGAGTTATTCCATCCTTGTGCGTAAAGAAGCAGGTCCCGATCATGGCGGCGTGGGAAGCGGGGTCGCCTCGAGAGCCGGAGTCGCCATGAATGGGGGGAGCCAGGTCTGCACCGCCGGTCTCTTTGGATCGCTGATTCTCGCGGCGGCCGCATGCGCCAAACCCTCTCCCGGGGCTCCGCCCGGGGCGAGCTCTCAGGACACGGCTGCGGTGCTTGGGGTGGCCCTCTCAGCCGTTGGAGGGGAGGGTCTTGATCTCGAGCGTCGCCTGTGGCTGAGAGAATCACCGGCCGTGCCCACACTTTCGGCGGAGGTATTTTCGGAGCTGTCTGGCCGCGCCTCGGGGTTGAAGCGCGTCGAGGACGGGCGTGAGATGCGGCAATGTCCAGAGGGCGAGCCGAGGACGCTGCCCGGGAGCATCTGCCCGATCCTCGACCACGGGGTCATCGTCTGGTTCTATCGCCTCGAGATTTCGGGTGACGTTGCTTCGGTCGGGGTCGGCCTGACCCATCCGGGGCACACGGCCGGTCGCGGTGTGCTCCTCACCCGAGGCGCAGATGGAGTGTGGGTCTTCGACCGCTTCAACGGCGGATTTATGACCTAGGCGCGCCCCTCCAGCTAGCGCCGGGCCCTTACCTCGACGGCCGTGGGAAGCTCCGGGAGGGGTCCCAGTGGGTCACCTGCGAGTCGTGGAGCCCCTATAGTAGATACGCGCCCCGACGTTGGGACTGCGTGAGGTTAGTGGGTATCGGAGGGGTGACGGGTTGCTTCAGGGAACGATCCGACGACGTGCCGCGATCCTGGGTTGAACACGAAGGGGGACCGTGAATACCTGAGTTGCGGGACCAGTGCGGTGACCGTGCTCCAGTCCAATCTCCCGCACAACCTCGAGTGGAGGGTTCGTCCGCCTGCCTCCCCAACAAAACGCTCTGCGCCCTAGCGCAGCACCATCAACGAGACGGTGCAGTTCCGGATCATCTCGGTGGTCGTGCTCCCCAGAAAGAAGCGGTGCACCCGGGAGTGTCCGTAGGCGCCCATGATCAACAGGTCGATGTCGTGTTCGGCCTGATAGCGGGGCAGGGCCGTCTGGGGTTCGCCCGGGACGACGGCCGTCGTCACCTCGAACCCGGCTCTTTCGAAGACGCCCTTCGCGTCGTCCAGAGCCGCGCCGAGTCGTTTGGTGTCGGAGCCGGCCGACACCACATGGCAGGGCGTGCCGCGAAGGAGCGGACTCGTGGCGACCATGTCGACCCCCCTCCGGGCGGTCGCGCTGCCGTCGTGCGCAAAAAGAAAGCGTCGCGGCGGCGCGAAACTCTGCTGAGCGATGAGCACCGGCCGATGGAGCGCTCCGATGATCTGCTCGAGGTGGCTGCCGAGGTGTCCGTGCTCCGACTCGGTGTCGGCGCCCCGCTTGCCGACCACGAACATGCGGGTCTCCCGCTCGAGCGCCACGAGCGAGTCGACGAGGTCTCCATGGCGCTGCCGGGTCTCGATCGAACTCAACTCTTCGCCCGCCAACCGCTCGAGGGCGGCCGCCAGAAGGTGCCGGCCCTGCTCCATCTCGAGTCGCGAGCGTTTCGCATCGAGGGTCGCGAGCTCCTCGAGAAGTCGTTTCCGAGCCCCGAAGCCGATGGTGCCGCTCAGATTGTTTCCCGAATCGACCTTGCCGCCGGGCGGATGCGGGATCACGTGCAGCAGGCTGAGTGGGGCTCCCATCCGGGCGGCCGACCACCGGGCGTAGTCACACACCGACTCGGCGTAACGAGACTCGTCGATGCAGGCGAGAACCTTGCCGGTGGGATGCGTGGTCGAGATCGGCGAAGTGGTCATGGGATCAACCGGTGAGCGGGACGAACGAGAATCAATGAACCAACAACTGGTCGACGGCGTCGGGTTTGTCATGCACGGCGAAGCGGTCGACCATCGTCGCGCTCGCTTCGTTGAGCCCCACGAGGTCGACGTCGGCGCCCTCGCGACGGAATTTCAGAACGGCTTTGTCGAGCGAACTCACGGCTGTGATGTCCCAGAAATGGGCGTGGGTCAAGTCGATGGTCACCCGGTCCAGCGCCTCGCCGAAGTCGAAGCTGGCGAGGAACGACTCGGTCGAGGTGAAAAAGACCTGTCCGATCACCTCGTAGGTTCGGTGCAGTCCATCGCTCGACACATGGGACTGCACACGGAGAAACTGACCCACTCGGCGGGCGAAGAAGAGCGCGCTCAACAACACGCCCACCAGGACGCCCTGGGCGAGATTATGGGTGAAGACGACCACCAGCACGGTCGAGACCATCACGACGCTCGAGCTCCGGGGATTCGTGCGCAGGGCCGAGATGGAGTCCCAACTGAAGGTGCCGATCGACACCATGACCATGACGGCCACGAGGGCGGCCATCGGGATCTGGGCCACCCACTCGCCGAGGAACACGACCAGGACCAGCAGCACGGCCCCGGCCGTGAGCGACGACAGCCGCCCTCGTCCCCCCGATTTTACATTGATGACCGACTGCCCGATCATCGCGCAGCCCGCCATTCCGCCGAGAAGACCGGAGCCGATGTTGGCGATCCCTTGTCCGACACATTCGCGATTGCGATCGCTGGAGGTGTCGGTCAGGTCATCGACGATCGTCTCGGTCATCATAGACTCCAGCAGTCCCACGACCGCCAGCGTCAGCGCGTAGGGAAAGATGATCTGGAGCGTCTCCAACGTGAGAGGGACGTCGGGCCAGAGAAAGACCGGAAGACTGTCGGGAAGGGCGCCCATATCGCCGACCGTGCGAAGGTCCAGCCCGAGTAGGATCGAGACCGCGGTCAGCGCCACGATGCAGATCAGCGGAGACGGAATCACTCGCGTGAGGTAGGGCAGTCCGTAGATGATCGCCAGTCCGACCAACACGGTCAGGATCACGAGGGGCCGCGCATTGTCTCCGGTGATCTCGGGCAACTGCGCCATGAAGATCAGGATCGCCAGCGCGTTGACGAAGCCGGTCACGACCGAGCGGGAGACAAAACGCATCAGGGTGCCGAGGCGGAAGGCGCCGGCGATCATCTGGAGGAGGCCGGTCAGCAGGGTTGCCGCGAGAAGGTATTCGAGGCCGTGGTCGCGCACGAGGCTGACCATCACGAGGGCCATCGCACCGGTGGCGGCCGAGATCATTCCGGGGCGCCCACCCACGAAGGCGGTAATGACGGCGATGCTGAAG
>CBDUEZ010000262.1:0-6224 GCA_965366355.1 uncultured bacterium
CGACCTGCAGCAGGATCTGGAAGGCCTGGAGGGCGTTCTGAAGCCATAGGGCCACGATTCCCATGAGCACCGTGAGCGCGACCGTGCTCAGGCGAGCGACCATGACGTAGTGGCCCTCGTCGGCCTCGGTCACGACGAACCGGCGGTAGACGTCTTGCACGACGTATGAAGAGCCCCAGTTCAGGTGGGTCGAAATCGTCGACATGTACGCGGCCGCCAGCGACGCGACCACCAGACCGAGCAGTCCCGCGGGAAGAAACGACAGCATGGCCGGATAGGCGAGATCGTGTCCCAGAATCGACGGGTCGAGACCCGGAAACGCCTGCTGGATCGAGGCCAGGTCGGGAAAGACGACGAGCGATGCGAGGGCCACCAGAATCCAGGGCCACGGGCGAATGGCGTAGTGGGCCACCGTGAACCAGAGCACGGCCTTCAGGGAGTGGGTTTCGTCTTTCGCCGCGAGCATGCGCTGGGCGTTGTAGCCCCCGCCGCCGGGCTCCGATCCCGGATACCAGGTGCTCCACCACTGCACCGCGATCGGAACCACGAAGACGGCCGAGGCGGTCGACCAATCGGTGAAGTCGGGCAGGAACGCCAGGCTCCCCTGGATGTCGGGGTTGGCGAGCAGCCCCCCCAGACCCCCGACATCGGGGTGGCGGAGGGCCACGACCGCCGCCGCCACGGAGCCGCCGATGGCGATCACGAAGAGCAGGAGGTCGGTCGCCACGACGCCCCACAGCCCCGCGGTGGCGGAGTAGAGCAGGGTGACCGTCCCGGCCACGAGCACCACGGTCAGCGGGTCGACGCCGAGGAGCACCCCCCCGATCTTGATCGCCGCCAACGTCACCGTGGCCATGATCATGACGTTGAAGAAGACCCCGAGATAGACCGCCCGGAAGCCGCGCAGGAAGGCCGCGAGACTTCCCGCGTAGCGAATCTCGTAGAACTCCATGTCGGTCATCACACCCGACCGACGCCACAACTTCGCGTAGAAGAAGACGGTGAGCATTCCGGTGATCGCGAACGCCCACCAGACCCAGTTTCCGCTCACCCCGTTCGTGCGCACGATGTCGGTGACGAGGTTGGGCGTGTCGGTCGAGAAGGTGGTGGCCACCATCGAGGTGCCGAGTACCCACCACGGAAGGCTGCGACCGGCGAGGAAGTACTCCGCCGCGCTTTTCCCCGCGCGTCGGGTGAAGGCGATTCCGACGACCAGCACGACGACGCCATAGAGCGCCATGACGGCCCAGTCGATTCCCTGAAGGGTCACGGGTCGAGCTCCGAATCGGGAGGGGATGGGGGCGGCTCACCGACGATGAGGGACCCAGGATACGTGCCGTCGGCGTGAAGCGCTGCAATGCGACGGGCGACCGATGGACGATCGGCGGCGAAGGTCATGCCGAACCACTGGGTTCCGCCCGGTTCGGGGCGGAGATCGACCAGGCCTTGGCGGGCGAGGGCCGTGAGCGCCGTGCTCAGCCCGTATTCGGCGCTGAGTCCGTGTTCCCGGCTCGCCGATAGACCCCCGACGAAGCGGTCCCATCCGGCGCGCAGGGCCTGGATCGCCTCGGGGGTCACCCCCCAGAGATTCATCGATACGGGTTCGTCGGCGGGGAGTCGAACGGCGTGACCCGCCTCGGTCGTGCCCTCGAGTATGTGTTGCGTGGGCGAGACCCGAAGGTCGTGCACTTCGGTCACATCGACGGTTCCGTCGGCCCGGTGGCGGATCCACCCACGGGAGACACCGCCTTCGGGCGACAACACGTCGCGGGCGCGGTAGCTGATGAGCGCAACGTCTCCGGGGGCCGCCCTGGTCAATAGACGGTGAAGGGCGCCGAGCGCGTCGCGGCCGTAGGCGTCGTCGGCATTTGCGATGCCGAAACCACCGTCGATGTACTGCGACGCGGCGAGGGCCGCGTGGGCTGTACCCCAGGGGCGTTGCCGGCCCATGGGCACCCAATCTTCGGTATTTCCGGCCAGCCCCTCGACGAGCTGCGGAACCACCCGTATCGGGGCTCGATCCCCCAACGCTTTGCGAAAGGTCGCGAGCACGGCGTCTTCGGCCCCCGGTCGGGAGACCAATACGACCTCGTCGAATCCCACTCGAAAGGCGTCGTAGGCCGTGTAGGCGCCCAGGGGTTCACCCCGGGGGCCCACCGGCTCGACCTGCTTATCGCCCCCGAACCGGCGTCCCATACCCCCCGCCATCAACACCAACGGAAGATGGGGCATGGGGGGTCAGCCGCGACCTGGGGCCGATTGGGATTGCATCACATGGTGGGCGCAGGCACCACGTGATAGAGCATCATCAAGGCACTCACCATGAAGACGGCGAGAAAAAGCCCCGCCACGAAGAGCCCTGTGAAGAGCTTCGCATCAAACTTCAAATGCATGAAGAACATCACGACCAAAACGAATTTCACGATCGACAGGCCCAGAAGCACGGGCACTTCGATCGCGCCCAGCTCCATATAGTAGGCCCCGACCTCCAACCCCGTGAGAACGGCCAGGATGATCCCGATCATCCAGTAGAATCCGACGGAGGCGTGCCCGCCCTCGCCGTGTGCGTCTGCGTGACTCGACATGGGGCCTCCCTACTGGATCAGATAGATGAGAACGAAGATCACGATCCAGACGATATCGACGAAGTGCCAATACAGTCCCGCGATCTCGACATTCAGGGCTTTCGACGGCGGCAGGCGATCGGTTGCCGACATGTAGAGGAGCGTCAGCATCCAGATGACGCCGATGGTCACGTGCGCCCCGTGAAAGCCGGTCAGGACGAAGAACGATGACCCGAACAGGTTCGTACTGAGCGACAGGCCTTCATGGTAGAAGTGGCTGAACTCGTAGACCTGGAAGCCCAGGAAGGTTGAACCGAGAAGCACCACCCCGGCCAACCAGATCATGGCCTTCTTCTTGTCGCCCCGCTGCACCCCGTCGAGGGCCAGCACCATCGCCAGGGAACTCATCAGCAGTACGAACGTGCTGATGGTCGTGAGCGGAATGTCGAGAATGTCCTGCGTGAACGGCTCGACGACGCTCTGGCCCTTGTAGACCATGTAGGTCGAAATGAGCGTTCCGAAGAACAGACACTCGGACCCCATGAAGGTCCAGAACCCGACCTTCCACGTGTTGAGCCCCGTGGAGGTGTAGTGGTGGTCGTCGTGCGCCACCGCAGCAGCATCAGCCATGATTCGAACTCGACTTCGTGTGTGCGAAGGGGTCTTCGTAGGCCCACATGTAGACCCCGAACATCGTGAAAGCCATCCCGAGTAGAGGCACCCACCAGATCCCGGTCATGACCAGGGCCCAGGTTGCAGCGATTCCGAACGCGACCACGATCGGCCAGTAGGAAGGTCCGGGCATCTCGGGCTCGACCGCCGGCTCGGCCAGGGTCACCGACTCGATCTCCTTTCGCTCGTCATCGTGCCACAGCGGCTCGCGCGAGCGAACCTCGGGGAGGCTCGGAAAGTTGTAGTGCTTCGGAGGAGACGAGGTCGCCCACTCGAGCGACGGCGCACCCCAGGGATTCGAGCCAGCCCGCTCGCCGGATCTGGCACTCTTCAACACGTTGTAGAGCATGAGGAGAGTACTGATGCCCAGAATGAAGCCACCGACCGTCGACATCTGATTGAAGAGCTCCACGCCGAGTTCAGCCTGGTAGGTCCAGGTCCGGCGCGGCTGTCCGAACATTCCCGAAAAGTGCATCGGGAAGAAGGTGAGGTTGAAGCCGATCATCGTAGTCCAGAAGTGCCAGGCCCCCAGCTTCTCGCTGAGGAAGCGTCCGGTCACCTTCGGGAACCAGTAATAGAGACCGCTGAACATGCCGAGCAGGATTCCGCCCACGATCACATAGTGGAAGTGAGCCACGACGAAGTAGGTGTCGTGCTGCTGCAGGTCGACAGGGGCCGAGGCGTGCATGACGCCCGACAGACCGCCCACCGTAAAGAGGGCGACGAGTCCCACCGCGAAGTTCATCGCGGTGGTGAACCGGATCGTGCCACCCCACATCGTGGCCATCCAGTTGAAGATCTTCACACCGGTCGGGATGGCGATGATCATCGTGGTCGCCACGAAGAAGGAGTCGGCGATCGGCCCCAAGCCCGAGGTGAACATGTGGTGGCTCCAGACGCCCCACCCGATGAATCCGATCATGACTCCGGCGTACACCACGACCGGGTATCCGAAGAGCGGCTTCCGGGAGAAGGCCGGAATGACGTCGGAGATGACTCCGAAGGCGGGAAGCACCAGGATGTAGACTTCCGGGTGCCCGAAGATCCAGAAGAGGTGCTGCCAGAGCACCGGATCTCCACCCGCAGCGACGTTGAAGAAGTTGGCCGCGAAGAATCGGTCGAACGCGAGCAGAATCAGCGCCACCGCAATCACGGGTAGCGCCGTGATCAGGAGAAAGCTGGTGACCAGCGTCATCCAGGTGAACAGCGGCATGCGCATCAGCTTCATGCCGGGCGCGCGCAGATTCACGATGGTCGTGATGAAGTTCACGCCCCCCATGATCGAACTGACGCCGAGGATCGACAGGCCCAACACCCAGAAGTCGACGTTGAGTCCCGGCGAGAACTGAGTCGAGGTCAGGTTGGCGTAGCCGACCCAGCTCGTGTTGGGAGCCGCCCCCACGAACCAACTGGCGTTCAGGTACAGGCCACCGAAGAGGTAGACCCAGTACGAGAGGGCGTTGAGTCGCGGAAAGGCCACGTCGCGGGCCCCGATCTGCAGGGGCACGACGTAGTTGAAGAAGGCCACGGCCATGGGCATCGCCACCAGGAAGATCATGGTGGTGCCATGCATCGTGAACAGCTGGTTGTAGAGCTCGGCCGATACGAAGGCGTTGTCGGGCCGGAACAGTTGAATCCGGATGAGAAGCGCCTCGAGCCCGCCCACAAACAGGAAAGCAACCGAGGTGAGGAAATACATCACCCCGATCCGCTTGTGGTCGACGGTCGTAATCCAGCTCCACAGGCCAGTCGGGTGGTCGTGGTGTGTAGTGCCGCTTTCGGCGGCGGTTTCTGCGGCTACGGACATGGTCTCCGTCTCTTTCGTGGTGCGGCGTCAGCGCCGTTAGCGCGAGGGGACAACGCGTCTATCGAAGGCTGTACAGGTAGGCCGCAATGGCACTGACCTGTTCATCCGTGAGGTTTGTGGCGGGCCAATTGCCCCCCGGCACCGCAACACCCGGCATCAACGCGCCCGGCTTGATGTCCTGAGGTGCTTTGATCCAGGTCTCGATGTTTTCGATGGTGTTCTCCAGCATGCCCGCGGCGATCGACGAACGCTGCCCCAGCAGGGTCAGGTTGGGAGCGATCTCTCCCTGCGCGTTCGTTCCGGCGATGGCGTGGCAGGCGACACAGGTCTGCTGATGGAACAACGTGCGTCCCTGTTCGACCAGCGGATCGACCGCCGCGACGACCTGACCCGTCGGAGGAACCTCGCCCTCGGCGGTGACCGCAGCCTCAGGCGCCACCACGGCGGTGGCGAGTTCCGACTGCCAGGCGGCGAAGTCTTCGTCAGACTCTACCACGACCCGAAAGCCCATCAGGGAGTGCGAAGATCCGCAGAATTCGGCGCATTGGCCCCAGAAAGTACCGATCTGGTTCGGGGTCAGGTGGATCCAGTTGTAATGCGGATCAACTCCCTCCGGCCGGATCCGGAGCGGATTCACGTCGCGCTTGCCACCCAACATCGGAACCCAGAACGAATGGATCACGTCGGCCGACGAAAGCCTGAAGCTCACCTTTCGGTCGACCGGAATGTGAACCTCGTTGGCGGTGACCAGCCCGGTGTCCGGATACCGGAATTCCCACCAGAACTGGTGGCCGATGACGTCGACGACCATTCCCCCGTCCAACTCGGACGGCTGAGTGGAGAACACCGCCTGAATCGTCGGAATGGTGATCGCGACCGCGATGATCGCGGGCACGATGGTCCAGGCGATTTCGAGGCCCATGTGACCATGGACCTGTTCCGGTTTCGGCGAATCCGGTCGCTCGCGGAAGCGCACCAGGATGTACGCGAGCGCGACCCAGACCACCACGAGGATGATGAGGGTCCACCAGAAGATGTCCACATACAGGCCGTGGATCAGTTCGGCGAAATCAGAAGCGGGGGCGACGCTGGATTGAGGGTAATCGCCCTCCAGGCTGCAACCAGCCGTCAGGAGTGCGGCAACCAGGCTTCCCAGTAACGTGCGAAGGGACTTCATGACG
>CBDUEZ010000263.1:0-6133 GCA_965366355.1 uncultured bacterium
GAGGCGGCGGGAGGCGAACCCGCGTCGGCTTCGCAGAAGCCGTGCGCGAGGTTCGACCCGAGGCAGACGCCGAGGCCAGAGTCGGGCATTCGAGTCGTTTCGTCCTGACGACATTCGCGTCGACCGCACCAGCCGAGGGCAGCGAGGATGCGCCCCCTCGGGGCGCACCGCAGCTAACTCCCGCCGCCTCCATGGCCCCGTCAACCTCGGTTGACGGGGCCTTCGTGTTGGTGGGGGCCATGGAGGCGGCGGGAGGCGAACCCGCGTCGGCTTCGCAGAAGCCGTGCGCGAGGTTCGGCGCTTCTCGAAACCGGCGACGCGATGCGCCCACGTCGAGGGTTGACGCCGCGTTCCCGCGGGAACGTTTTCTCGCTTTGACTGCGGCGCACGCCTTTCGCCGAATCCGCCCCCCGAGGTCCTTTGAATCGCCGGGAGCGCCGGGGCAAGTCGGGACGCTCGGATAAGAGATTCGGCACCGAGCGATAGGGCACTTCGGCCGTGGCGCGTGAAGTATCGGGGCGTTGGTTATCTCAACCGCGTCCGGAGTGCTGGAATGGGTCGACCAGGGGTGCCAGGCGAGAGCGGCTCCGAGCCGTTCATGATCGGAGATCGCTACCGCGTCGAGCGCCCGCTGGGTGAAGGGGGGATGGGCACGGTCTACCTGGCTCAACAGAGTCGCCCCGTTCGACGACAGGTCGCTCTGAAGGTTCTGCGAGCCGATCTCGACTCCGAGCGCGTTCTGGCGCGATTCGAGGGTGAGCGCCAGGCGCTGGCCGTAATGGATCATCCGGCGATCGCGACCCTGTTCGAGGCGGGAACGATGGCCGACGGCCGATCGTATTTCGCGATGGAGTTCGTCGACGGCCTCCCCATCACACGGTACTGCGACGACCGTCGGCTAACGCTTCGCGACCGGGTGCGGCTCCTTGTGGAAGTCTGTCGGGGGGTTCAGCACGCGCACCAGAAGGGTGTTCTACACCGCGACCTCAAGCCGTCCAACCTCCTGGTGACACAGGTCGATGGGCGGGCGACTGCGCGCATCATCGACTTCGGGCTGGCCAAGGCGACCTACCCCGAGGCCTTCGATGGTAGGCTCCAGACCCGCCACGACGAGGTGATCGGGACGCCGGCCTACATGAGTCCCGAACAGATCGGGGGAGGGGGAGACGTAGATACCCGAACCGACGTCTATGCGCTCGGCGTCGTGCTCTACGAGGTCCTGGCCGGAGCCCTCCCGTTCGATCGCGCTGCGTATCGAGGGTGGGCTGCCGTAGCTGCGCAGCTGACCCGGGAACCGCCCTCCTTGGTGCGGCGGTTTCGTGACCTGGGAGACACCCAACAGACGATCGCCGGCAACCGTTCGAGTACCCCGGCCGCCCTGCGCCGCGAACTCTCGGGTGACCTCGGTTGGATCGTGGCGAGGGCCATGGAAAAGGACCGCGACCACCGCTACGAGACGGTCAACGCTCTCGCGCTCGACCTCGAGCGATTTCTCTCGCATGAGCCTGTGCGCGCCCGCGCTGCAAGCGCCCGCTACCGGGTTGGGCGCTTCGTGCGCCGGAACTGGATCGGAGTATCGGTGGCAAGCGCCGCGGTCATCGGCCTGACCGCCTTTGCCACCCTCAGCCGGATCCAGGCGTCGCGAATCGCTCAGGCCCGCGATGAGGCCGAGAGCCGCCGAGCCCAGGCCGAGCGGCTGATCGATTTCATGCTGGGCGATTTGCGAGACAAACTCACCCCGATCGGGCAACTCCCGATCCTCGATCGGGTCAACGACGAGGCCGTGTCCTACTTCAGCTCGATCCCGCAGGACCAGTTCAGCGACGACGACCTGTCGACCCGCGCTCGGTCTCTTCGGCAGGCGGGCTCCGTGCGCATGCAACAGGGCGACTTCGATTCGGCCGCGCGTGCGTACGACGAATCGCTGCGTCTCGCGACGGAGATGTCGGCCCGTGCGCCGGACGATCTGGAGCGGCTCTTCGAACGCTCGCAGAGTGAGTTCTACGTCGGGTACGCCGCATGGCGCGGAGGGGACTTTCCAACCGCCGAGGCGCACTTCCAGGGCTATCTGGACATCGCCGAGGCTCTGGTGGAGCGGGACCCCGACAATCTCGACTATCGGCTCGAGGTCGGCTTCGCGCACGGCAACCTCGGCTCGGTCTACGAATCTCGGGGAGAGTTGAGTCGCGCCGTCGAGGCCTACGCGCACACGTTGAGGGTCAAGGCCGATCTCGTCTCACTCGACTCGACGAATGTCGACCGGGTGGGAGAGCTCGCCGAGAGCCACAACAAGCTGGGACTGGCCTTGCTGAGAACGGGCGCCTACGGCCCGGCGCTGGAGCAGCACCGCCGGGAGCTGGGCCTCAAGCGTCAGGTGCGTGAATTGCATGCCGATCACGCCTATTGGCGCCACCGTACCGCTGTGGCTTTGGGGTTTCTAGCCGACCTGCACCGCACGACGGGCAGCGTCGGGCTGGCACTTGATCTGGCCTCTGAGCAGAGACTCCTCCTGGACAGCCTCGTGGCCTTCGACCCGACCAACACGGATTGGCGTCGAGCGCGGGCCATGGGCACTCGAGCTCGCGCAGAATCGTGGATGGCAGACGGCCGCCTGATCGACGCGGAGCGGGATCTCACCTTCGCAGCGAGCGAGATGGGCGCCCTGCTTTCGGTCGAATCGGCACCGGTGGGTTGGCGGATCGACCTCGCTTCTGTACTCGGCACCCGGGCGCGTCTGGACCTCGCGAAGGCGCTCCCCGCGTCGGCTCTCGCGGCGGCGTCGCAGGCGGTCGGATTCGCCGTCGCGGACCGGCCGATGGGCAATCAGGCGAAAGTGCTCGTCGGCGCGCGGCTCGCGCGGGGACGAGCGCTCGACGCCCTCGACCGTTTCGACGAGGCCCGTGTCGAATGGCAGTCGGCGCTGAGCACGATCGAGTCGATGCCGTTGGAGTTGCAGAACGGTCTCTTTCGACCCCTCCGAGCCGAGGCTCTCGCGCTCCTGGGGCGCCCCGAAGAGGCTCTTCAGACGCTCGAAGAGCTGCGCGGAGTCGGGTATGACGACCCGGCCCTGGCCGGTCTCATCGAGTCACCCCGGGGTCGTCTTCGCGACTCGGGATCGTAGTCCCCTTTCGATGGAGGCATCATGTATACCATTCAGTTGCCGCTGAACCATGACACCGCGGTCACACCACCGCGGGAGGATCCCACCACACACTTTCCGGGAGTGAAGCTGAAATACAAGGTTCCAACGAGGGTGGATCACGGGGGTGGCCAATACCAGTTCGGGTTCGACAACTCGGACCCGAAGTTCGCGACTGCACGCGTGATCGACGGAGCCTTTCGATCGATGGGGAGGCATCAAACCTGGAAGAAGCTGGAGCAGTCCGTCGATGGCGTGCATCCGATCCCCTTCTGGGTCAGTTCGTGGGGACCCCCTTCATCCGATCAGCCGTTTACCATGCACGACCAGCCAGAAGAGGCCGGCGACTACAAGCTGCTCCTCCTCGTGGTCTACGACAACGGCAACGGTGAGAAGAAGATTCTGGTGGATCCAGAGATTCACAACGACCAGCCGGGCTGACCTTCGACGCCCCGACGGGCGCGTCCATGTTCCGGGCGCGCCCGCCTTGCCCGCGCCTTCGCGGACACCCACCGCTGGCTAGAATGGGTGTGGCATGGGTGGCCCCGGGTCTTCGCGGTCGTCGGCGGGTCGAGACGGTCGGATGGCGGACGCGCCGGGATTCCCGCGTTCGTGCCTCCTACGCCGCAACCTCCTTTGAGCGACGCCCGCGACTCAGCCACAACAGCGCGGGCGAAGCGACGAAGATCGACGACAATGTGCCCACCACGATCCCGAAGCTCATGACCAGGGCCAGCGGTCGGATCGTGGCCCCGCCGAAGCTCGCGAGCAGAACCGCAGCCGTAAGCGTCGTGCCGGTGGTCAGGAGGGTTCGAGGCAACGTCTGCGCGATCGAGCGGTTCTGGATCTCCCGCAGGTCAACGCCGGGTGACGCCCTGAGGTTCTCCCGAATACGGTCGAAGATCACGATCGTGTCGTTCAGCGAATACCCGATCACGGTGAGGACGCCGGCCACCGTGATCAGGCTCACCTCGATGTCGAGCCACCTCATGAAGGCGATCGTGGCCAGGATGTCGTGCGCCGTGGTCATCACCGCCGCGAGGCCGAGTCGCGCGTCGAAGCGCACGGCGAGGTAGGCGAGTGTCGACAAGAAGCTGAGCCCAATGGCAGCCCCGGCGCGATATTGGAGTTCGCTTCCTACGCGGGGGTTGACCGCCTCACCGCGCTGCACGTCGTATCCGGTCGCGCCGAGGCCTGAATCGAGGGCCGCACGTGCCTGGTCCAGGACGCCTCCGACGCCGTCGGCAGCGCCCTCGGGCCGTGTCCTGATAAGGAAGTCCCGTTCGGAACCGTAGCTCTGCACCGACGAGGCATCGAGCCCTCCGGCCGTGAGCGACGACCTGATCTGGTCGACCGACACGACCTGCTCGGTCCGGATGTGCACGAGTGTCCCGCCCGTGAAATCGATCCCGTAGCTCATGCCCTGGGTCGCGATCATGAAGAGCCCCGCCGCGATGAACGCCCCCGACGTCGCCAGGACCCAGCGCCGCGGCCGAAAGAAGTCAACCGGCTTCGCCGCGAGGGAGCCGATCGCCCAGAACTTCGGGCCCCGCACCCGTCGCTTCCTTTTCAGCCACAGGGCGAAGAAGGTCCGCGTGACGAAGATTGCCGCGAACATCGACGCACCGAGTCCGATGAGCAGTGTGACGGCGAAGCCCTTCACGGAGTCGGTGCCGACCCGGTAGAGGATCAGTCCGGTCAGGGCCGTCGTGACGTTCGAATCGACGATGGCCGAGAGCGCGTTCCGAAAGCCGCGGTTCACGGCCTCACGGATGGTGCGCGCCCCCGGCATCTCTTCGCGGATACGCTCGAAGATGAGCACGTTGGCGTCGACCGCCATCCCGATGGCCACCGCGAACCCTGCGATCCCCGGCAGCGTGAGCGTGAACCCCAGCGCAGCCAGGCCGCCCAATGCGAAGAGCAGGTAGAGCGCCAGGGCGCCGACGGCCCATACGCCAGAAACGCGGTAGTAGAGCACCATGGTGACCATCACGAGCACGACCGCCAGCAGCGACGTGCGGAGTCCAGCCTCGATCGAATCCGCGCCCAGCGACGGACCGATGGTGCTCTGCTCGACCACGTGGAGGGGCGCGGGGAGGGCTCCGGCACGCAGCACCAGAGCGAGATCGCTCGCCTCGAGCATCGTGCGGTTCGGGAGTTCGATGCTTCCCGTCGACCGGATCTGCTCGCGGATCATCACCGGCGCGCCCTGAACGCGACCGTCGAGCACGATGGCCAGGTAGCCACCGACATTCCGCCCCGTGGCCCGTTCGAACGCCCGGCCGCCTGCCTTGTCGAGTTCGAACCGGACCTGTGGCTGCTGGGTCATGGGATCGTGCGCGGCCGTCGCGCTCTCCATGTCTTCACCTGTGATGACGGTTTCGGCGCCGACGAGGTAGAACGGTCGCCAGGCGTCTCCGCGCGGGTGTTCGTCATCGGTTCCCCACCGGACATCCACATCGGATGGGAGGATGCGGCGGGGCGCGGAATCGAGGGCGGCACCCACCTCCTCGACCCGATCAGCCCGAACGAGATACTCCCCCGCCGCGGATCCTCGGGCGACCACACCGGGCCCGCCGACCGAGCTCTCGAGAAAACGCGACAGTGCCTCGAACCGGTCCTCGAGGTGCACGAGGCGGAACTCCAGGAACGCCGTCTGCTGCACGATGTCGCGAGCCCGCGTGAGATCGCGCTCACCGGGCAGTTCGACGATGAGTCGGCAGTTCTCGGCGGCCTGGACCACGGGGCTCGACGTACCGAACTGACCGATCCGGTTGCGGATGACCCGCGCTGCGCCGTCGATCGCGTCGGCGCAGTCCTCTACTCGATGCGTGGGGTCCAGCTCGAGGGCGAGATGAACGCCACCGCTGAGGTCGAGCCCGAGCTCGATCGGGATCCGACGGACGTCCCGTGTGGTCACCTGGCCAGACTCGGGGTCGAGCGTGCGCACCGTCACGGTGCGCGGGAGGAGGGAGACGACGCTGGCGATGGCCA
>CBDUEZ010000264.1:0-6122 GCA_965366355.1 uncultured bacterium
GACCGGCGATGGCGCCGGTCGGCCCTTCTTTTATCGAATCGCGAGTGGGCCGACGCGTTCAGCGAAGCGGATCCCGACGCGGCTCACGAGATACTGCCCCTCCGTCGGAAGCCCATGCACGCCGCGGACGACGTCCATGCCCTCGACAACCCGCCCGAAGGCCGCGAAGCCGAAGCCGTCTGGGTTTCGAGCGCCCCCGGCATCGAGGGAGGGCTGTGCACCCAGCGTGATGAAAAATTCCGCCGTGGCGGTGTTCGGGCCCGACCGAGCCATCGACAACGTGCCGTCGAGGTGCCGCAACCCGGTCGCGTCGGTGCTCTCGAGGGTGATCGCCTCGAAGGCTTGCCGGCGACGAGCTCGGTCCATGCCGCCCTGGATCACCTCGATGCGCACGGAATCGTCGGGTTGATTGTCGTTGCGTACGCTTCGGTAGAAGGTGCCGCCCCCGTACAGCCCCGCATCGACGTACCGAAGGAAATTCCGACCCGTGATGGGCGCGCGGGCCGTGTCGATGGCGAGGTGCAGGTCGCCCATGTCCGTGCGCATCAGGACCAACACCTCGCCATCACGGAGAGCCGAGTTGGTCGGGGTGGGATCCTGATCCTGGGCCTCTGCACGGGCCCCACCGGCGAAGAACAGGATGAGCATGAGCGGCGCCGCGAGGCGGCGGGTGGTCGGTAGGCGCACAGGTTCTCCGGGTCGAGGAAGTGCGGCAGAATAGCGCGGTCGCCGACGCTTTGTCGACACGAGGGCCCGCGCCCGCAGAACGGTCGGCTCAGAACTGCCCGATCCCTGCCGACAATACGAAGTCCACGGCTCTTTCCCTCGACATCGGGTCAGGCTCCATGAACGAATGGGCAACGACACGTCGCGCTCCGGGTGAAGTGTACTTCACGTCCGGCGAGGTGCTCCGGGGCGACATGCACCTGCAGTACCGGCAGGGATCGCCGGGCAACACCGAGGTCCCCCTTGAGATGCTCAACCGCGACGAGGCCTTCTTCGCCCTTACCCTGGGTGAAGATGAGGTGAGGCTCGTCGCGAAGGCACAGGTGGTGGCCGTCGCCCTGGGTGACGCCCGCTTCGACGAGGGGCCCGCTCCCGCGCAACACCAGCCCTTCTCGGTCCACATGGCGAACGGCCGCGACTTCGCGGGCGACGTTCACATTTCGCTCCCCCCTCCAGCGACCCGGGGGATCGATTTTCTGAATCAGCCCGAGTCGTTCTTCGCCCTGCACGCCGCGGATGGTTTGTGGTGCCTCAATCGGCGCCACGTCTGTCACGTGCGGCCCCACGACTGAGGACCCCATGGCTCGCTTGGATCAGTTCATCGCCGTTCTGCACGAGAAGAAGTGCGACGCGCTACACGCCGCCGCCGGACACCCCATCGCGCTGGTTCAGGGAGAGGCGCGCCGCGCGCTCACGCCCAAACCCGTTGCCGGGGGTCAGATTCTCGCGCTGGTCCGCGAGATGGCGGGGCCGGAGCGGGCCGCCCGTGTCGATACGGGGTCGTCGACCGACTTCGACTACGACGCTCCCAGCGGATCGGTCCTGGTCGAGTTTCGATCGTCGGACGGCGACACTTCCGTAACGATTCGACCCGCGGCGACCGGTGCCACCGAGGTCCGCAAGGCCACGGTCGTCGAGAAGGCCGCGAATTCGTCGGCAGGCGCGACCGCGACGACGAGCGCTGCCGTCTCGAGGGAGTTGGCCGGGGCACGCGCCGCCCTCGACGACCTCCTGCGGTCACTCGTCGACGAAGGCGCCTCCGATCTCCATCTGCGCGTAGGGGAGCCTCCGATCATTCGCCACGATGGAGTGCTGCGGCGCACGGACGGGGAGTGCCTCGACGCGGAAACCCTCGATGCGATGCATGCCAGCGTCATGCTGCCCGACGACCGGGAACGGTTTCTCGAGACCGGCGACGCCGACTACGCGTATGAGATCCCGGGGATCGCCCGCTTCCGCGCGAATGCGGCGATGGACCGCCGCGGCCCGATCGCCGTGTTCCGTGTCATTCCCAGCGTGATCCCCTCGTGCGAGCAGATGGCGATCGCACCCGAACTCCAGAAGCTCTGCTATCTGAACAAGGGACTGGTGTTGGTGACGGGCCCAACGGGGTCGGGAAAGTCGACGACCCTGGCTGCGATGGTCGATCTGATGAACCGCGAACGCGAGGATCACATTCTCACGATCGAAGACCCGATCGAGTTCGTTCATCAGAGCCACAAGTGCCTGGTCACGCATCGACAGGTCGGACTTCACACCCAATCGTTCAAGGTGGGACTGCGAGCCGCCCTTCGCGAAGACCCCGACATCGTCCTGATCGGAGAGCTGCGCGACCTCGAAACCGTCGCGATCGCCATCGAGACGGCCGAAACCGGCCACCTCGTATTCGGCACGCTGCACACGACCACGGCGGCGTCGACCGTAGACCGTCTCATCGACCAGTTTCCGGCCGACCAGCAGTCCCAGATCCGGGTCATGCTGTCGGAGTCGCTGCGCGGGGTGATCTCGCAGACGCTGTGCAAGAAAAAGGGAGGGGGACGGGTGGCCGCGCGGGAAGTGCTGTTGACGAGTCCCGCGGTCAGCAATCTCATTCGCGAGGGAAAGACGTTTCAGCTCCCCTCGATCATGCAGACCAGCCGAAAGGCCGGAATGGTCACCCTCAACGACGCGCTGTTCGAACTCCTCGACACCGACAAGATCGAGCCGCGCGAGGCCTACGTACGTTCGGTCGAGAAGACCGGCATGGAGCAGGGCCTGAAGACGCGCGGGCACGACGTCGCGGCGCTCCTGCAGTCGGTGGGCTGAAGGGTCACGCCCCGCGCCGCCTCGCGGACTGACAGGTCAGCGGAAAGACACGTCAGCGGGCAGACAAATCAGGTGATGGGCCGCCCCCGCTCGGGCGGAATGATTCGGCCGAACCCCAACTCGTCGAGGAGTCGGTTGAGGTCGTCCAGGCGAGGGCCGAGCAACTCCTCCACGGTGGACTGGTGCTGCGTCCACCGCACACGAAGGTCGCCGAGCACGTCGCGTGAACCCTGGGTCACCCCGGTCTCTGCGCTCTCTGCGTTTCCGTGCAGCCAGATGTACTGAAACTTCAGGCGCGACGGGAAGTTGATCACGGTCTGCCCGTCGACCGTGCGGGCCTGGTAGAGCGAGTCGGCGACGGTCTCGAGGTCGTCGCTCAAGGTTTGCCCGGCCTCGTTGGCGCGATCGGCGCCCGCGCGGCCCTCGACCCGCTCGAGAAGGGCCTCGATCTGCTCGTTGACACCATTCACGTCGATCGCCGCCCGGTGTACCGCGGTGAGTTCACGCGCCACCTCGGCCACGAACGCGTCCTGCTCGACCATCTCGGCTCTCGCGGAGGCGTCGAGTCGGGGGTCGACGCGCACCTCGAGCGACTGGGTGCGAACCTCTTCGCCGAAGGTGACGCGAACCTCGTACGTACCGGGCACGACCCGGCGACCCTGCAGGGAGCCGAACACGTAGGCGCCCGGAATGTTGGGGATCGCCTCGTGGCGGAGGTCCCAGTCGATTCGGTTGAGTCCCGCGCCCAGGTCGAGAGGACGGGCGTCGGGACTGATCTCTTCGTCGGGAGCGGTCGAGAGGGTGCGAACCAACTCGCCGCTCTCGGCGCGGATCTCCAGCGTAACCGTGTCGTCGTCGGTCGGCGCCTCGTCGAGACGGAGATAGATGCTCGCGCTCGCCGGGGGATTGCTCCCCACATTCGCGCCCCCACCACCACCGCCCCCGCCCGCGATGCGGTACGCGTGCCGAGGACGGAGAAGGTGGATCCCGTCTTCGGCGGGGTCCTGCGCCTGCTGGAGCGGCGAGAGATCGTCGAGGACCCAGAAGCTGCGTCCCGAGGTGGCGGCCACGAGGTCGTTTTCGCGGCGCTGGATGATCAGGTCGTTGATGGGGGTGTTGGGAAGATTCAACTGCAACGACTGCCAGCGCATGCCCTGGTCCCACGAGACGAACATTCCGGTCTCGGTCCCGAGATAGAGCAGGCCGGGCCGGACGGGGTCTTCGCGCACGACCTTCGTCCACGCCTCGCCGGGAATGCCGTTGCTCCGATTTTCCCAGGTGGCCCCAAAGTCGGTGGTGACGAGGACGTAGGGTGTGAAGTCGTTGTATTTGTAGCTCGTGTAGGCCAGGTAGGCGGTCGCCGGGTCGTGGGGCGAGACTTCGATCGCATTGATCTGGCCGGCCGGAAGGCCGAGTTCCGGGGTGACGTCGATCCAGGTGGCGCCGTCGTCGCGGGTCAGGTGCACGAGTCCATCATCGCTTCCGGTCCAGATCGTCCCCCGCTCATGGGGTGAGGGCGCGACATAGTAGATCGTGCCGTAGATCTCCCCGCCGGCCCCCTCGTTCGTGATCGGGCCGCCGCCGTACCCCTGCTTGTCGTCTTCGTCGCGGGTGAGATCCGGGCTGATCACGTCCCAGGTCATGCCGCCGTCCCGCGTTCGGGCGAGGTGGTTCGACGCGTGGTAGATCTCCGTCGGGTCGTGCGGCGAAGCGACGATGGGCGCGTTCCAGTTGTAGCGGAACTTCATCTCCCGAGCCTGCAGGGCGGCGGGGAGGACGGGGTAGACGCCGATGTCGCGCGATGCGCCCGTGACGTGGTCGAACCGGCTGATGATCCCCATGTAGCAGCCGGCGTACACGAAACGCGGGTCGTCGGGATCGAACGCCGTATAGGCGCTTTCGCAGCCTCCCACCGGGTACCAGTCCTTCCAGTCGATGCCCCCCGGGCTCTGGCTGGCGATCGCGACCGAGGAGTTGTCCTGCTGTCCGCCGTAGATGTGGTAGGGGAAGCGATTGTCGACGTTCACACGATAGAACTGGGCGGTCGCCTGGTTCTGCTGCGTCGACCAGGACTCGCCGCCATTGAACGACACGTTGCCCCCGCCGTCGTTGGCGTTGACCATCACCGCATTGTTGTTGGGGTTGATCCACAGGTCGTGCGTGTCGCCGTGGGGGACCGCGACGTTGGTGAAGGTTCGCCCCCCATCGACCGACTTCATCATCGGAGCATTCAGCACGTACACGGTCTCTTCGTCGCTGGGGTCGGCGAAGATTTCGATGTAGTACCATGCGCGGGCCCTCAGCGTCCAATTGTCGGTGGTTCGCTGCCACGACGCGCCGGCGTCGTCCGACCGAAAGACCCCGCCGCCGGGATCGGCCTCGACGATGGCGAACAGGCGGTCGGGATTGGCCCGCGAAACGTCGATCGAGGTCTTGCCCATCTCGGTGGGCAATCCCTCTTCGAGACGGGTCCAGCGGTCACCCCCATCGGTCGATTTCCAGAGGCCGCTCCCCTCACCACCCGATTGCACCTGCCAGGGCACTCGCCGGTGCTCCCAGAAGGCCGCATAGAGAATCCGGGGGTTCGTCATATCCATCGTGAGGTCGGATGCCCCGGTGTTCTCGTCGATGTGCAGAATCATCTCCCACGTCTCGCCTCCGTCGCGCGAGCGATAGATTCCTCGCTCCTCGTTGGCCCCGTACGGCGCGCCCTGGGCGGCCACGTAGACGATGTCGGGGTTGTCGGGGTGCACCCGGATCCGCGAGATCGCCCGCGTTCGGTCCAGACCGAGATGCGCCCAGGTGCGGCCGGCATCGGTGGAGCGATAGACGCCGTCGCCGTGCGAGGTCATGACCCCTCGAATGGCATGTTCGCCCATCCCCACGTACACCACGTTGGGGTCGGATTCGGCGACCGCGAGAGCCCCCACCGACGATGTGCCCAACTGACCGTCGGTCACGTTGTTCCACGTGGTCCCGGCGTCGGTGGTTTTCCAGACACCGCCCCCCACCGTGCCCATGTAGTAGGTCTGGGGATCACGGGCGACCCCCGCCACCGCCACGGATCGTCCGCCGCGGAAGGGTCCGATCCCGCGCCAGCTCATCGCCTGGAAGGCCGCTGGAGCGACGGCGGGGGCGACCTCTTGCCCCGAGACGAGGCCGGGGAGGCCGACCACGGCGGCAGAGACGATGAGCGTCATGGGCGTGGAACGAATACAAAGGCGGCGGCGCATCCGAGTCTCCAGGGGGAGGGGTGGACGGTCAGAATCCCGTCGGGGCGCGGTGGGGGCAACCCCTGGACGTCTGCCTCG
>CBDUEZ010000265.1:0-6111 GCA_965366355.1 uncultured bacterium
AGCAGACCGACCGCCTCGGCGGCCGCCCCGCGAACTTCGGGGCTCGACACATCGAGGTAGCTGCGGGCGAGGATCGGGGCGTCGGCGCCGCCGACCGTCCCCAGTGCCACCAGCGCCTCGCTGCGCACCCGCTCGTCATCGTGCGCGAGGGCCGTCATCAGGAACTGAAGGGCATTGGGGATCTCCGTGCGCCCGATGACCGTCACCGCGTCGCGCACGACCTGCCAACGACCGTCCTGTAGAAAGCCCGCCATGATCTCCTGGGCCTCGGGGGCGAGCCGCACGAGCACCTCGGTCAGCACCCTGCGCACGGCGCGATCTTCGGTGTTCGCCAGAACGCCCGCCACGGCGTCGGCCATCTCGGGATTCAATCGCCCGAAGGCCGCGGCCAGCTCGCGTCCGTGCTCCTCATCTGTGCAACCGTCGACGAGGCGCCAGGTCAGCACCCGCGCGACCTCGTCGGTGACGAGCTGGCAGGCGAGCTCACGGGCACCCTCATCGTCGGGGCGCGCGAGGAGCATCTTCTCGACGGCCACGGCGATCCCTTCCTGCTCTCCGGCGGCCTCGAGCATCTCCGCCTGGAAGCGCACACGCACCGCGAGTGCCGTGCGGGCCTCTGAGGTCGACGCCATGAAGGCGGCCAGCGCGCGTCTCAGGTCTTCGGTGGAGACGCCGACCGGGAGCCCGTCACCCGGCGCGGGCGGCAAATCGACCCGCGCCTCGAGGGTCGCGGCGGGCTCGGGGGTCGCCGCGGGTTCGATCGTCGCGGCGGGCTCGGCCGGCTCCGCCACCGGCTCGGCCTTTCGAAAGAGGTCGTCGACCGCCCGGGCCAGGCCCGGGGCCCGGGGGGCCTCCTCGCCGTCCCCGCCGCGCCCGGTCATTGGCCCCGAACGTGCGGCAGGCCGGCCTGGAGCCAGCCCATCATGCCGCCCTCGACATTGATGGCCTCGCGGCCGTGCGCCAACAGGATCGAGCGGGCGATCGCCGAACGGGCCCCACTCTGGCAAAGCAGGAGGACGGGTCCCTCGCCGGGAAGTTCGTCCAGGGCGTCCGGGAGGCGTCCCAGGTGAAGATGATGGGCCTCGGCGACATGTGCGTCGCTCCATTCGGTGGCGTTGCGCACGTCGATGAGAAGCGTGCCGCGCGCGACGCGCCGAGCCGCTTCGGTCGCCGACACCGAGTCGGCCCGTTCGAGCTCCGCATTCGAGCCGAGCTCCTCGAAGACGCCCGGTCCGCAGAAACCCTCGACGGTGTCCAGGCCGATCAGGAACAGTTGGCGGGCGGCCTCGTGGGCCGCATCCTCGTCGACCCCGATCAACACCAGGGGTGTGGTATAGGGCAGAAGCGACCCCGCCCAGTTCGTAAACGAGCGGTTGAGCGGCAGGTTCAGGGTGCCCTTGATATGGCCGGCCGCGAAGGCCTCCCGGGGGCGTAGATCCACCCCGATTCCGCCGTCGTCGAGCAGTCCCCGTAGACGGGCGCCCCCCAACTGGCCGGGCTCGGGCAGATGACCCGCCACCCGGGGACCGTCGCGATTCCAGCGCTTCATCACCGCGAAATAGCGCGGAGGCTCCGGCTGATCGTCGAGAATATAGGCGACGAAGTCGTCTTCATCGGTGTAGGCGAGCGCCGGATTTACGCGCCGCTCGTAGCCCAGCGTGCTCATGGGCAGCGCACCCAGGGCTTTGCCGCAGGCCGAGCCGGCTCCATGCCCCGGCCAGACCTGGAGGTGGTCCGGCAATACATCGAGCCGCTGCAGCGACTGGAAGAGCATTCGAGCCGCGGCCTCCATCGTGCCTTCGATCCCGGCCGCCTTCTCGAGAAGATCGGGACGCCCGACGCCGCCCACGAAGAGGAAGTCGCCACTCACCAGTCCCAGGGGTTCGTTCGTGGTCGCGCCGTCGGTCACGAGAAAGCTGATGTGCTCCGGCGTGTGACCAGGCGTGTGCAGGACCTCGAGCGTGATGTTGCCCACCGCGATCACCGCACCGTCTTCGAGCAACGTGACGCCGTCCTGCTGCGCGAATCGGTAGCTCCAGTCCTCGCCCCCGTGCGCCGACAGCAGCAGCTGGGCGCCCACACGAGACGCCAGCTCACGGCTCCCCGAGAGGTAGTCGGCATGAATGTGGGTCTCGGTGACGTGCGTGATGCGAACGCCTTCTTCGGCGGCCGCGCGCAGGTAGAAGTCGGCGTCGCGGTTGGCGTCGACCACCACGGCCTCGCCGGTCGCCTGACAACCGATCAGGTAGCTGGCCTGAGCCAGGGAGTCCTCGTAGAACCGTCGAAAGAGCATGGCGGAGTGTCAGGGGTCGGGACGAACGGTGCAGTCGCTCTAAAGGTGGGCTTTCAGAGCCATTCTCGCGACTGCCATCGGAGGCGAATTTCTTGCGGCTCCCCCTACGTTACCTCAGGTTGAGGTGACATTCCTGGACTCATCCCCACCCCTCGGTAACACATGCTGCTGCTCTATCTTGGTCCCGAGATCTTGATGCCCCTCGTCTCGGCACTCGCAGCAATCGGGGGAGGCATGATGATGTTCTGGCACAAGATCCAGAAGGGCACGCGCGCCCTCTTCGGCCGTGAGGGTCAGGACGCGGTCACGGCGTCCCCGGATTCGGATACCACGCCTTCATAGGCACCGCACTCCCCTCCACCTCCCGAGTGCACCACGTCACGATGCGCTCGTTCACATCGGACGGCAGGTCGGAGAAGCGATCCTGCGTGCCGCGCTGGAACAGCTCGGCGTCGTAGGCGAGAAGGTGCGGCGGGTGCATCTCGAAGACACCATGATGCGCCCGCATGTACGAGAACCCGCACTTCTCGACGATGTCGTCCACCTCGTCGCTCGTGAGTTCGTCGACCCCCAGGAACCGGGCCACCCGGCCGATCACGGCGGGAAGGTCATCGGTCATCTCCTCGAAACGCACCCAGAGCACAGGGCCGGCCGCGCCTGAGCCGTCCGACTCCGCCGACCCGTCCGGCTCCGCCGACCCGTCCGACTCCGCGGACCGGCCCGGCGCCGCCGACTCCTGGGCTCGGCGCCACCATCCCGCCACATGGCGGGGCCAAGTGCCCCACCACATGTGGGTCGGCGAGCGAAACCACTCCTCGATCGCTGTGACGTCGGGAAGGAACGGTCCCATGTTTTCGCCCAGGAAATCAACACAGCTGGCAAAGCACGATCCCGGGTGCCGGCTCACGTAGATGTAGCGAGCGCCGGGGGCGTCGGGACAGGCGTCGGCCGGCAGATGGGTCTTGATGATGCGCGCCCGCGGGCCGACGCCCAACAGCGGCGCCTCGGCGACGGATACGCTTTTGGAGCCCTCCAACCAGGGCGACACCGCGTAGAGGGCCGTGCCGGTGTCGACGAGATCGCCCTGCCCTCGCATGAGCACTTCGTAGACCACGTGCTGCATCCAGGTCGTGCCGCATTTCATCTGCGTCACCACGAACACGTCGTCGCCGGACGGCGCGTAGTTCATCGCGGCCTCGAAGCTCTCTTCCGAACACGATCCCCGTGGACCGGGCACCCCGTCGACAACGAAGGTGGCGCGCTCCAGAGTGGTGGGGGCGAGCCGCGCGAGCAGCCGAATGAGGGGTTGCAGCACGAAGGCGTGCCGACGCAGAGCCAGCCGGAAGGCCTCGCGATCCGAAGCGCTCCGACCGTAGTAGCCGAGTCCGTTGGTCGCCCGATCCGACCAGGCCATGACGGCGGTGAGATACACCACGCCGGCGATAAAAAGAGCGGCCACACCGCCCGCGACGACGCCGAGCCATCCGAGTAGTCCGAAGTTGGTCAGGGGCATATCGCCGCATAGTGGGGAGCGCACCGCTCGAGCGGAGGCTAGTATCCCGCCACGGGCGGGGGCTTGCAACTCCGAGCCCCGATCGCTCGATGGAAATCGATCTCGATCTCACTGCACTCGACTGAATCTGGAGTAGATGTGTCACGATCAGCTCGGCGATTCGCCCAGGCTGCGCTCGGTATCGGGGTGGCATGGATCATCTTCGCGGCCCTCCTCGCGCCGTGGCTGATTCGAGCCGCCTACGCCGAGCGGCTGATTCCCGTTCTGAACGACATCGTGGGGGGGCGAGACCTTCACCCGGTCGAGTTCTACCTCGGCGCCTGGCGCTCGGTCGCGCTGGCCCTGAGCGCCGTGTTCGTGGTGCTGGTAGCCGCCGTTGCGGGCTGGATTCTCGCCCCCGACACCCGACGCACGGTCATCGACCGACTGCTCGGCGCCGCCGACGGACTGACACCGCTCGAGATCGTGAAGGTCGGGGTGGTGGCCGGGCTGTGTGCAGGGTGGGCCGAGGCGGGCTTCTTCACGATCCGCCAGCTCGTGACCCAGCGACCCGCCGCGCTTTTTCACATCGAGATCTGGTGGATGGCGCCGCTGTCGGCGGCGTTCGTGGGACTGCTGATCGGTTTGGTCATCGCCCTGGTGTCGCTCGGCGGGCGACGGAGGCTCGCACTCCGCGCCGCCGCGGTCGTCTTCGGATTCATGGTGGTTCACAGCGTCATGCAGTCCGAGGGCATTCCGCTGTATCCCGCCGCCGAAGTCATGCTGAGCCTCGGCCTGGCGACGGTGCTGTCGCGGATCGTGATGGCGCGGGAGGGGGTGGCGCTCCGCCTCGTGCGCCGGGCGAGCCTTCTGATCGTCGTGGGGGCGGTGGCGATCGGCTCGACCGCGTGGGTCACGCTACCGGCCACCATCGATGCTCGGGCCGTGCGCGCGCTACCCGCTGCTGCGGAAGGGCTGCCCAACGTCCTGATCATCATTTTCGACACCTCGCGGGCCGCGAACTTCAGCCTGCACGGATATTCGCGGGAGACCAGCCCGGTTCTGGACGACTGGAGCCGATCGGGCGTGATCTTCGATCGGGGTGTGGCGACCTCATCGTGGACCTTTCCGTCGCATTCGAGCCTGTTCACCGCCCAGCACAATCACGTGCTGGGGGTCGGGTTGGACCAGCCCCTCGCGGAGTCCTACACGACCCTGGCCGAGTCACTTCGGGATCTGGGCTATCACACCGGCGGTTTCGCGGCCAATCCGGTCTACACGACGGCGGCGTCGGGGCTCGCGCAGGGTTTCGCCCGCTACGAAGATCGCCCGTGGGAGCTTCCGCAGTTTCTCCGCGCGTCGTGGCTCTCCCGATTGATGATCGCGCCCGGCGCGACCCGACTCTTCCCTGGTCTGGTGGAGCGAAATGTCCGGGCCGACCACATCACCGACCGGTTCCTCGGGTGGGCTCAGGAGCGCGACGGTGAGCGACCCTTCTTCGCCTTCCTGAACTACTTCGACGCGCACTCCCCCTACCAGTTGGTTCCCGCCGATCAGGCCGATCGATTCGGTCCCACTCCCGACGAAGACTGGAACGACTTCGTCGACCGCTTCTACGACCGCGGCGACAGCGTCGGAATCGACCGCTGGATCAACCGCTATGACGCCTCGATCGCCTATATCGACGGCGAGATCGGACGCATTCGGCGCTGGCTCACAGAGTCGGGATCCCTAGACAACACCCTGGTCATCGTCACCTCCGACCACGGCGACATGTGGGGCGAACAAAGCGAGCTGGGGCATGCCGAGTCGCTCTTCGCACCCCTCGTGCATATTCCGATGTTCGCGTCGTACCCGAACCATTTGCCCAGGGGACTCCGGATCGACGAGCCCGTGAGCCTGCTCGACATGCCCCGCTCGGTATTCGACCTGATCGCCGCCGAGGCTCCGCCAGAGTTCGGTGGATCGTCGTTCGTGCCGCTCGTGCACGCGCCGGACGACGGGCCGCCTCGATACGCGCTTTCCGAGTTGTGGCCGCTCGCAATCGAGTCGATCAGAACCGATCATCTGCTCCTGGGGCCCATAAAGAGCGTGATCGATCGCCGGTATCAATACATTCGCTACGGCGACGGCTCGGAACAGCTCTTCGACCTCGAGCTGGACTACGGCGAGCTGCACAATCTGGTGGGAGACTCCGTACACGCGGTCGATCTGATCCGGCTGCGGCAGGTGATGGACTCGATCGGCGGGCGTTGGTAGGGGGGACGGCGTGGGCGGGCGGTGGGCTTTGGGCGGGGCGGTGGTGGCGGGCGGTGGTGGCGGGCGG
>CBDUEZ010000266.1:0-6104 GCA_965366355.1 uncultured bacterium
TGAACGCGGTCCGAACCAGGAGGAGCCCCCCGACTCACTCCTGGCCGGACCAACGTTCCGTCTTCAATCAGACGGACTCACCCGCCCCCATTTCCACTTCGGCCGCCCACGCCTCGACCCGCTCCCGCAGGACGTCCATCGGCACCATGCCCGCGCCCAGGACCACGTCGTGGAAAGCGCGCAGGTCGAACGACTCGCCCATCGACTCGCGAGCGGCCTCGCGCAGCTCGAGGATCTGGATCATGCCGACCTTGTAGCCCAGCGCCTGCCCGGGCCAGGCCATGTAACGCTCGATCTCGGCCACGACGTCCGACATCGCGGTGCCGGTGGTGGCGGCCATGTAGTCGATGGCCTGCTCCCTCGTCCAACGTTTGCGATGGAGTCCCGTATCGACCACGAGACGTACCGCGCGAAACAGCTCATCGCGCAGCCGTCCCACGTTTCCCAGGGGATCGCCGTCATAGAGCCCCATCTCCATGGCCAACTGCTCGGAGTAGAGGGCCCACCCCTCGATGAAGGCGTTGTCGGCGGCGAGTTGGCGGAGCAAGGGGAGTTCGCCCAATGACATCGCGGTCGCCAACTGATGGTGGTGACCGGGGACCCCTTCGTGATACGAAAGCGTCGCGAGGGTCCACGACGGCCATGCCGTCATGTCGCGAAAGTTGATCCAGTAGATGCCGGGGCGAGTGCCGTCGAGGGACGGCACGTCGTAGTACCCACCCGCCGCGGTGGCTTCGCTCACCTCGGGAACGGCGCGGATCTCGAGTGCCTGCGGCGGGAGGAGGCCGAAGTAGTCGGGCATGCGCTCCTGGATCGCGGCGACCTGGGCACGAAGCAGATCCAGGACTTCGGCATGGCCCTCGTCGGTATCGGGGTAGTGGTAGGCCGGATCAGCGCTCAGGGCCGTGAGTCGCTCGCCGACCGTTCCGTCGCTGATGCCCTCGGAGGTGAGCAGCGCGTCGATCTCGCCCTCGATGCGGGCCACCTCGCGAAGGCCCAGATCGTGGATCTCGTCGGGACTGAGCTCGCTTCCGGTCATCTGCCGCACCGAGTGCCGGTAGAACACTTCGCCTTGCGGGAGCGCCCACACGCCCGCTTCTTCGCGCGCGTCGGGCAGTTGGAGGGCCAGCGCAGCCCGAAGGCGTTCGAAGGCGGGGAGTACGACGTCGGCCACGGCCGCCTCGGCCTCGTCGACGATCGCGCGCTGCTCGGCATCCGAGAGGTTGGACGCGCTCAGCTTGGTCGCCAAAGAAGTGACGAGGTCGTGCTCGCCGGGGGCGATCGCGAGTGCGCCGTCCAGTCCTTCGAGCGTGCGCTCGAGAAGCACTCGGGGCATGCCCACCCCCAGATCGGCGTCGAACGCGAGCTTTTCGATCACCCCGTCGAAGGTGGGACCGAAGGCCCGCAACCGGGCCAGGTAGGCCTGAGCGTCAGCGGCTGTGGTCACGCCCTGTTGGTACGCCATGAGGTTGGGCAGATCGATGTGGGGTCCCGACAGCTGGCTCACCAGGTAGGGAAGGTGCCCCCGCCACAGCGGCTGCTGGTTGCCATAGGCGATGTCTCGCGATGCGGCCGTGGCTTCGTAGAGGGAGCGGGCGAAGTCGACGGTGAGGCGGTCGGCGTCGGAGAGACCATCGAGCGGTACGGCATCGACCTCGGCCAGCATCTCTACGACGAGCTGTCGCTTCTGGCGCTCGCCCGCCGGGGAGTAGTCGGCGAACCGGTGGCCGTAGGCGCCCCCCGCCTGGTCTTCAGGGACTCCGTAGTAGGTGCTGGCCTCGGGGACGAGTCGGAGAAGGGTGCGCATCTGGGTGTCGACGAGGGCGCTCACATCGGCGCTCGCGGTCGGGCGGTCGCCGGTGCAGGCGGAGACCAGGGTGATGAGGGCGATCGCGACGGAGCGATGGAAGGGCGTGGCGGGCATGCGGAGACTCCCGGGCGTGGTCATCATCGGGTCGACGGGGGCCCATGATGAAGGGAGATCCCACGGGCGGCCCTATCCCAGCGTCTCGACTTGTTTGCCCGTGCGTTCCGCACTTGTCGGTGCCCGGCTCAACCGCACCTCGCGGTGCCCCGGCTCAACCGCACATCGCGGCGCCCCTCGCTCAACCGCACATCGCGGCGCCCGGCGTTCCCGCGGGAACGTGGGGACCGGGTCGGAAACGGCTCAAGGCTCCCTGCTGTCCCCCGCTCCCCTCGGCGGTGTCCCCTCTCGTAGACACCTCGAGAGTCGATTCGTGGCCAACATCCGCCACGTTTCGACGAATCTCCTGCTGGCACAGACGATGCAAGCGGCGCTACTGCGAAAACGTGAGTGACCCGAACTCCGGGAGTGCCCCATGCCTCACCTTCCTGTCCCGAGTGCGATCTGGGCGATCGCGGCCCTGCCCCTCCTGGTCGCCGCGAGCGCTCAACCTGCTCGGGGGCAGGTGCAGGCGATTCGGGGACACCTGATCGACGACGGTGACCTCGTTCCAGTCGCGGGGGCCACGATCACGGTGCTCGTGGGCGGAGAACGTACCAGGCGGGTCACCACCCGCGCCGACGGCTCGTTCTTCATCGGGCTCGACCAGTGGGGATCGTACCGGCTGGAGGCTCAGCGTATCGGGTACGGCACGACCGTCTCGCAGTCCATCCAGGTCGAGGCCGGCGACACGGTGACCGTCGACTTCCGGATTCTGCCCGACGCCGTCCTGATGAGTCCGATCATGGTGACGGCCCGCTCGAACAAGGGCGAGAACGTCTTCTACCGGCGCATGGAGAACTGGGGCAAGGGCATCTTCGTCACCACCGAGATGCTCGATTCGATTCGACCGCGGCACCCCGCCGACGTGTTGCGCGGGCAGGAAGATATCTGGCTCTCGTGGACCTGGGCCCACAATCCCGAGACGCTGGCTCGCGGGCCCGTGCCCAACATTCGCACCTACCGGGGGAGCGGCTGCCTCGCGTACATGGTCGACGGCCGTCCCATTATGCGGCCGCGGTGGGCGAGCGGCTCGGCCTGGCAGGACTACCCCCTCGACATGCTCACCGGCGACGACCTGGTGGCCGTCGAGATCTACCGGCACATCAGCGAGGTGCCGCCCGACATTCGCAGCGCCGCCGAGCAGCTGTTCAATGGGGAGAGTCCGCCGGGGGTCCCCCGAATCAACGGCACCATGGCCCAGCGGGTGCAGCAGGACTTCAATGCGGGCACCTGCGGGATCGTGAATTTCTGGACGCGGGTGGGGTGGGAGTAGGCTTGTCTCACTCGTTCGGCGGCGTCGCGTCGCGGCCCGACTCGATCGCCGAGGCCAGGCCGATCGGGTCGGCCACACTCACCCAGAGGGTCGAGTGATCCCGTCGCCCGACCACCTTCGGGATTTTCTGCTTGAAGACGATCGACAGGCCGAGATCGTGATTGGTCCCGAAGGTCAGGCTGTCGTCTGAAAAACTGAGTCGAAGCCCGACCGCGGTATACCAGCGATGGGGGCCCGTCACCGTGGTATGGTCGATGTTGTCGAGGGTCGTGCGCACACTGTATCGGCCGTAGGTGGCGACCAGGGTGCCGTCGTCGTTCAGGTCGACGCCGTCGCCTTCTCCCACGCCGAGAAGGAAGAAGAGGGGGGTCCAGCGACGGTCGAGCCGAAAGGGAAAGTGCTTCGTCATGGCCTACCGTGCTCCGGAGCGGGTGGTTCGCTGATTGAAGACCGAGGTTGATGCGGCGGGCCTGGTCCCCCACACTTTCCCGCTCGTCGCCCCCCCCTTACGCGAGTTGCTCCGCAATGATCCCGGCCGCCCGCAGTTTCGTCCTGGCATCTCTCGCGCTGTCGTTCCTGTTCGCCGGCACACCGGGTCACGCCCAGGAAGCCGACGCCGGATCCAACGCCGAGGGTCGCCCCGTAGAGATCGGTCGGAGCTACACGATCACGTCGCAGATCCTCGGTGAAGATCGACCCCTTCTGATCGGACTGCCGGCGGGTTACGACGGGTCGGACGAGCCCTATCCGGTCGTGTACGTGCTGGACGGCCAGGCCCACTTTCACCACACGACGGGCACCGTGCAGTTCCTCGCCCGCAACGATCGCATGCCGGAATCGATCGTGGTCGCCGTGGGCAACATCAACGCCGAACAACGCACCCGCGACATGACGCCCCCGCTGGAGGGTGAGGGTGGTGAGGGACCCTCCGGGGGCGATTTTCCTACGGCGGGCGGGTCGGAGGCCTTTCTTCGCTTTCTCACAGAAGAGGTGCGCCCCTGGGTCGATGAACGCTATCGCACACGATCCTACGACATCTTGATCGGGCACTCGTTCGGGGGACTTTTCATCACCGACGTGCTGCAGCGGGCACCCCACTCGTTCGATGGCTACATCTCGATTTCACCTAGCCTGTGGTGGGACGACGAGGCGTACGTCCGGGGCATCGGGGACTTGTTCGAGCGACATCCCGACGCGCGGGGATCGCTCTACATGACGATGGGCAACGAGGGCGGCAACATGCTCTCGGGTGGATGGACCTTCGCGGGCACGCTCGAGAAGCACGCCCCCGACGCCTTCCGCTGGAAGTGGACCCATATGCCCAGCGAGACCCACGGGTCGGTGCCGCACCGGTCCACCTACGACGCACTCGAGTGGACCTTCGAAGGGTGGGACCCCACACCGGTCATCATGCCGATATTCCAGGACGAGGCCGACCCGGTCGAGCCCTTGAACGACGTGGCCGAGCACTACGCCGAACTCTCGGAACGCTTCGGCTGGGAGATCCGTCCCCCGGCGCCGATGGTGTCCAGTCTCGGCGAGTTCCTCCTGCGTGAGGGGCGCACGGACCACGCGCTCGAGGTGTTCACGCGACTCGTCGCCTGGCGTCCCGACGAGCCGCTGTCGCATGCGGGACTCGCCGAGGCGCTCGCGGCCGCCTGCCGATGGGATGCCGCGCGCACGCACCTGGGCCACGCACGTCAAAGGGCCGAGGGCGACGAGCGTGTGCTCGGTCTGATCGACGGGCAGTTGGAGGCACTCGAAGAGCGGGCCGCTTCCGGCGAGAGCTGCGGCGGGTAGAGACCGGTCCCGGTCGAGGGGGCAGGCCCCGTCGACTCCGAATGTGACCCTCGGCAGCCCGTTCCGGTCTATGGGGTGTATCAAACGTACGACCCACCCCGATCGACCATGAGGATCTTGCATCGATGACTACCCGTCGTGGTACCGCACCCTTCGCGACCCTTCTCACGCTGACGATCGCCGTCGGCGCGTGCGCGGGAGATGTCGAGTCTGCCGAGGAGAGCGGCTCCGCCCCCGTGCAAGCCGCCACATTGCAGGATGCGTCCATGGGCGACGGCGAGGTAGCGTCGACCGAAGCGGCCCCTGTGCCTGCGGCTCCGGCTGCAGTTCCAGCCACCGCCCCGGCCGCCACTCCGGCGGCGCAACCCCGCCCTCGCGCCGCGCAGCCGGCGGCCGGTGAAACCGCGCCGACTCCGCCGGTCGCAGAGCCGGTCGAAGAAGTCACGGAAGAAGTGACGCCCCCCGAGGCGCCGGCCGTCACCATGGTGCCGACCGGCACCGTGATGGCCTTCGCCTTCGACGCCGAGCTCTCGACCGAGCGCAACAAGGCTGGCGATACGTTTTCGGCCAACCTGCTCGACGACGTGATCGGTGAAGACGGAGAGGTGCTGCTGCCCAGGGGGGCCGTGCTGCGCGGGCGGGTCACCGAGGCGCTCGAGAGCCCGTCGCCCGACGAGCCCGCCGTCATCCGCTTGAGGGTCGACGCGATCGAGCTGTTTGGGACCGCCCATCCCGTGATGGCTCAGGTCGAGAACGTCGCCATGCAGACCGAAGCTCGCGATTCGAATCGCCGCACCGCGGCCACGGTCGGGGCCGGCGCGGCGGCGGGCGCCATCGTCGGGCGCGTGATCGGGCGGAACCGCTCGACCACCGTCGGGGCCGTGACCGGTGCCGCGGTGGGCGCCGCCGTTGCCCTGTCGGCGCGCGACGGACACGCGACGATTCCGGTCGGCGCGATGTTGACCATTCGGCTGACCGACAACCTGGTCGTGCGCTGAACGTATGAACAACGCCCAACGCCTCCTCCCCCTGGCGTTCCTGTTCTGGGGGCCCGCGGCTCTGACC
>CBDUEZ010000267.1:0-6092 GCA_965366355.1 uncultured bacterium
ATCGCCATCGGCCTCCACGCATGACGCGCGATTGATCGGTTCGCGGCTCTATGAGCTGCGAATCGAACAAATCACTCCCCCCTCGTCGCCCCTCCTGCGCGGTTCTCAGCGAATAGAGCGGCGAAGCGACCAATAGGACGGCGCCGGAGCACTCCGTGCGCGGTTTTCAGCTTTTTCGCCCCCACCTCGGCCGACCCCCCGTCTACCATTGGATGCCATCGCAGCCGACAGCCTGCTCGCTAGTGGATCGGGACTGGGCCTGGCACTACGACGATCGGCACCATCTGCCCCTCCTCAGCGCCGTCGCACGGTCGCAATGAGCGAGTCGTCGGCCCACAGGGCGTCCAGACCGACGACCCGCCCGGCCTCGTCCCGCACGACCTCGTACACGATATCGACCTCGATATCGAAAAGCGCGCCGTCTCGGACCACCCCGAACCAGAAAAACCCCTCCCCGCGCGGGATCAGCCATCCGTCCTCTTCCTCTCCTGTGTCCTCCAACTCGGAATCCACGTAGAGATGTTCTCCCGACCAGCTGATATCGAAGGGGACCGGTTGCGGGTCGGGATAACCGGGCTCGGGAAGCCACTCGAACGTATACGTCCCGATCAACGGGTCCCCCTGGTCCCGGGCGACCACCGTCTCGAACGACGGCTCGACGAGGACCTCGAATGGGATCTCGGTCTGCCCCCAACTCAGGAGGAGGTCGAACCCCAGGATGCGCGTCTCCGGTACCCAGAAGAGCAAGGACTCGATGAATGGGCCCTCCCGAGGCTCCACGATGAAGCGGATCTGGTCGGGATGGTCCTCGGGCGGCTCGGTATGATAGATCGAGTCGGTTGGATCCAGGATCATGGTCCAGACGTCGGGTTCCAGGTCGATCCAAAGAGACCAGACTCCTGCCGGTACACGGTGACCATTCAGCTGAAAGGGTCGGTTGGAGGAGAGCGTGCTCGCCCAGTCGGCGCCGGGAGTCCACCGATGATCCCCGAGGTCGACCACGTCGTCCAGCATCGTGCCCCGGCCCTTCATGCGGGGTCGTCCATAGTCGATCGATATGGTGGTGCCGTCGATCGTCTGTGAAACGGTACCCCGCTCGCTCTGGACGATCTGTGCGGGCGCCTCGCCGGGAAGGGTCCCGGCCATGACGAGAGCGAACACTCCCGGGAGGAGGTTGTCGAGGGACGAATTCACGTGTGTCGGGGGTACATGGGGGCGCTCGGCCGCGGCCCCGTCGATCTCCGGGCACCGGGTTCCGTGTCGTCCAAGGTATGATCTCAGGTAATCCGCTGCCAGATCGAAGAGCCTTGCGATCGTTCGGTGCGTGTGGTCAAGGTTGAACAGGCGCACACGCGGCCCGGTCCCTTGCGGAGGTCGGACCTATTCCTGAACGGGGAGTTCGACGATGTCGGTACAGCGATTCGGATGGATCATTCTCGCGCTCGCCGCGGGTGGGTGTGGCGATGACGTAGTCGGTGCCGACCCGATCGTCGAGCCCGCCATTCGGGTGACCGGCACGATTGTCATTCCGGGCACATGGATGTTGGATCTCGAGACCGGGATGCTCGATGCCACCCCCACCGGTGACGTCTGGAACCACGCGGTCGGCGACGAGAACTCGCTGATCGAAGTAAGAAACGGTGCGGCCATCGCGGTGATGGGTGGCACCGAGCCCGACTATGCCGCCTGCCTTGGAGCGACCTACGGAGCGGGGGCGACGCAGCTCTATGGCCTCGTGCCGCCGCAGCATTTCTGCGTCACGACCGGCGAGGGCCGAGCGGCCTTGGTGTCGGTGACGGTCGCCCCCACCCTGGTCGACAACGGTATCGAGGTGGACTTCAAGACCTGGGAACTGCCGTCGTAAGGCCCTGGGCGCGTTCGGGTGGGTGGTGGCGCACGGGGTGTGCCGGTTGGAAGACCCGGGCGAGGGGGGGGCGGGATGCGGTCGGCGGTTCGGCAAGGAGAGGGCGGGGCTGCGCCGTTCATCGGGAGCTTCAGGCGGGAGATGACGGAACGGGTCGGGGGCCGGCCTGAATGGGACGGCAGGCGGGCGCGTCGGGTTGGGCGCACCTGAGCGAGTGCGGGAGAGCGAGGAGCTGGGCCCAGCGGAGGCGGGCGGGGCAGGGGGCTCGTGACGTCGCGTCGGAAGCTCCGTCGGGTGACGCCGAGCCGGCGGCGTGGAGTTCGTCGAGGCAGCGGAGTTCGTCGTCGGGCCGTGCGAAGCGGGGCAGTAGACGAGTCTAGCCTCGGGCCGCGCCGGAGGTCGGGGGGGCGGCGGGGGCTGGCTGAGGGCCTTCGGGAGCGAGTCCGGCTCTAGGGTGCCGTGATGCGTTGTAGGGCGTTGGCTGGAGGCCGAGAGGGCGGGCGGGTCTAGCGCGAACACTGCGGACGGAGCTAGGCTCGGAGGGTCAGGGGCATCTCCCAAGGCGAATCAGGAGGTAATTCATCATCGGCTAGGGCTTTGCGCCTTTGCTGGCGACCCATCAGCGGGTCTCGACATGCAACGAAAGGAACCATGGCCTTTGAAGCGGCGCTGGAAAAAGCCAAAGATATGGGTGGCGAGGTCTTCGTATTCAGCCAGGGCAGAGAAAAGGACCTCGAATCAGGCGTCTGCACCGCTCTGACCGCCCGTTGGATGAAGCTGAAGTTGCTGGAGACCAAGGCCTTCCCAAGGGCACACTTCGTCGCCCAGGTCTACGATCCCAAGGGCAGGCGTATTCCCGCCGGCAGATTGACGGTCGGAGGGCTCGAGAAGTTCAAGAAGCTCCACAAGGAATACGGTCTTGGCCGCGAGTTGGACTCCGGGCACGCCGGTAAGTGGGTCAAGGAGTATTTGGCACGGTCGAAGAAGGTCGGACGGGGTATGGCGGTTGGGATGACTGAGTCGAGGGAACTTCTGGGGCACGGTGAAGTCGCCTGCCGGGTGGTCGAGATGAACGACTCTTTGGCTCACCTGAGTCTGCGGGCCTCCGCCGAGGTAGACGCGCGCGGGGGGACTGATAATCCTCTCTTCAGGACCGCGAAAACCGCGGAGAACCACACGGTCGGGTTCTTCAAGCCCGTCTTCGGCCCCATCAGCTTCTTCGATCCCAACATGGGTGAGGCCACCCTGAAGGAGGAGGCCTTCATTGAGTGGTGGGGGCATCTGATGGGCCACTGGTCCAGGGATCCGATGTATGGGCAGTACAAGAGCTTCAGGCTTACCCTGATCGATGCCCCAGAGAAGACCTTTGAGCTGGACGAAGATTCGTCCGGAGACGACTCATGGTCGAACCCGTTTGCAGACGACCCATTTGGAGACGACTCATCGTCAGACCCATTTGCAGACGACTCGTTTGGGTGACGTCCGGCTGTCAAAAGGACGGCGGAAGTCCGCCGGAGCGGCCTGAGAGGCAGCGGAGTCCGGCCCGAGGTGTCTCTCGCCGCATTGCAGGTCTTTGAGTGCTGGACCAGTCCAGCGGGAACGGTGGGGTTGACGCTTTCTAATAGAGGGCGCGCTCTGTAGGCGAGTGGCCCGGTATCTACACCGCAACCCGTGTCCGTAGTATCATCGTTTTGCCGAACCGGCGGCGGAGGCTCTGGAGTGCGCGGCTAGGCAGGGCACGATGCTTTCGTTTGTGGAGAGCGTATACTCGCAGAGCGATTCATTGGGCCTGAAGAGTTGGACGGCATTCGGGACAGACGCTGGAGTCCCTGATCTTGGTGGCTTCCAGGCCTGTGTAGACGAACCGGGACTTCCAGAAAAGGTAGGGTCGGGGTTGGCCTTCGCCGAGGCAGTCGAGATTCGTGGAACTCCGACGATCGTGGTCAACGGTTGGGACCTTGGGAGCCCACCAAGCTACGAGCGACTGACCGAAGTGGTGGAGGAGGTGAGGCGCGGTGGATCACCTGGCGTGCGCAGATGACGCCCACACGGCTCGCTGACGACCGGTCGTCCCTAAGGATGAGAGTCACAACATGTTGAATCGCCGTGTGAGTTTTGGGGGGGCGAGAGGTGCCGACGGACTGTCGTGTTCAGCGATCCTCGCGGCCATCGCAATGGCTTGGGCCTCCGTCGACGTTTGTTCGGCCCAAGAGGCATACCAGCTTCCCGAGTCGGCGAGGGCCACGACTCCGCGAACCTATGTCAGTGCGGTCGCCGAACTCCCCGGGGGGCGCCTCGTGGTCGTCGACATGCTTGAGCGGGCGGTACTCATCTACGGCGCTGACCTGGACAGTCTCGGGGCAGTGGGCGGAATCGGTCAGGGTCCCCGCGAGTACCTGGCACCACAGGGACTCATCGGGATGCCCGATGGGCGCGTGCTCGTGCAGGATATCGGCAACGGGAGGCTCCTGGAATTGAATCAAGAGGGGACGGCCGTTGGAGTGGTGCCCGTCCCGGCGGGGTTACCGCCCTTTCTGGCGGGGGGAGAGGTGCCTTTCGTCGATGACTCAGGCCGTTGGTACTTCCGCACGGCGACGATCCCGGGCGACGAACGGGACGGCGTCGCCTACGACTCATTGACGTTGAGTCGCTCTTCTGGCGATGCAGGGCAGGCGATTGATTGGGTCGCCACGAGGCCGGTACGTCACATGAACGGCCCCTTTCGCATGTCGTCGAGCGACGCCCCCTTCTCCAGGCCTGTGTCGGATTGGGCGGTCTGCCCGGACGGTGGGGTGTACGTCACACTTCCCGAGCCCTACAGAGTCCGCGTTTACCCGGCGGTTGGGGACGTCGTCGTGGGCCCTCCGATCGAGGTGGAATCGGTTCCCGTGACCGAGGCCTGGGTCGACCGGTGGTGGGAAGAGGGCGGTGGGGCCTCGCCGAGCCCGGTGCTAAGGGTGAGCCGCGGGGGTGCATCGGACGTCGCCTACGAAGTGCGCGAGCGAACTCGCCTTGACCTGCCCGATCAGCTGCCCGCGACTACGCCGGGGGGCACACACTGCGGGCCCGATGGCAGCGCGTGGGTGGAGCGGCACGTCGCCGCAGATCAACCGCCCCGGGTCGACGTCTTCGATTCCACCGGCACAAGGGTCAAACGCTTCGACCTCCCCTTCGGCGCACGGATCGTTGGGTTCGGCGAGGCGTCCGTCTACGCGGTGGTTCGCGACGAGGTCGATCTGGAGTACCTCATTCGGCTGGACGTGCCCGTTGGTTAGGGCCTGTGGCGTGTGGGACGACTAGCGCCGGCCGTCAGGCTGGCGGTTAGGCTGCACCGAGGCGTGGGGCGTGCGATGGCGATCGCCCGGCCCCGATCAGCTCAGCCGCCCATCCGCCACGCCACCCCGAGCGTTCCGCCCCACAGCGCCCCCTCGTCCATCAGATGCTCCAGCCGGAGGGCGAGGAGTAGGCCGAACGAATCCGACGTCGGGATCGTCACGCCCCCTTCGAACTCACTGACCAGCATCCTTCCCCAGTCCGAATTCCGCCAGAAGACCACGCCGGCGCCGAGAGAGGCGTGGGCGCGCATCAGGCCCGAGCCCGGATCTCCGCCCTCGACGGTGACGCCGACCGTGGCGTGAATGCCGCCCCCTGGAGGTCTTGGTCCCTCCGACCCACTGACGGACGACCCCCGGAGATACAACGCGCCGTAGGGCGCGAAGGTGGAGCGCACTCTTCGCATGCGGACGCCGGCCATGACGGCATCGGACGCCGGCCCGGTCCCTGAGCCCATCGCGGCCAGGTACGCCAGGCGAGGCGAGACCTCGACCTGTGCCTCGGCGCGGCCGAAGGGCGCGAGCGCGGTGAGGAGTACGATGAGCGCAGGGTAGACGGAGGGTCTCATCGTCTATTGTCCTAAGGTGCGCCAAACTCCGCAACCAGTGCAAAGCGCCCACCCCGTGCTCGCCCTACATTTTTGCCATGAAGTCGTCTACGAGATCGTACTACCGGGAGGCCGTCGCACGGGCGGTCGAGGCCATCGCCCAAGGTCTGGATGCGGCCCTCGACCTCGAGCAGCTGGCGCGCGAGGCGGCGACGTCGCCGTTCCACTTCCACCGCATCTTTCGGGGACTGCTGGGCGAGACACCCCTCGAGCTTCACCGTAGGCTCCGGCTGGAGCGGGCCGCATGGGCGCTCGTCACGACCGACGACGCGGTGTCGCGCATCGCCT
>CBDUEZ010000268.1:0-6087 GCA_965366355.1 uncultured bacterium
TGACTGTGCGTGTCCTGTGCGACGGCCGGAGCCGCGGGCGACAGGGCGAGCGCCCAAAGAGCGGCGAGGGCGGCGATCGATAGAAGGGCGCGCGAGGACGGCATGTCGGCGAGTCCGGTCGTGGGTGGCACCAGGGTCGGGCCAATGTACGCCAGCGGGTCGCGCGTCGCACCGTCGGAGTCGGCCCCCTGCCGATCCCGCGACCGTCTCTATTGCCTTCCCCGACCGCATCATGACACTCTGACGGCTCGTTGAGCCGTGTCGCGCGGCTGTTCGACCCCGTATCAGAGAGTGTTCCGTGCCCCGATTGACTGTGTTCTGCCGCCCTGTCCTGTCGTTCATCGCCCTCGCGGCCGCGCTGCTCGTGCCCGGCCTGGGCGTTGCACAAACGACGCCCCCGCTGCATCCGCCGGCGACGAAGCCGATGGAGGCCGACCGGGATCCCGGCACGTTCGTGCTCGACGCCCTGGGGCGGCACGGGCCCAGTCACTTCCCGCGGGTGCGGCATCCCGAGGTGGAGTACGAGGCGGGTGCCACGCTGTCGTTCGACCGCTACCACACGGTCGATGTGATGTACACCTGGCTGCAGCGCTGGGCCGATCGGTATCCCAACATCGTCGAGCTCTACCAGGTCGGCACGAGCCTGGAGGGGCGTGCGATCATGCAGGTGACGCTGACGAACAAGTCGACGGGATCACCGACCGACAAGCCGGCGGCCTTCTTCGAGGGCGGGCGACATTCGGGTGAGATCACATCGTCGGAATCCGTTCTCTGGCTGATCCAGCACCTCGTCGAGAGCTACGGAACCGACCCCGAGATCACGCGACTTCTCGACCGGGCGGCGATCTATGCCAAGCCCCAGAACAACCCCGACGGCTCGAACCTCTACCTGCAGACGGCGCAGACCAATCGCTCGAGCGTGCGTCCGATCGACAACGATGGAGACGGCCTGCTCGACGAGGATCCGGCGAACGATCTGGACGGCGATGGCATCATTCTCCAGATGCGGTGGCGCGACGACGACGGCGACTGGGTGCTCGACGAGCGGGACCCGTCGGGACGACTGATGCGGCGCGCCGAAGAGGGCGAAGACGGCGAGTGGTCGATGGGCCGTGAGGGTCTCGACGACGATGGCGACGGTCGCATCGACGAAGACGGGGTCGGTGGACTGGACCTGCACCGGAACTACGTCGAGAACTGGCGGCCGATGCCCGGACGGGACCACACGGGGCGTGGCTGGACGCAGGGCGGCGCCGGAGAGTTCCCGCTTTCGGAGCCCGAGAGCCGGGCCGTAGTGCTCTTCGCGCTGGAGAACCCCAACATCGCGGTCGCCAACTCGATGGATACCCGCGTGCCCATGCACCTGCGTCCGCCCTCGACGTCTCGCTCCGACGAACGCATGTACCCCCAGGACCTGGCCTTCTACGAACACTTCGACAGCGTCGGGCTCAGCATCACGGACTACCCGTGGGCCGGCGACGTCTACTACACCTACTCGACCCGCAACAACCCCGATGCGCAGGGCAGCCCGCTGTTCGGGCACGGACCCGACTTCGGTTACTTCTATCTCGGCGCGATCTGGTACGGCGACGAGCTGTGGGACGGCGGTGCGGTCGGTGACGTGAACGGTGACGGTGAGGACGACGACCTCGATCGGCTCATCTGGTCCGACAGTGTCGCCGCGGCGCGGGACTACGCGATGCCCTTCAAGGCGTGGACCGCCTTCGAGGATCCGGAGCGGGGCGAGGTCGAAATCGGCGGGTGGCACCCGAAGTTCTTCAGCCAGAACGGCCCGCCCGAGGTGCTGGAGAAGTGGGCGAAGAACCAGGCGTTGTTCAACCTCTACATGGCCCAGAGTCTGCCCGACCTGAGCGCCGACGAGGCCGTCGTGCGCGAGGTGCGGACCGAGGACGGGTATACCGAGTGGGCGTTCACCGTGACCGTGCGGAACAGCGGCCGGCTTCCGACGGCGCTTCGGCAGGCCGACCTGGTGAAGATCGTGCGGCCCGACCGGGTGACGTTGTCGTTCGACGGTGGGGTGAGTGTCGGGGGCGACAGCGGCCAGGTGCGTTTCCTCGACGACGAAGGCGCCGAGGTGGCCCGAGGTGGGCAGAGCCTCGAACTCGGCTACCTCCAGCCGGGTGAGGAGCGCGAGGTCGAGATGCGGTTCCGCACCTACGAACTGGATGCCTTCTCGGGCACATGGGAGCTCCTGTCGACGCGCGGAGGGGTGCTCAGCGGCACCTTCGAGGGCGGATGAGCCCCCGGGTCGAGTGCTCGGTGGGGTCGTGAACCACCTGGCGCCGGCCCAGGTCGAGGAGCTCACATCTGTGCTCGAGAGAGACCTCGCGAAGCTGGAGCGAAGCATGCGCGTCACCGACGAAGCGATGCGACCGATCGAACTCGATCAGTCTGCGGTCGGTCGGCTGTCGCGCATGGATTCGCTCCAGAACCAGGGACTGACCCGCAACCTTCAGGAGCGCGAGCAGGTCAAGCTGGCGCTCGTGGTGGCGGCCCTCAGACGAATCGAATCATCGACCTACGGCGTGTGCTCGGAGTGTGGAGAGGGCGTTCCGTTCGAGCGGTTGATGGTGTTTCCCGAGGCGCCGACCTGTGCTTCCTGCGCTTCGTGACCCCCGTTTCATGGACGCCCCTTCGAAACGCGATCGATGTTTCATGAAACGAGAGACGCGGCACGGCGCTGGTTGGTGAACCCTCCGAACCCCGCAACCAGAAGCGGGAATCGGGCCGGCATCGAGCGGATGGCGCGGATGGCACCGCGGTTGCGATGCGGGAGGGCGACCGATTCGTCCACCCAGCAGCCGGAGAACACCCATGCGCCAGAAGATCGTCTTCGCGTGCGGCCTCGTCGTGGCCTTCAGTGCCTGTAGCGACGAGGCCCAAACCCCCGTCGAACCCGTGGAGCCCGCCGCGACCACCGTGGCGGAGAGTCACTACGACGTGGAGCCCCGCTACGCCGTTACCGTCACCAACCTGACGACCGGGCAGCCCTTCACACCGCCGCTACTCGCGACGCATTCGTCCCGCCTGCGGCTCTGGAGATACGGGCGGCCGGCGAGCGACGAAGTCCAGGCGATCGCCGAAAACGGAAACCTCGCACCGATGCTCGAAGAATTGGGCGCGTCGCGTTCGGTGAACCATGTGGTCGTGGCCGAGGGGCCGACCATTCCACCCCTTCTGCCGGGCGAATCCACCACGACCTTCATCGAGGGTTCTCGCCGGGCCCGGTATTTCTCGTCGATCTCGATGTTGATCTGCACCAACGACGGCTTCACCGGGCTCACACGACAGCGCCTGCCCGTGCGCGTCGGTGACGAACGCTCGTGGAACGTGATGGCCTATGACGCAGGGACCGAGATCAACACCGGCGACTTCGCCGACCTCGTACCCCCATGCGCGCCGTTGACCGGAGTCGACACCGACAAGATGGGAACCGGAATGAGTAATCCGGCGCTCGCCGAAAACGGGCGGGTTCAGCGGCACCGGGGCGTTCGCGGCGCCGAGGACCTGATTCCCGCGCTGCACGGCTGGCATGGCCCCGTCGCGCGGATCGAGGTGAAGCGCATCCGCTGACCCATCAGGTCTGACCGATGGGTTGCCCGAAATCGCTGCCGTTCCTCGGCGGCGCGGGGACGGGAGCGGGTTCGGCCGCGAGGCCGGACCCGCTTTCGCTCGTTCGCGAGCCCCTCGCGCCGCAGCGCTGGCGACCCCGGGTGCGGTGACGCTGGACTGTCGTGCGAGCGCGGCGCAGTTTTGGTGAACTTCCCCCCGAACGCGAGCCACCGTGTCGGCCTTCAGCCTCGTCACCAACGTCATTCTTTTCATCGGCCTGGGCCTCGGCCTCGGCGCGGTCGCCGCGCGGTGGTGGATCCTGCCACCCGGTCGAGCCGACCTGGACGAGCCGGCCGCCCGTATCGGGTGGCACGCCGCGTGGCTCCTCCTGCTCGCGCTGATCCTCGTCTTCGCCCGCCAATTGATGGAGTTTCGGGACCCGTTTTCGCCATGGCGAGACGAGGGACTGCTTCTTCTCGGGACGACCTGGGGGCGCACCTGGCTCTACGGGATCGTCGGATCCATCGCGCTCGTGGCGGCGAGCCGGGCCCAGGTCGCGGGCCGCCGCGGCGCGGGGGCGGTCGCATCGGTGCTCGTCGTCGCGATGGGGTTGTTTCCGGCCCTGACCGGCCATGCCAACGCCGGTGACCTCCGGCCGTTCACCCTGGCGGCCGACGTCGTTCACGTGTGGGCCATGGGTGCCTGGATCGGCGGCCTGGCCGCCGTTCTGCTGCTGGAGCGGGCCCATCGGCGCCGGTCGACGGCCTCGGGAAGCCTGCTTCGGGACTTGATCCCGCGCTTCTCCCGGGTGGCCATGGTGAGCGTGGGGGCACTGTCGCTCACGGGGCTGTTCGCCTCGTGGGTGCACGTGGACGGGTTCGGGGCCCTGCTCGACACGACCTACGGACGCTGGCTGCTGCTCAAGCTCGGTCTGGTCGGTGTCGTCCTGGGCCTGGGCGCGATCAACTTCCGGAGACTCACGCCCCGCCTGGATACCCCGGAGGGCCCGGCCGCCATGCGGCGATCTGCGGCGGTCGAGCTGGCCATTGCCGGCCTCGTGGTGGTGGTCACGGCGGTGCTGGTGCGGACGTCGCCGTGAGTCGAGGGCTCCTGTGGCCGCCGGTGGCGCTCACCGGCACGACCCGACCACCCTGAGCTGTCGATTTCCCTCGCTTGCTGATACCAACGCCAGGTGGACACACGTTCGGTCGACGCCAGCGGCCGACACCTGGGTCAAAGCGACGCCCAGTGGCACACTTTCGGGGTGGTCGAGGAGGGTGAGGGTCTCGAATCGACAGTCGGCCAGGGTGCCGACCCGCACCGCCACCTCCGTCTCGCTGAGCAACGATATCGTCGCGACGACGAGGCCCCTGGGCCCGGCCGCCGCAGCCCATGCGATCACCACGACAGCGTCGGGATCTCGACACGGCTCGGGCGCCGAGTGTTCGTTCGAGAACGACCGCCACGATCGGAACTCCGTCGTTCTCGGCGTGATCGCGTCTCCCGGCGAGTCCTCGGCGGTCACGATCTCCAACCGGTTTTGCCATGAAGACGCCACGAGGCCACGCGTAATCCCTTCGGTCCGTCTCGCATGTGCCCGGCCCGCCGACCATTCCGACGTTCGTTCATCGAACTGGAATTCAACCAGTCCGGAGCCTCCGCCGACTCTGTTGTCGAAAAGCGCGAGGACCGTGGGTCCCCGCTCGGCCCCGTCGATTGAAACGAGGTCGGCGAAGCCCTCGCCGACCTCGCGAACGGCCCATCGACCGTCCGAGAGAAACAGGTGGAGGATGCGGCGTTCAGGCGCCGATCGCCAGCGGGCCAACACGATGTGGAGTCGGCCCGACCCCTCTCTCCATGTTGCCACTCTTCCCGGTATCCAATCGCCCCTCCTTCCTTCGATCACGGTTACTGGGGCGGACCAGTTGACCCCGCGTAGTACCGAATAGCGCACGACCAATGTGTTGGATTCGGAGCCCGGAGGTGACTCCTCGGCCCAAAGTGCATGCACCTCGCCATCGCCTGTGAGTAGCTGCGGATAGATCGGCACTCCTCGAGTCGGAAAATCAACCGGCCCGGAGGGGCCGGAGCCGGCCCGGTGCGCTTCATCCGCTTCTCCGGACTCGTCGCTCAGCGCCAGGACAAAGGTGGCTCGATCGCTGGCGACCGTCAGGTCGCGGACGGACCCGACGTCGCGCACGATCTCAGAGTATGACACGACCCACGGTTCGCTGGTCGCGCACCCGACAAGGAAAAGGGAGCCTACCCATGCAACCGCGATGAGAAAACTCCGCATGCCTTCCCTCTCCCCTCGTCAGCTCCCCCATGACTGCGCACAAGCTTCGATAATGCCAGCGCCTATCCTACGTCAACACGTTTCTTCAGATGCGTGCGCAAGATCGATGCGTCGCAGAGTCTCGGGCGCAACCGCAGGCCCGTCACCGCTGTCTCACGTGACCCCTCACCCCGGCCTCAATGCCGCCGATGGTCCAGGTGCACCGGCTCCTGCGCTCT
>CBDUEZ010000269.1:0-6076 GCA_965366355.1 uncultured bacterium
TGAGCACCCCCGCGCTTCGAAAGCTCAGGGTGAGCACCCGATCGGTCGAAGCGGAGCCGCTGAAGCTGCGGGTGACCGCGCCGTCTCCCGAACCGACCACCACCCACGCCACGGGCCGAGGCGGAAGCGTCGACTCCGGGTCGCCGCCACCGCATCCCACGATGAGAACCGGCACGACGGCCAGGAGCGATCGACACACGGAGGTCGCAACGGTCCGGCGACGAGTGATCGGAGTGGAGGGGGTCATGTCGAGTTTCCTAGCGCACTCGGGCGCGGTAGGCGTCGAAGCGATCGAGCACGGCGCTACGTGCCTCGTCGTCGCCCAGGAGAAAGAAGTTGCCCGTGAGCCGCTGGAGCACGACGGAGGTATTGAGAAAGGTGTAGGTGGCCGAGACCCGAGCGAGTTGCGCCTGGAGGTGGTTGGCCTGGATGTCGAGCAGATCGACGATGCTGATCGCGCCGGTGGCATAGGCCTGCTGGGCCAGGTCGAGGCTCTCGGCGGCCGTCTCTTCTGAGATGGTCGAGAGTTCGATGTCGGTCATGGTCTCCACCAACGAGAGCACGACGTCGCGCGTGGCCTGCTCGATCTGAGAGGCCGCCCGTGCCCGCTCCAGGCGAAGCTGCCGGGCCTGGACCTGCGAGGTCTGACGGTCGAGCCGATTGCGATTCGATTCGAACAGGGGGACGGCCGCGCTGACCCCGAGCGACCAGTACCGGTCGGGAAAGACCCCGACCGGGGGCGCGCCGGCACCCGACCGATCGAGCACATGGACGAGGTCGAGGCCACCACTCACCGTCGGAAGAAAGCGCTCGGCGCCGAACAGCTGAGCCCGGCGATCGAGGGCGGAGGCGGAGTGATCGAGCGCCGCGAGTTCGGGGGACCGTGCGAGCGCCTCCGCGACGGCCCAGTCCTGGAAGATGCCCTGGGTACGGGGATCGTCGAGGATGACTCGCACCCTCTCGAAATCGTCGTCGGAGAAGTTGCCGTCGGTGAAGTCCAGATCGGTCACATCGATCTCGCGATCGATCGGCTGATCCACGAGCTGGTTGATGCGATGGAAACCCTGGCGCACGCGCGTGACGGCGGCGACCAGGGCCTGCTTTTCCCGGGCGGACTGACTGCGCAGGCGGAGAACGTCGGCGAGGCCCGTCTGCCCGGCGGCGTAGCTCTCTTCGGCGACTCTCAGGTTACGGTTGGTCGCGTCGAGGTTCCGGGACTGCACTTCGGCATTCGCTTTCAGGATCAACGCAGAGAAGTACGCGTCGGCCACGTCGCGGATCAGATCCCACTCCGCCGTGCGCACCCCCTCGCGCCGCCCGTCCAACTGGGACTCCAGGATCGACAGCCCCGCGATGGCGGCGGGAGAGTAGATCACCTGCCCGATCGACAACGTGCCCTGCGTCGAGTATTGGGGATTTTGTCCCTGGGCGGCCGCCGCCAGGTCGCCATCGACCACCGACGAGGTGACGCGAGCGCCCACGTCGGGAAGGAAGGCCGACCAGCCGGTCGCGCGGTCCAACTCCCCCAGCCGCACGTCGCTCCTCACCGCCTCGAGCCCGAGATTGGCCGACAGCGCTTCCTCGACCAACCCCGCGAGGGTGTAGGTCTCGGCCGCGAGCATGTTTTCGTAGCTGCCCACGAATTCCGCCTCGCCGAGAAGACTGATCCGCAGCGGGAGGTCGACCGCCTGGGCCGTGTACAGGTTGAGGGCGAGTTGTTCGTCGAGGTCGACGAGCACGGGTCGATCGGCGAGGTCGTGCCCCTCGACCACCGACTCGACGTGCAGGGCGATCCGGCGAAGGAGTCGCTCCCGATCCTGGGGACTCCGAGTGGTCGCCATGATTCCCAACTCCACGTCTTCCCGGCGCGAGCCACTGAACGAGGGAACGCCACGCTCGATGAGAACATCCGCGATCGCGGCGACGTTCGTGTCGCCGATCGACAGCGTCTCCGGAAGGTAGACCGCGTCGATCCCGTCGAGATCGGAGCGGAGTGCCTCCACTCCATCGAAGGAGACGACCTCCCAGGTAGCTCCGAGGGCCGCAAGAATGGGGTCGAGAGTCGCCGGCGGCGGGACGAGGGCCCGGAGGTCGGTCGGGACCAAAACACCGAGGCGTCGAAAGTCGACCAGGTCGGCGAACGCCTCCAGGTCGGATTGCCACGACCGCACCGTGACGAGAAAAGTGAGGTTCGCGATACCCGACGTCTCGCCGGCAGAAGGGAGTTCGGAGGCGTCGGAGATGAAGGTGCCGAATAGGATCGTCGGAACCGGAAACGTGCCGCGCCCGGCCAGGGCCCGCCCCAGCCCGGTGCCGAAGGCGAGCACGACGTCGGCATCATCCGCGACGAGATCGGCGTAGGCCTGTTCGGCGCGTTCGGGCTCGAAGCCGACCACCACGGTCATCGCCGGGTCGAACTCCACCACCGCCCTCCCCCCCACGACCGCGACGATCTCGTCGACCAACTCCCGGGCCGCCTCCCGGATCGCCGGCGCCTCCAAGTCGAGAAGGACTCCCAGGCGCAGGGTATCGACGGCCGACGAGCCCGCCTGGCCCGCGGCGGCTCCCGGTGCACACAGCAGGGGGAGCGCCGATAGGAGTAGCACGAAACGCAACGGCGTCATCGACGACCTCAAGACAGGCGCGAACGGAAGGAGCACGGGGGCGGCGGCGTGATCCCGGCCACCGTTCCTTCACGCGTGAAACGGGTGAGGCGCGGATCAGTCGATGCCGTGCCCCGGACGTCGGTCCAGGGGGGACCGGCGCGTCGGCCCCGTATTGGAGCGCGTCGATGCTCAGTGGCACCCAGATGCCCGGTCTGTTCCGGGTCGCGGACACCACGGCCATGGTGGCCCAAAGGCGGAACGTGCGCGTCACACTCGCGCAGCTCGGCATGCTTTGGATCGCGGTGCTCGCGGGTGTGGCGACTCAGATCACCGGCAACGGATCTCTCGGCTTCGTGGGCGTGGGCGCCTACATCGTGCTCGTGACCGTGCGGGTCTACGGTCGGATCTCGCATCACGAGACCATCTGGTACGAAAACCGGCAGCTCGCGGAGTCCCTACGAAGTCTGGTGTGGCGCTACGCGGTGGGCGGCGCCCCCTTTTCGATCGAGGACCCGGAGATCGCCGACGACGAGTACACCGCTCGCGTGACCCAACTGCTCGACGACATGCGCCACGCCCCCGTGCCCGAGGGACCCGCCGACGTGCAGCTCATCACTGCCGAGATGCGCAGCACGCGCACGCTCCCGCTGGCCGAGCGCAAGGAGAACTACGCCACCCACCGCGTGTTGTCGCAGCTGCAATGGTACGTGGCCCGGGCGAGGTCCGATGCCCGTCGCAACGCGCGCCTCGACGTGCTCTACCTCGTGGCCAGCGCGGCCGCGGTCTTCTTCGGACTGCTGCAAGCCTTTGCCGTGCTGAACGTGAATCTCCTCGGCCTCTTCGCCGTGATCGCCGCCACCGTCTACACCTGGCAGAGCCAGCGGCGCTACGGAAAACAAGCGTCGTCCTACGCGAGCGCCGCGAACAAACTCACCCTCGTGCACACGGCGCTCGGCCGGGTTCACACCGAGGCCGATTGGGCCGACTTCGTCGACATGGCCGAGTCGGGAATCGCCCGGGAGCATACAAGTTGGCGGGTGGCGCGGGCACAGCCCTGACTCACCGGGGGAACCGGCGAAAGGGCGCCCGAGACGTCGAAAACTCTCCACTCTGACGCGCCGGGTGGCCCGCATGTACGGTTTCCGGCGCTATACGACGCAGACCTTCCATCTAGCGCGACCGCGGGAAGCGAACGGAAGGGTTCCTCCTCTATACGACTTGAATCGTGCATCCGCGGCCTCGCGACGTGCAGAGTGGAGAGTTGTCGACCAGAATACCGTCCACGCCAAACGCACTCCGTCCACGCCAACCCACTCCGCCCTCGTTAGACTACATGCACCCGAAGGCTCGGCCACGAGGGCCGAGCCGATGATTCCACCGGAACCACGCCGATGGCTCGCGCGACTGCACCCACTCCGACCTTCGTCCCGACCTCAGCGCCGACACCCACCTCCGCCCCAAAGCGGATCTCCGCCCTGGCCATCCTCTCGACATCGGCCATCCTCTCGGCGTCCGCCCTCCTTTCCGGCATCGCCCTCCTGGCCGGCGTCGCGCCGCTGGCCGCAGCCGCCCAGTCCGGCAACCCGGCCACCGCCGAGCCCCCCGCCAGCGCCGCCGCGCAGTCCGCCTCCGCCCAGTCCTCCGCCTCCGCCCAGTCCAGCGCCGCCGCCCCCGCCGCCTTCCGGGCGGCCGTCGCAGCCGGCACCCGCGCCGCCGACGGCCGACCCGGCGCCGGCTACTGGCAGAACGGGGCCGACTACGAGATCGACGCCTCGCTGGATCCGGCCACCGGCCTCGTGACCGGCCAGGAGACGATCACCTACCACAACCGGTCGCCCCACGCGCTGGAGCGACTGATCCTCCACCTCGACCAGAACGTCTTCGCGCCGGGCGCACGGCGGAACCGGCGAGCGCCCATCACGGGTGGCATGACGGTGACCGATGTGAGGCTCGACGGCGCGGCCGTGCAGGCCCAGCACCCCGGGGGCGGCTACCAGCAGTCCCTTACGCTGCTGGAAATTCGACCGACCACCCCGGTCGCCCCCGGCACCACCGTCGAGGTCGCGGTATCGTGGTCGTTCACGGTTCCGCCGGCTCCGACCTTCAGAAACGGCAACCTCGACAACGTGGTCTTCGCCGTAGCGCAGTGGTATCCGCGCATGGCCGTCTACGACGACGTCTACGGGTGGGACATGACACCCTATCTCGGCGACGGCGAGTTCTACCTCGAGTACGGCGACTTCGACATGGCGCTGACGGTGCCGTCGGGCTGGCTGATCGGTGCCACGGGTGTGCTCACCAATCCGCAGGAGGTCTTGACCCCGGCCACGCTTCGCCGCCTCGCCGACGCCCGCAGCAAGACCGACGAAACCGTGCGGATCGTGCCCGAAGCGGAACGCGGCGCGGGTCGGGCGACGGTGGGCTCCGAAGGCACCCCCGTGACCTGGCGTTTCCGGGCTGAGAATGTGCGGGACGTCGCCTTCTCGACGAGCAACGAATACGTGTGGGACGTGCGCACGACCTCCGACGGCGTCGAGGCCCAGGCGCTGTACCGGCCCGAGTTCGGCGCATGGGAAGAAACGGCGCGTTTCGCGGCCTTCACGATCGAGACGCTCTCGGAATGGATCCGCCCGTATCCATGGCCCCAGGTGACGATCACCGAGGGACCCGTGGGCGGCATGGAGTATCCGATGCTGGTCTTCAACCCCGGCAGCAACAACCCGCGGGGGGTCGCCGGCGTGACGATCCACGAAACGGCGCACCAGTGGTTCCCGATGACCGTCGGAAGCATGGAAGCCAAACACGCCTTCATGGACGAAGGGTTCGTCAGCTATTTCGACGAAGAGGCGGCCGCCGTGCTGTGGAATGAAGACGCGCCCCGGTGGGGCGAGAACCGGGGCTACCTGCGGGTGGCGGGCACCGAAGAAGAGGTGCCGCTCCTTCGGCACACCGACCTCGTGAGCCCCTATGGTGCTCGGAGCCTCGCGGCCTACACCAAGCCGGCCGTGATGCTGGGCGCCCTGCGCGAAATCATCGGCCGCGACGTCTTCGAGGCGGCCTTTCGCGACTACGCCGAGACCTGGGCCTTCAAACACCCGCAGCCCTGGGACTTCTTCAATCTGATCGAGCGCCACGCGGGGCAGGATCTCGATTGGTTCTGGGGACCCGCGTTCGCCGAGACGGCCACGCTCGACGTGGGCGTCGCGTCGGTACGCGTATCGGGGGGGCAGACCGAGATCGAGTTGGTGAATCGCGGCGGGATGATCGTCCCGACACCGGTGCGCATCACCCTGGACGATGGTACGGTGCAGACCCGCACCGTCGGCGTCGAGCTCTGGCAGGCGGGGGGCAGCAGCATTCGACTCGGGGCCGTACCGGGCACGGCGGTACGTGTCGAACTCGACCCGGATGGACGATTTCCCGACGTGGACCGAAGCAACAACATGTGGACCGCAGGGTGAGACCATGAC
>CBDUEZ010000270.1:0-6033 GCA_965366355.1 uncultured bacterium
GCGATCTGGTCTTCCTTCTTCGCCGCCTTCTCGCCGCGAATCCGTCCCTTCCATCGGGTGGTCAGGAATCGAAAGACCGAGGCCGAAGCGAGGACGCCGAGTGTGAGGATCAGCCCCTGCAGCATTCGAATGTCGCCGAGGGAGTCCCCCGCCACCTTCCCGAGAGTCCACGCGATGACCCCGAAGACGGAGAGCGTGATGAACGTCAGCAGCCAGACTCGCGCTCGCGTCTTCATACCGACCCAGCGAGAGACTCGACGCCCCCCACTCCCCCCGACAACAGAAGCGAAAAGACCACGGCGAGGATGATCGTCACGAGAATCGCCGACGCAGCGGCGAGTCCGAATTTTCGAATCCAGGGATCGGTGGGCGGCGACGGTGTTTCTGGGGGGAGCGACCACGACGGGGCGAGGGGCTCCATGCCCCCACGAATTCGGCGGATCTTGTCGCCCGTCTCGGTCACGAGGGCTCGCAGCTCTCCGTGTTCAGTGGTTCCGAAGCGTCCTCGAAACCCGAGCAGGAGGCAGAGATGGAACACCTCGAGCACGTCGGCGACTTCTTCGGAGTCCTGGCGACCGAGTAGGTCCTGGAGGTGCCGAAAAAAGGTCTCACCGGCCATGTGGTCACCGAAGATCTCCTCCTGGAGCGGCTGCCGAGCCCAATCGGCGAACATCGCCTGAGGCGAGTTCAGTACCGACTCGTCGAGAAAGGCCACGAACGCGTAGATCGCTCGTTTGACGAGGTCGGCCGAATACCCGGCGGACCGAGCGTCGCGGTCCGACGAGGCGAGAAGGGTCTTCATCCGGGTGCGGAACTGACCGGCGTCGTGAGCCACCTGACGGCCGGTTCGGAGTCGCACGGTGACGGTGAACGCCTCCTGGAGCGCCTGGGCGAGTCCCCCCCTCTGAGGGGGAATCACCGAGGGCGAGCCCGGGAGGGACGAGGGCGTCGCGGGCATCGTGGTCAAGATTGGAGGAGAATGGCGAACTCGTAGCGGGCCGGGCCCAGAGCCTGGGGGGTGTACAGCCCGATTTCAGCCGTGTCGACGACCGACTTCCAACAAGGATCGGTGCGTTCGACCCGGAAATAGCGATGTCCCACCCGAGGTGACAATGCGGAGGGGGGTGATTCGACATGCGTGAGCGACATTCCCGGATAGGCTTCGCGTACCAATCTCACGATGTGTTTCGCCGAACAGATCTTCGCCAACCTCGGTGCCTTGGCGGCGAGGTCCGGGGCGGGCCCCTCGGGTCGGATCACCAACCACCATTCCGCGTCGGGCGCCAGGCACCTGCGGTCGCTCACCTCGCCCTTGAAGAAGTAGGGCTCGAGCGGCTCCAGGGGGACGGTCACCGCGCCCGCGGGCAGCACCACGTCGAGGTTCCCACGAATGTGCCGGTCGAGCCGGTCGAAGGTGCTCTCGAGGTCGAGGTGGTCGTACGACGGGAGGTCGGCCACCGTGGCGGTCGCGGTGAATGTGCACAGCGCGCCCCCGAGTCGGGCCAACTCAAGGTACAACTCCTCGGGATGCCCTGTGCGCGTGGCCAGGTGGTGGCGGAGTGGGGGGAGGGCCGAGTGCAGGGCGTGGGAGAACCAGAACCCCGCCACGTCGGAGCCGGCGTAGCTCGCGTGATCGCCCGCGCTCCCCCCGCGCGTTGCCGCGAGCACTCGCGTCTTCTCTTCGAGGCCGTCGACAATGCGGCGCAGTCGTCCGACGAGGCCGGTGCTGCCTCTGATCTGAAGGGAGGGGGGCACGTATGAGGGGTCGTAGATGAAGCGGCCGGTGCCGTCGCGACGAATGCGAGCCAGCGGGAGCTGGATGTCGTCATCCTTGGCGTCGACGTCGAGGCACAAGTGCAGGTTCTTGAGCCCGACCGTCACGCGGGTCGACGACGATCCGGAGGTGTCGTCGACGACCTCCACCTCGCCCGCGCGGTAACGATGGTCGCCCGCACCCTCGCCGATGTTCGGCCCCTCGGGCCGGTAGGCGGGCACCGTGAGCATCACGACGTGCGACTCGCGGGTCGGCGAAAAACGCTCCCGAATCTCGAGGGGGGCCGGGGCGGGATCTTCGGGGATCTGGACCGCCATACCGTCGGGGAAGACCGCCTGGAGCCGCAGGACCGACACCGTGCCGTTGAGCAACGCCTCCGTGTCGAGTTCACAGGTCACGAGCCCCCACGGACTCGAAAAGAGCGTGTCGAGCGCAAACGCCGTCGAATCCTCGAAGTAGCGATTCTGAAGTTGAAAGTGGTGCTGGGCGAGGTGCATGCCTTCGCTCCACACGACCGGCGACAGGTTGCGCATCGCACTCCAAAGCGGTTGGGGTAAGTTCCGGGGCACCGACCCGGCTAGGGTCGTGAGGTTTGCCCAAGATGATCCATCGGGCCTAATCTTACGCCTCTCATCCGCGAGGGGACAGCGCCCGAGGGCGGTTGCCCGCCCGTCGGCCTCTCTCAACTCGGCCCCCCACCTCCAGAGTGCCATGACCCGGGACGAGTTCGAAGCCCGTTATCGCCTGCTCCAGACCGCCCTCCGTTCCGGTGGGGCCATCACCCACCACGCCCTGAGTCCGGAGGGTGCGGTCGTAATGGTGCACGTCTTCGATGGCGAGCCGAATGAGGTGGCGCGACTCCTGGCCGGCGTGGCGCAAGCCGAGGCGGCCGCCGACCGGCGCATTCTGGAACGCCTCGAAGTCGACGATCATCCCGTGCTCGTGACACGGTTCATTCTCGACTTCGTGGGACTCGACCAGTGGTTGCCCGCCGCCCCGCCCGCCGCCGAGCTCCCACCCGAGTTGCCCGGCGGAGCCGCCGAACCTGCGGCGGCCGAGGTGCCCGACCTTGCGCCACCACCCGTCGAAGAGGCCGGGGAATTTACTCGGGCCTTTCGTGCCCAGGTCGATGAAGCGTCTCCGGTCGCCGATCCAGTGGAGCCGGCGCCGGCACCCCCGTCGCCTGCCGTACCACCGTCGTCTGCCGTACCACTGCCGCCCACCGCACCACCGCCGCCTTCCCCGCCGCCACCGTCGTCCGCACCCCCCGCCTGGGGAGGCGAATTCACCCAGCTCTTCCGGGCCGACGAGGTGCAAGCCGCGAGCTCGGCAGATCCGGCGCCTCCAGCGCCCGACCCTGGGCAGCCTCACGTCGATTCGCCCCCGCCGCCCCCGCCCACGACGGGCGGGGGCAGTGAGTTCACTCAGATGTTCAAGGCGCCGGCGGCGCCTCAACCACCCGCGCCTCAACCACCCGCGCCCCAAGCACCCGCGCCTCCCGCCCCGGCGCCCGAGCCACCGGCACTTCAGGCCCCGGCACCTCGGGCCCCGGCTCCGCCGCCGCCTACGGCTCCGCCGCCGCCCACCGCCGACGGCCCCGGCGAGTTCACTCGCCAGTTCGGTGCCGTGGATCTGCGGCCTGGATCGGGTCAACAGTCGCACACGCCGCCTCCGGCCGAGCCCACCTTCGGGGTTTCGCCGGCGTCACCACCGATGTCTCCACCGCCGGCGTCACCGCCCCCGCCCCCAGCGGCGGCGCCCCCGCCCCCACCGCCTCCTTCGACCGATGCACCCGGGGAGTTCACGCGGCAGTTCGGCGCGATCTCGACTTCGTCACCGTCCGTGCCCCCGTCGGCCCCGTCTCCCACGCCGCCGGCGCCCCCCGGTTCCGATGGGCCGGGCGAGTTCACGCGACAGTTCGGCGCGTTCGATTCGACGATCGACCGGTCACCCGGGGCTCCTCCGACCCCGGTTCCGCCATCGCCCGTGCCTCCCCCTTCGTTCGATTCCGGCGTGCCCACACCGCGATATGGCGACGGAGCGCCCCCCACGCCGACGTACGGAGGTGGGCTCGAGCGGGTGGACGAGCCGGACTACGGCGATTCCGGCCTGGGTGGTGGGGCGTCGATCCCGGGACCGGACGACCTTCCCGAACCGCGGTACGTCAAGGAGGTGAGCCCGCCGCCGATGTCGACCCCGGCGCCCTCGCCGGGTGCTGCGGGCGATGAAGGACTCCCTCAGTACGGTGGCGGCACCGACGACTACGCGGAGCGACTCTACCGGGCACCGACTCCGAAGCCCGGCGGGGCTCCGATTCCTCCTCCGCCGCCACCCCCGGTGGCCGAGCCGAGCGGGCCCGGCGAGTACACCCGGATCATCAACAGCATGCAGCCGATTCCGGTTGTCCCACCGCCGGCGGCGCCGGAGCCTCCGGCCCAGGAACCTGCTGCCGTAGACGACACCTCCAAAAAATCGATGGTGGTGTTCATCGTCGCACTCGTACTGATCGTCGTGGCGGCGGTCGCCCTCGTGATCGCTGTGGCGATGGCGGGCTAGGGCTACTTCTCGCGCGGTAGAAGAAGCACGAGTTCGCCCTCTACGGCGGGAAAGTCGGCCGGGAGGTAGACCGCCACATTTCTCGAGCGACGAATCGCCTCCCACTCGGGGCCGGTTCGATTCAATCGAAAGTATTGGTAGTCCAGCTTGATCGGCAGCGACCCCGGGGGTTCCTGCACGTGCCGAAGCCCGAGGCCCGGGAGGGCCTGCCTGATCAACACCTCGACGCGGTCGCCCGACGACACCTTGACCAACTGCGGCACGCGTTGGGCAACCTCGTCGCCCGAGATCTCGGACCGGAGCGCGAGGTACATCTCGGTCGCGCCGAGATACCGTTCTTCGTCGAGCGCGGTCGCCTGGATGTGAGGCTGCGTAGGCCGGAGGGGCAGCGCCACGTGCGTGGACGGCACCACCGTGGCCAGGAGGCTCTGGATGAGGTCGTCCAGCAACTCGAACGTCATCTGCAGATTGCGATGATCGTAGGGCGGGAGGTCGGCCGGCGACACGTCGGGCGAAAAGGTGGTGAGGGCCCCGGCGAGGGCCGACCAGGTGCGGAACATCTCCAGAGGGTGACCCTGGCCGCTCTCGAGGTAGTGTCGCACGAGGGGCAGGTAGGAGTTGATCGTGTAGAGCAGCCAGAAACTCGCCACATCGAACTGGCTGAAGTCGGCCAGGAACTCGTTTCTCTGGCGCCGCAGTCCCTTCAGTGTCGTACTCCGCGCCGTCATGATCTCGAGGAGCCGTCGGTTCAGCGAGATCAGATGGGGGCTCGCGGTGTGATTGACGAGGGGGGGAACGAAACTCGAATCGAGCGTGACTTCCCCCGCCTCGTTCCGGACCAGCCTGGCCACCGCGAGGGTCATCAGCCCGTCGATCTCCTCCTCTTCGCCGACCAGGCGCAGATTCTTCTTGCCGACGAGGATCGGTTTTTCACCGTCGCCCGTCGTGTCGTCGCGCCGGTAGACCATCTCGGCATCGAACCGGGCGCCGGTGCCCGGGGTCATGCCGACGTTGGTCCCGCCCGGCTTCCATTCGGCGATGGCGAGATGTACGAGGGCCGACTGCTGCGACTCGGGGAGGACCTCCTCGATGCTCCGCGCCGCGGGGGCTGCGTCGGCCCCGGGTACGTCGAAGGTGAGCCCGTCCGGGAACACTCCTCGCGCGGAGTCGACCGCGACCATCCCCTCGGAGAGCGCCTCCGTGTTGAGAGACAGCCCGGCAAAGCCCCAGCGCCAGGCCGCCACGGCCGAGAGTCGGAAGGCGACAATGTCTTCCAGAAACCGGTCCTGGAGCTGTAGATGCTGCGGCGAAAGGAGCACGCCCTTCGTCCACAACACCGGTTGCATCTGTCGCATGGAGGGGCTCGAATTGAGGTTGCGAGATCGTTACGGCGCGGGGTCCGCCATGCCGCAACCTCGGCCCCACGCGGCCGAGGTGGCAAGGGGTTCGAGGGAACCGACCTGTGGCGGCGGCTGATGCGTCGGTACCTCGCTTGACACCGGGCACTCCACCGGCCTATGGTCGCTTCCCCTGTAGTTCGGCGTTTGAAGTCGTTCGCGCCTCACACCCCATGCATCCGGAGGCATCCCGGCGATGGCGGAAAGCATCCATGACCGGCTCAAGCGAGTCCGAGCCCCCCGCGTCAACATCGAGTACAAAGTCGAGATCGGTGATGCGATCGAGATGAGAGAACTGCCCTTCGT
>CBDUEZ010000271.1:0-5924 GCA_965366355.1 uncultured bacterium
CATCGGTTGCCCCGCGAACTCGAAAGGCACGCGACCTGCGGTAGCAGGGGCGGAACGGCGAGAGCCCTGGCTCAGAGCCGATTCCGGTAGACAGAGCGCGAGCAGACAAACCGCGATCATGATTCGGTACATGGTCCCTCCCAGTGGTGGCGATCCGTCCAACCCCGCGACAGAATGGGCGCGTAGTGGACATCGGCAGATCGCTCGCCGCCTCCGGGGGACTAGTAGTGCCAGGGAAAGCGGGAGAAGTCCTTGTCACGCTTCTCGACGAAGGCGTCGCGGCCTTCGCGGGCCTCGTCGGTTCCGTAGGCGAGACGCGTCGCCTCGCCTGCGAAGAGCTGCTGCCCGACCAGGCCGTCGTCGACCATGTTGAAGCCGTACTTGAGCATGCGCATGGCCGTGGGACTCTTCTCGTTGATCGTCTGCGCCCAGCTCAACGCGGTCTTCTCGAGGTCCGCGTGGGGGATCGAGGCGTTGGCCATTCCCATCGCGACCGCGTCGTCGGCCGAGTAGTCGAAGCCGAGAAAGAAGATCTCGCGAGCGCGCTTCTGCCCGACCATGCGCGCCAGGTACGCCGATCCATAGCCGCTGTCGAAGCTCGCCACGTCGGGGTCGGTCTGCTTGAATCTTGCGTGCTCCTTGCTGGCGAGTGTTAGATCGCAAACGACGTGAAGGCTGTGGCCCCCGCCCGCCGCCCAGCCCGGCACGACCGCGATCACGATCTTGGGCATGAACCGGATCAGGCGCTGGACCTCGAGAATGTGCAGCCGACCCAGGCGGGCGGCATCGACCTCACCTTCCTCGCCTTCGTACTGATAGCCGTCCGCGCCCCGAATGCGCTGGTCGCCGCCCGACGAGAACGCCCAGCCCCCGTCCTTCGGCGACGGACCGTTCCCCGTGAGCAACACACATCCGACCTTCGACGAGGTGCGCGCGTGCTCGAGCGTTCGGTACAACTCGTCGACCGTGCGAGGGCGGAACGCGTTTCGGCACTCGGGCCGGTCGAAGGCGACCCGCACCGTGCGCCCGTCGAGGGAGCGGTGGTAGGTGATGTCGCTCAGCTCCTCGAAGCCGGGGACGTCTTGCCAGCTCGACGGGTCGAAGATCTCGGAAATCATGGCAGAAGCTCGTGCGCGGGTAGTGTCGGGGACTGAAGCAGACGCGGCGCCGGAGGCTACGGAAGGCGGGGGGAGGTCACAAGGGCTTTCTCATGACCCACGGCCACCTGTCGCGCACGGTTCGCGATCCCGAGATTGAGCCCCACGCCCCTTTCAAGATGCCGACCGTTCGTCGAACGCCCCAGGAGCAGCCCATGATCTCGATGAGCACCGCCTTCGTCGTCGCGGCCTCGCTCGCCCTCCTGCTCTCCGCGCTCACCGCGGGTTTCCTCTTCGCCTTCGCGGTCGTGGTGATGCCCGGGCTGAAGCCGCTCGACGACGCCCAGTATCTGCGTGCCTTCCAGGCGGTGGACCGGGTGATTCAAGACGGGCAGCCGCTGTTCCTGTTGATGTGGGCCGGAGCGGTCGTCGCCCTGCTCGCCGCGCTCACACTCAGCTTTGGGACTCGCTCTGGGCTGGACCAGCTGCTGCTCCTGGCCGCGAGCGTGCTGTATCTGGGCGGCGTTCAGATCCCCACGGCCGTGGTCAACATCCCGCTGAACCGTCGCATTCAAGCGCTGGACATCGACGCGCTCGACGCCGATGCGCTGCGTGACGAACGCGAGGCCTTCGAGGGCCGCTGGAATCGATGGAACGCGCTGCGCACCGGATTCGCGACGATCTCGGTCGTGCTGCTGATGGTCTTGTTGGTGGGGTGGTAGCCCGATCCGAGCGTGACGCCGCCCGGCGTTCCCGCGGGAACGTGGGGTGAGTGTGCCGCCCGACCCTCGACATCTCGCGCCCCGATTCGGCCTCCCCTAGCTTCGCAGCCATGATTCAGACTCCATGCGCAGCGCGCGCCTCCAGATTCGACAACCCTGCCTCCCGCCCCCGTCGGTACCCGGACCTCATCCGGGCAGACGAGAGGGCAGCCCCGTGAGCGACTTCTCCGCTGCGGCCGATCTCGCCGAGCGTCTCGATGCCGAGGTGGGACGGGTCATCATCGGACAACACCGGGTGCGCCAGGAGATCCTCCTCTGCCTGCTGGCGGGTGGACACTGCCTGCTGAGGGGCGTGCCCGGACTGGCCAAGACGCTGCTCATCCGCACGCTGGCCGAGGCGGTGCAGCTTCGCTTCAGCCGGATCCAGTTCACCCCCGATCTCATGCCCTCCGACATTCTGGGCACCGAAGTGATCGACCAGGATCCGGCCACAGGCCAGCGCAACGTTCGCTTCATTCCGGGACCGGTGTTTGCCAACATCATTCTCGCCGACGAGATCAACCGCACGCCGCCGCGAACGCAGGCCGCGCTGCTCGAGGCGATGCAGGAGTACCAGGTCACCGTGGGAGGGGTGCGCCACCCGCTCGAACGCCCGTTGTTCGTGCTCGCGACCGAGAACCCGATCGAGCAGGAGGGCACCCACCCCCTGCCCGAGGCGCAGCTCGACCGCTTCATGATGAACGTGGTGATCGACTATCCGGCCCATGACGAGGAGCGCCGGATCCTGACCGAGACCACCGGCGGGGATGCCGCCGACATCCGGCCGGTGGCCACGGGCGCCGAGCTCGAAGAGGCGCGGGCGCTGGTGCGGGCCCTTCCGGTCGCCGAGAACGTGGTCGACTACGCCTTGGCCCTCGTGCGCGCCACCCGGCCCAACGACCCGTCTGCTCCCGACGAGGTGACCCGGTGGGTCGAGTGGGGAGCCGGTCCGCGGGCCGGGCAGTCGCTCCTGCTGGGCGCTCGTGCGTTGGCCCTGCTGCAGGGGCGGAAGGTGCCCGACGTCTCCGACGTGACCGAGGTGGCGCTGCCGGTCCTTCGTCACCGGGTGCTCGTCAACTTCCACGCCGAGGCGGAGGGAGTGGACGCCGACGGGGTCGTGACCCGGCTCCTCGACGCCGTTCGGCCCCGCTGAGCGGGTCGCGGGTGGCCTCCGCAGCGTCGGATCGCGGCGCCTCCGACTCCGCACTGTCCGCCCATGTGGTGGCCGGGCTGGGCAACCTGGAGCTCGCGGCGCGTCTGGTCGTGGAGGGCGCCTATGCCGGTCGGCACCGGAGCCTGCAGACCGGGCTCTCGACCGATTTCCAGGAGCATCGGCCCTACCGTCCAGGAGACGCCCTCAAGCACGTCGACTGGAAGCTCCTTGCCCGCTCCGACCGGCTCTACACCCGCCGGTACCGCGACACCACGAGCCTGGCGCTCCTCGTGGTGCTCGACACGAGCGCGTCGATGGCGTTCCCCGAGACCGAAGGCGAGACGGTGTCGCGGTTTCGGTACGCCCAGGTCCTGACGGCGTCTCTCGCCTGGCTCGCCGCGACGGGGGGCGATGGTGCGGGACTCCTGGCCGGCACGGGTCCCGGGGCCACCTACCTTCCGGCCCGGGGTGGTCGGCGCCACTTGCGCTCGCTCGTGGCACGGCTCGACGGCCTCGCGCCAATCAGCGCCGGGGCGCCTCGCGGGGATGCGTCGCCTCGCTCCAACCGCGCCTCCACCTGGGACGGACCCGCCGCCATAGCCCAGGCCGCGCAACTTCTTCGTCGCCGGGGACTCATCGTCGTGATCTCCGACCTCTACGATCGGGAAGACGAGATTCTGGCTGCGCTGCGGCGGGCGGGCGTTCGAGGACACGACACCGCCCTCTTCCAGCTCACCTCGACCGAGGAGCGCACCTTTCCCTGGCGGGGGGCGCTTCGTTTCGAGGACGCCGAGACGGGAGCGCGGCACCTCGTCGATGCCGGCGAGGCGGCCGCTCGCCATGTGGCCGGCCTCGACGCGTTCCACGACCACTGCGCGGCCGAGGCCGCTCGGTCGAACATCGACTTCCACCGGGTGTCGACCGACGAGGCCCCCGCTTCGGTGCTCCGGCGGTTCCTGCTCAAGCGGGCCGGGTAGTCCGGCATGGGCTTCACGAACCCCGTGGCCTGGCTGGGCCTCGTGCTGCTGGCGCTCCCCGTGGCCGTGCACATGCTGGTGCGCGACCGCGCCCCGCTTCAGCGCCTGCCCACCCTCCGGTTCCTGAAGGGCGAGCCGCCGGTCTCGATTCGCCGCAGCCGCCCGGACGAACCGCGGCTCCTTCTTCTGCGCCTGGCGATCGTGGCGCTGGCCGTGGCGGCCCTCGCGCGCCCCTACCTGCCCTCGGCCGAGGCGCCCGACGGGTCGAGTCTCGGCACCGCCGCCCCACCCCACCGGGCGGTGCTGCTGGACGAGAGCTGGAGCATGCTCCGCCCGTCCGACTCGGCGGGCTCGGCGCTGGCCCGGGCGCGCGAGCTCGCGTCTGAAGCCGCCGCCGAGGCACGGGCCTCGACCGTGATCACCTTCGGCGCCGACCGGCCGCTCGAGGTGGCGCTCGAGGGCGCAGCGGCCTGGCTCGAGGCCCGCCCCGGACCGGGAGAGATCGTGCTCGTCTCCGACTTCCAGCGGGGGACGCTGGAGGCGGCGGGCGCCGTGGCGCTGCCGGAGCGGCTGGGCCTCGTGCCCGGGGCGGTGGAGGTGGACCCGGGGGGTGGCGAGGGAGCGGCGCCGCTCACGCTCCCCGTCCGAGGCGGGACGGTTCAGGCGGCGGTGGAGTTGATCGGCGGGGACGGCGGCGGGGACGGAGGTCCCGGCGCCGTCCGGATGACCTGGTCGCGCGCCGCGAGCGCCGGGCCCGTTGCGAGCACACCGGCGCCCGCGGCCCCCGCAGTCGAAGTCATCTTCCCCGGTGCCACCGGTGATTCGATTCAGACCGCATCCGCCACCCTCTCGCCCACCGCCGCTTCACTGCTGCTCCGCCTGGCCTCCGACCGCACCCTGGCCGCGGCAGCCGCGGAAGATCGCACTTCAGGCACAGCGGAGGACCGAAGCCCGACGACCGCCGACGATCAGCCTCCGCTGGGCGCCGCGCCCAGGCTGGCCGATGCCCGGCTCATCCTCGCCCGCGATCACACCGGCCTCCCCCTGCTCACCGCCGGCACCACCCCCTCGGCGGGGCTGCGGGTCAACTCTCGCGCGCCCGACGGCTCGCTCACCGCGGCCGCCCTCCGCGTGGCGCTGGACCGCGCGACCGACGCCACACCCCCGGGAGAGGAGTTGGAGCCCCTCTTCGACGACGCTGATCAGCGGGCGTCCTGGGCGCGCCCCCCCGGCCCGGGCGACGCGGACGACGCCGAGCCCGCCGACTCCCGCGCGGCGCGGTGGGCCTGGATTCTTGTGCTCGTGCTCCTGGGCGCCGAGTCCCTCTACCGGAGACGGATCCATGCGCGCCGGGGCTGACGACGCTCGGCTGCTCGCGAGCCTGAGCGGCGTGGCTCGGCGCCGCACCGTGCGTGCCCTCGCGCGGGGCGTGGCCATGGGAGCGGGCATCGCGGCCCTGGTCCTCGTGCTGCTGGTCGTCCCGCAGTTCGTCGCGCTCGGAGCACCGTTGGGAACACCGTTGGGGAGTCCCATGGCCACCGGTCTCGGGATGCTCGTGGCCGGCATTCTCATCGGAGGCGGGGCGGCGCTTCTCAGGCTGGACCGGGGGCCGATGGCCGCCGCCCGCGAGGTGGAGCGAGGCTCGCCCGCCAGCCGGAATCTGGTGCGCACCGCGACCGAACTCGCGCTCGACCCGGAGCGTCGCCCCGCGATCGAGACCGACCAGGCCGCGACTCCCGCGCAGCAGAGGCAGGAGCGCGCCCGGGCGGCGGTTCTGGCCGACGCGGCGCGCTTCAGGGACGACGTCGAACAGGCCGCCCTGGTTCCGCTGGGACGGCCCCTCGCAGCGGCACTGGGCGTCACGGCCGTGGGTGTGGCCGTCGTCCTCGCCCTCATGCCGTCGACGAACATCGCGGGTGTCGCCTCCGACGCCCTC
>CBDUEZ010000272.1:0-5910 GCA_965366355.1 uncultured bacterium
CGACGAGCTGCGCTTCGTGCTCTCCGGCGTCGATCTCGACGGCTTCGACCTCGACGGCGGACGGCAGACGCTGCGCGGTGACACTCTGCTGGTGCGCAAGGAGCGGCGGCAGGGGCTCGACCCCGGGTACCGGCTGCCGTATCCACGCATGGATCTTCGGGAGGCGTTGCAGCCCGAGCCTCTGATCCAGTCGGCCGACCCGCGCATCGTGCAACTCGCCGAGGAACTCACGGCCCGCAGCGCCTCGTGGGCACAGAACCCCCGCAGGGTCGCCGAGGAACTCACGATGGGTGTGTACAACATGCTCGAGAAGAAGATCACCTTCTCGGTTCCCTCGGCCGTTCAGGTGCTCGAAACCCGACAGGGGGACTGCAACGAGCACACGGTGCTCTATGTGGCGTTGGCCCGAGCCCTCGGACTTCCCGCGCGCACGGCCGTGGGGCTGGTCTTCGTCAACGGAGCCTTCTTCTATCACGCCTGGCCCGAGGTGTGGCTCGATGAGTGGGTCGCCGTCGACCCCACCTTCGGACAGTTCCCGGCCGACGCGTCGCACATTCGTTTCGTGGTGGGGAGCCTCGCTCAGCAGGTCGAACTGGTTCGACTCATCGGGCGTCTCAACATCGATGTCGTGGAGAACACCAATGCCGACTGATTCCAACACTCCGCCGATGCTCCGCCTCGAAGGTGTGCGCAAGCGGTATGGCTCGTTCACTGCTGTAGACGGCCTGGATCTCGACGTGCGCTCGGGCGAGATCTTCGGTTTTCTCGGCCCGAACGGCGCGGGAAAGACCACCACCATTCGCATGGTCGCGGGGGTTCTTCAACCGACCGAGGGCCGCATTCTCGTGGCCGGCGACGACCTTCATCGCACGCCGGAGAGGGCGAAGCAGAAGGTCGGCTACATTCCCGACCGGCCCTACCTCTACGAAAAGCTCTCCGGCGGAGAGTTCCTCCGCTTCGTGGGGGGGCTGTGGGGCCAGAACGGTGCCGAGGTCGAGGCGCGGGCCGATCGACTGCTCGACCTCTTCAGCCTGACACCCTGGAAGCACGAGCTCGTCGAGAGCTACTCCCACGGCATGCGGCAGAAGCTCCTGATTTCGTCGGCTTTCCTGCACCAGCCGAGCCTCATCGTGGTCGACGAACCCATGGTGGGTCTCGACCCCCGCTCGGCCCGCATTCTCAAAGACCTGCTGCGGGCGTTCGCCGACGATGGGGGTACGGTCTTTCTCTCGACCCACACCCTCGAGGTCGCCGAAGCCCTCTGCGACCGCATCGCGATCCTTCAGGGTGGGCATGTGATCGCCCAGGGCACCATGGACGAGCTCCGTCTTGGCGCGTCGGCCGGCGACGTTCACCTCGAAGACATCTTCCTCAAGGTGACGGGGGGTGATGCGATCGCCGACGTCGTGGCCGCTCTGCGCGATCCCGTCGGGATCCCGGCATGAACGCGGTAGGCTCCACTCTCCCGGAACCGGCGCACAGTTGGCGCTACCTGGTGGGCCCCAAACTTCTCACGAAGTTGAACCGGGCGCGCTCCGCTCAGGGGCGGCTCCTGAAGGCGTCCCTCCTGGGATTCGTGGGACTCTTCTTCTGGACGTTCGTCTTCGCGGTGATTTTTCGGATGTTGCTCTACTTCCGGAATACCCAGGGAATCGGAGATCTGCTCGCGGCGAAGCTTCTCGGACTCGCGTTCCTGACCTTTTTCTCGATCCTGCTGCTGTCGAACGTCATCACGGCGCTGTCGACCTTCTTTCTCTCAGACGACCTCGAGCTTCTGGTCGCCGCCCCCATCCGCTCCGGAGATCTGTACGGCGCCCGCCTCGCCGAAACGATTCTGGATTCGTCGTGGATGGTCGCGCTCATGGCCGTGCCGATTCTCGCGGCCTACGGCGTCGTCTATGCCGCGGGTCCGGCCTACTACCTGACGGCGGTCGCCGTGCTGGGGGCGTTTCTCGTCTTGCCCGCCGTCCTGGGCTCGGCGTTCACGCTCATGCTGGTCAACGTGTTTCCCGCGCGCCGCACACGCGACCTCCTCGCCCTGATCGGCCTCTTCGCCGTGGCCGGGCTCGTCGCGATGTTCCGCTTTCTGCGGCCGGAGCGTCTGGTGCGCCCCGAGGAGTTTCGTGATCTCGTCGACTTCATGGCGGTGCTCCGCACCCCCACCTCGGTCTGGTTGCCGAGCGAGTGGGCCGCTGACGCCCTGATGAGTCGGTTGAACGGGGTGCCCGACTGGCACCCGTTCCTGCTTCTCGCGACGACCGCAGCGGCGCTCGTCGTGATCGGCTCCTGGCTGCACAACCGCTTCTATCGAAGTGGCTTCAGCAAGGCGCAGGAGGGGGCCGATCGTCGACCCGGACGGGTGCGGTCGAGGGTGTTCGAGCGTCTCTTCGCCCACATGCGGCCGTCGACCCGTCAGCTCGTCGAGAAGGAGATTCGGGTCTTCTTTCGCGATGCGACCCAGTGGTCGCAATTGGTGTTGTTGAGCGTGCTCGTCGTGGTCTACGTCTACAACATTCGCCAACTCCCCCTGTACACGGGGGAACAGGTGTCGTTCGTGCTGATCACGGTCGTTTCGTTTCTCAATCTTGGGCTGGCCGGGTTCGTGGTGGCCGCCGTGGCGGCCCGATTCGTCTTTCCGGCGATGTCGATCGAAGGGCGCCTGATGTGGCTCCTGCACTCCTCGCCCACCGACATTCGAACGCTCTTCTGGGCGAAGTACTGGGTCGGGACGATTCCTCTCCTCGCGATCGCGGTGCCGCTGATCGTCGCCACCAACCTGCTTCTCCAGACGTCGGGATTCATCCTGGTTCTCACGACCGCGTCGATGATCGGCATGACCTTCGCACTCACGGCGATGGCTCTGGGCCTCGGCGCCCTTTTCCCGAATCTGGACACGGAAAACGTGGCGGAGATCCCGACGTCGTTCGGGGGGCTCCTCTTCATGATGGCTGCCGTGTTGTATCTCGGCGGTGTGGTCGTCCTCGAGGCTCTGCCGGTGTATCGGTTCCTCGCGGCGGGACTCCAGGGCGGGGGCGGCGCCGTGGAGTGGGGCGCGATGGCCGTGGGGATCGGAGGGGCCGCGGCTCTCACGGCCCTGGCCGTCTGGATCCCGTTGAGGGCCGGAGTACGGCGGATGGCGACGTTGGCGTAGCCGCTCTGCCGATGCCGCTCTAGATTGGGGCATGATCGACGCCATCCGAAATTTCTTTCGGTCGTCCATGCTTCCACCGGACGACGCCCCGCCGCAGACCCGGGACCGGGACCTTCGCCTCGCGGCCTGCGCGCTGCTCCTGGAGTTGGCGCACGCCGACGACGCCTTCACCGATGACGAACGGGCCCATCTGTCGGGCGCCGTGCGCCGGCATTTCGGCCTGGATCATCACCAGTCCGATTCGCTGATCTACCACGCCGAGCAGGCCCGACAGCAGGCCCCCGACCTCTGGCAGTTCACCAGCCTGATTCGAGAGAGCTACTCGCTGGGTCAGAAGATGGTGCTCGCCGAAATCATGTGGGGACTCGTCTTCGCCGATGGCGAACTGAGCGCACGGGAAGACTATCTGATGCGGAAGGTCAGCAAACTTCTCGATCTCGAGATCGCCTACCTGTCGGAGGCCCGGAAGCGAGCCGAGAATGGGTTGGACGAGGAGCCGGCACCGGTCGACTGAAGGGCATCCCCGCCTTTACCGTGGGCTTCGGCGAGCGCATATTCCTCGCTGATCCCTCTGTCTTCGAAACCTTCGTACGAGTGCTCTGACCATGCGAGATCTGGTCCCCGGCGGATACCTCCTGGTGCATCTGGTCTTCTGGATCGTCGTCTCGCTGGTCGCGGTCGGCACCAACGCCGTAGCGATTATCCTGTCGTTTGGAATCGGGATTCTCGCTTTGGAGAGCCTCAAGAAGAGCTGATGCTGATCAAAATTCTCCTCGGCGTCGTGGCACTCGCGGTCGGCATCTGGCTCGGCCTGCCGGGTCGCTTCGAGCAGTCGACCGACGAGATCGAGAAGTTGATGTCCCGCGGTGGATCCAAGCGGCGGCAGGTGAAACGCCACTTCATCGCGATCGACCGCTTCCGGAAAGACGAAAGGGCCTCCGACCGGAGGCGTGAGGAGAGCCGTCGGCGCTTCCGCACCGCCGTTTCGGAGTCCGATCCGAAAGACTGAGCAGGCCTGGCTCGAGGGCCTGAGGAATGCCTCAGCCCATCAGGGCGTTGATTCCCACGAGCGCCACCCCGATCAGGGCCCCCAGCACGTACCCGAGCTGAACGATGAGCCGGAGCTCCCGGTCGGTGACCTTGCGAACGAGCGCCTCGAGCTGCGGCATCGGGAAGTCCATCACCTTGTCTTCGACCCGACGGGCGACGTCGAGCCGCTCCACGACCTGAGGCACCTGCCCCTGGAGCCAGTCCCAGAGCACGGGGCCGAGCCCACCCTCGAGGCGTTGCGGGGCATCGTCGGGCAGCCATCGGGCCGGTGTGCCGATCGGCCGAGTCATCACGGTGTCGACCAACCTCGTGCCGACATCGCGCGCGAGGCGACGGGTCGGCTCGCTGCGTCCGGCCGAGACGATCCACCCTGCGATCCGATCGTGCGGTACCCGCTCCAATAGATCGCCCCAGGTGCGGGCTCCCGCCTTGTCGAGTCCCTGCTGCAGTTTCTCGACCAGGAACCCCCGCGTCTGCGGGTCGCGGGCCATGTTCACGATCCACCCCGCGAGCGTTTCTCTCGCGTCGACGACGCTGGCGGAATCAGGCGGCCCCAGCACGGAGCGCACCGGCCGGCGCAGGAAGTCGACGATCGCCTCGTTCACACCACGCGACATCGCTTCCTGGATCGCGGGCTCGCGCAGCATCTCCGAGAGGCGTTCTGCGCCCTCCTCCTGAATCGTGTCGAGAATCTTGTCGACCGTGTCTTCGGTCACGACCAGTCGCGCCACCATGCGCTGGTGGAAGCTCAGGTCGCCGAGGAACCGCTTGAAGAGCTCCCGAAGGGTGCGTTCGAACTTGTCGCGTGCTTGAGGATCGTCGAGCAGCCCACCGAGGCGTTCGATCGCGAGGGGGAGGTAGCCGCCGATCGCCCGCTCGAGCGAACCCACGAGCCCGAGAGGGAGCACTTCTTCGAAGTTCCGGTCTTCCTTGAGCAGAGTCTCGGCGGCCCGCTCGAGGTAGTCGTCGAGCGCCTGGCGAAAGTCGTCGCTCTCGACCGCCGAGACGAGCCAGGCCTCGACCGCTTCGGCAACGGCCGATTCGCGAGCGGGGGTGAGAAGCCCCGATACCGGTTCGTCGGCGACCGTGGCAACCAGACTTCCAGTGCGCTCTCGCATGGCCAGCGCAAAGGCGTCGGAGGCCAGGTAGGCATCCAGCCGCGCCAGGGTGTGCTCCAGGAGTCCCGCAAGCAGCGTCTCGACTTCGGGCACCACCTCCGAGGGCAGGGTGTTGGCGAGCGACGCGCGCTCTTCATGGAGCACATCGTCGAGAAACGCGGCGAGTCGCTCGTCGAACGCCGCCCTGAATTCGGTCTCGGCGAAGATGCGCTGGAGGTCTTCGGGAGTGAGGAGCTTGCCCCCGACCGTGCGTCCGATGGCCGATGCGAGACGGGCCTGGTTCTTCGGCACCGCACCCTGGAGCCACCCCATCCGCCTCTTGCCGATCGTGGGCGGCTCGTAGGGGTGGAAGAGCATCCAGATGGCGATCGTGTTGGTGAGCCCGCCTGCGAGGGCCCCAAAACCGATCGTGATGGCGGCGCGAATGAGTTCGTCGTTCACGTGGGCGTCATGGAAAGGGAGTCAGATGCCCTGCGTGTGACGCAGGATCCCGTGCACCGGGTACTCGATTCCTTCGAGGGTGAGCGTGCCCGCCACCTCGAACAGGCCATCGACCGGAAGAAGAGGACCTTCCCCCTCCTCGGCCACCAG
>CBDUEZ010000273.1:0-5872 GCA_965366355.1 uncultured bacterium
CTGCTTTCTCGGTGGCCAGGTTCGTGGCTGACCGCGTCCCCGAGCGTGGTGCACCGCGCCACCCGGGTCGGCCTGGCTGAGCGGCCGTCTAGAACGTTAGTCGGATCAGGTTCAGGTCCCCAAAGCCACGTCTTTTCGGCCCCGATGCCCCACCGAAACTCGGTCCAACGGTGATGTCGATGTCACCGAGGCTCCTTCTTCGGTTGATCGAGCGCGCGGTCAACGGCGCGTCGATCCAGGAATACAACAAGACCAGCCCCGTCACGGCCATCCCCACCGCCGCCCGGGTGCAATTTTCTCCGTCGTCATCCCACAGGCAGATCGCCAAGTCGCTGCCAAACAGCCCGACTCCAGCGACGACCGTTCCGAAGACGACCGCGCTCTTGCCCCATTCGCCGTTGTAGGCCTGACCTCCGCCTGGCACGACCACGCTCAGGGCCAGCGCGAGGGGGGGCGACTTTCTCTGTGGGGATTCCTCGGGAGTCTGAGCGAGCGATGCCGACGCCGCCGCAAGTGTCGCAGCGAAGGACAGGAGGATGGCGGCGAGCATGCCCCCGAAGCGCCGCGTCCCACTCTTGATGTCCATTTGGGTTCTCTTCCGGATGGTGTGAAGCCTTCCCCAACCGATTGATACACCGGAGATTCCATGTCCGCTTCGTCAGCTCCTCGGGCAGACCGCAGTCGCGAGAGCCTGCCCTGAACCGCGGCGTCCTACATGGACCTACGAATGAGCCGGCTGGGGGTCGAACCCAGGACCTACGGATTAAAAGTCCGTTGCTCTACCAGCTGAGCTACCGGCTCGGAGGCCACTAAGGTAGGGCCCTTGCGGCTGATTGAGTAGACGCGGGAGACGCGTGCCCCGCGAGGCGACCGGCGCTTGTCGCGGGCCCGATCCAGGAGGACGTTCAGGCATGCCTATCTCGAGCCAACTGGCCCACGTAAGCCCGCAGCCCTCACCGGCTGGCCGTATCGCGACCCGGAGGGCACTATTCGGGAGTCGACGCTTCGCCTCCCACTCCCCTCAATCGACCCGACGCGTTGAATCCTTGGACCTGGGTGGTGAACCGTCTTCAGACCGCCCGCAGATCCTGGTGCTGGGGACTCTCGTCGATGAATCGATCGATGAACCAACAGGATGTGGTGACCCTCAATCCCTCTTTCCGGGCATGGTCGAGGGCGAACTCGGCCAGCTGTGCCCCGATTCCGCCGCCCCGCGCCTCGGGCGGGACAAAGGTACGGATCAGATGAAGCGTGTCGTCGCCCTCGTGGCGGTACTCGATGAAGGCCTCCGATCCGGCCACTGCGGACGCGAAGCGCCCCCGCTCCGTGTCGATGCGAATCTCACGCGGACCGCTCGATCGCGTCGACGGGGCGCGCTGATCCTTCGGGGTGGGAATTTCGCAGAAAGGGGGATCGGTGTCGTCGTCGGGATTCTTCATGTCGGTCTCTACCCGCGACGCGGGTCTCGGCTCCATGATGAAGACGCAAACCGCTCGGCCCACTCCCACGCCCTCAGAACCGCATGAACCCCCAGGTCTTCACCTGCACCGGAATCTCGCGATCCGTCTCGAGGAGGAGCCGCGCCATATGAGTGGGGCTTCCGACGACTCGGTCGAAGCCCGGGGGGTAACTGTCTCGACGCTGGCTCGAGACGACGTCGCTCTCGAACAGCCATTCCGTCGAACAGTGCACCCGTCGCACGGATACCGGGCGATCCTCGGAGTCCTCGATACTCTCGGGTCGATCGCAATTCGGGTTCCACTCCTCGAGCGGAAGGGGCATCGCGTAACGGTGCTCGATGGTCTCATCGGGCGCGACCCGGCGCGAGAGCGACAGGACGGGCGCGTACACGTCCATCCAATCGGGCGTGGGAGGCTGCCCCGAAAGCAGGTGGACGCTGTGGTCTTCTTCGCGAAAGCTCACGTATGCCCAGCCCGGAACCGGATCGAACCGGCCATTGGTGGGAATCAGGCGAACCACGATCGGTACGTCGCTGCGATTCTCGACCTCGACCACGATCTCCAGGGTCGAATCGGTCACCTCGGCCCGCGCCCGGAAGCGCACGGTGTCGGGCTCGTCGAGAGCCCCGTTCTCATGGGATGTCGGCATAATTCACCCGTTGTCGGACGCCTCCGCGCTGCTGTCGGTATAGGTTCTCGGTTCCCACGGCCTCCACCTCCTCCCGGTCGAGCCAGAGCTTCTCCTCCTGGCTACCGGGCGGATAACGATGGTTCAGGTTCTCTCCGTGGGCGGCCCGCTCGGCGTGATCGAGCTCATGCAGCAAGACGACGTCGGACGGCGAGTCCACCCCCTTTCCCGGTTGCATCGGGACGAACCCCCCGCAGGGCTGGCCCGGTTCGTAGTAGATCGTGCTCGAGGTTCCGGCCTTGTTGGTTCCCGCCGGCCCGATCTGGCTGGGGTCGTCGTACATGCAGCGCGGTCCCCTCTGATCAGTGAATGAGCGCATCGCGTTGTCGGTGTCGAGGGACTGGATCTTGAGCGGCTTCCCGCTCCCCGCGAGGTCGTCCAGAACGCGGCGACCCACATCGGTGCTGGCGATCGTGAGGAGGTCGCGCCGCACGGCCTCTCGCCACTCCAGGGGCTTTCCCTGATCGAGGCGGATCTTCCCCGACCCGAGGAGCTCGTCGACCATGCGGTTGGCCCGCTTCAGGTCATCGATGCTGACCGGAACCGCCGTGGGCGTATTGAACGTCTTCGGCGAGCGTGGGGTCGCCTGCTTCATGCCCCCGCCCCCCCGTCCGAACCCCGAGCCGCCGTCCGGGCCCGTCCCGGCCCTCGCCCGAGGCTTGCCGGTGGGCGCCCCCTTCCCGGCCTTTCGCATGGCCTTGAGCTTTCGGAACCCCCGCGCCAGCCCGGCCATGCCCAGTCGCGCACCGATCGCAAAGAGTGAGATCGTCGGGGGACCCCCGATCAGCACGGGCGGCCCCGTGGGGATCGGCAGTACGACCGAGGTCGGCATCACGAACGAGCGGATCTTGCTCTTCTTCTTGACCCGCGGTGGCGGAAAGACGCCGACGTCCTGGCACGACAGCACAGGCAGAGCCATGTGGCTCGCGGCCTCGCCGTCGATCTGGACCGTCGAGCTGCCCATGAACATTTCGCACTCGTTCGCCGGCGGCTTTACGAACACTCCGCCGATCGGAATGTGTGGAGGCATCGCGATACCACCGGTCCCCGCCTGAGCTCGCGGGACCGCGTTGATCAGGACGGTGGCTCCGATGAGGGGCAGGTAGTCGAACGGGTCCAGAATCATCCCGATGAACGGGTGGGGGACGGGGATCGGGGTGACGGGCCCCGGGGGCTGGACGATATGGACGTCGATTCCGAGAACCGGGTCGAAGTGCTTCGCGGCGGGCATCATGAGGCGCCGTCCCCCTCGGGCTCCCACCCGTCGCCCAGCAACTCGGTCATGCGTTCGTCGACGAGATCGCGGTGGGACTCGTGCTCCGGTGACCGGCAGAGGTTCAGTAGGCCCGCACCCACGAAGCTCAGGGTCGACGAAGCACGTTCGTGCGGGTCGAGTTCGGCACCCGCGTCGAGCGCCCGCCATCCACACGTCCACGCCCGGGCAACGTCGCCGCTGGCCTCGAAACAGGCCGCAGCCATTCGCCAGTTCTCGAGGCGAAGGAACGTGTCGTCGTCGAGCCCGTCCAGGAGCGCCGTCTCGCGGTACAGATGGGCCGCATCGAGGGGACGCTCCTCGCTCAGGTGAACGGACGCTTCGCCCATGCGCGCCTGCGCGAGTAGCGACGGACCGAGGGCCTTGCCCGTGGCTGCGCCGTCGGCTTGCGGCTCGACCTGGCCGGCATACCTCTGAGCCTTTCGGTAAACGTCGATCGCCTCTCCGGGCATGGCCTGGGACAGGAGCATGCCGGCGAGCGACATTGTTGTGACGACCGCCTGGTCCCACCAGCCGTGCTCGGTGGCGATGGCGAGGCACACCCTCGCGGATTCTCGAGCGCCCTCGAGGTCTCCAGCGCGCACGGCGTTCGCCAGGGCGACGAACTGACGACGAAAGGGGACTCCAGGCAGACCCGGATCCCCCCCCTCGGTCAACTCCTCGAACGCCGTCGCCATCTCGAGATCCACGTGCTCCCGGACCACCGGTCCCTCGGGATCGGTCCCGAACCCCTCCAGGAGGGGGGCTCGAGCGGGGTCGAGGATCAAGAATCGGATCCCCTCGGAAACGGCCGAATAGGCGAGGTGGTGAACCCAATGCCGCCATCCCGGGGGATCGGCGATCTGTTCCGGCAGGAGTACGAGTACAAGTTCTTCGATCAGGTCGTCGTAGAACGCTCGGAACGAGGCGCACGTGCGAAGCAGGTCTACCGCTGCGTCCTTCTCGTCGGTGACCGGGCCCGCGTCTGGAGGACTCCAGCTCGCTTCGATGTCCTCCGCGTCGAGATCGTCTCGGCTCTCGTCGAACTCGGTCGCGAAGTCACGCAGCAGGTGTCGCCCGTACTGCTCCGGGGTCGCGAAGACCGTGCGGAGATCGACGAAAAGGTCAGGCACCTCTCCGGCGTCGGAATTCTCCACCTCGACGAGCGCCTCGACCATGCGCCAGTCGGCGTCGTCGCACACCCAGATGAGCACCGGTGCCTCCGACTCCGAACGGAACCGCATCCACTGCTCCCGAAGCGTGCTGAGCCGTTGGACGATCGGGTTGTCCATGTTGCGCCGGGCGCACGGGGAATGAGGCGGAGCGAGACGCAAGGGTACGGGCCGGGCCGATCGCCCTGCAAGGTGCGGCCAGCCGGCGTAAGGGCCGAAGCGGTTTCTCACTCACAGGGCCCGCCGCTCGACACAGCCAGGCGGTAGGGCGATGGCCGACGATCCCGCTGCGAGCGCCGGAATCGCCCCCGCGCTGGCGGCCCGCCGCGACCGCCCGCATCCTATACGGATGGACGAATTCCTGGACGACATCGAGGTGCGGGTACTCGGCTCCCTCATGGAGAAGGAGCTCACGACCCCCGACAACTATCCCCTCACGCTCAAGGCGCTCACGGCGGCGTGCAACCAGAGCTCGAGCCGCGATCCCGTCATGGAGCTCGAAGAGTCGGAGGTGGCACGCGGTCTCGAGAGGCTCGGCAGACGGACGTTCGCGCGCGGCATCCATCCGAGCCGCGGGCGAGTCATGCGCTTTCGGCAGGAGATCGGTGAGACGCTGCATCTGCACCGCCCCGAACGAGCTGCCCTTTCCGTTCTGATGCTGCGGGGACCCCAGACGGCCGCAGAGATCCGCACCCGCACCGCGCGCGCGGCGGAGTTCGCCGGCCCGAGCCACGTCGAGATCGTGCTCGATTCTCTCGCCACCTTGAGCACGCCCCTGGTGACGACGCTCCCCCGGCGCCCGGGACAGAAGGAAGTGCGCTACGCCCACCTGCTGGCCGGGCCGCCGGCGTTGGACGTCAGAAGCGAGCCGTCGTCCACGAGTGAGGGGTCGTCCACGAGTGAGGGGTCGTCCTCGAGTGAGGAGTCGTCCACGAGTGAGGCGCCGGGCGAGGGCCGCCCCTCTCCCTCCCCAACGCGCGACGGATCGCGTGAGGACTCGCCGGGGCGAGGGGGGATCCGCGCCAGCCCCTCCACCGACCCGACCCAGGACCATCGGACGGACAAGGGCGGGCAGGCCGACCGCGTCGAGGTACTCGAGCAGGAGCTCGCCTCCGTGCGCAACGAAGTGGCCGAGTTGCGCGAGCAGTTCCGGGCTTTTCGGCAGCAATTCGAATAGTCGCAGTAGGCGGGGCGCGGCGGCCCCTACCTCCTCGCCGCTGACAACCGCTCACACCCGGCCGATGGGCCTGGTGATTGCGCTCTTCTCGTCTCCATGAGCGGAGAACCGATCAGGGGGACC
>CBDUEZ010000274.1:0-5816 GCA_965366355.1 uncultured bacterium
GCTGCGACCTAACCTAAGGTGCGTTGGAGACCTCGTGAACGACCAGCACATCACCGCCGTGGCCCGGGAGTTGGGCGCGGCACTGCCCCAGATCCGAGCGGCGGCCACCCTCTTATCGTCTGGCGCCACCGTTCCCTTCATTGCGCGCTACCGAAAGGAGGCGACGGGCTCGCTCGACGAGGTACAAATTGCGGCGGTTCGCGATCGGCTCGCCCAGCTCGGCGACCTCGACAAACGTCGCGATTCGATGCTGGCCTCCCTGCGAGAGCGGGGACTGTCGAACGATGGGCTCGAACAGTCGCTTCGAGGTGCGACGACCCTCACGGAGCTGGAAGACCTCTACCTTCCGCACCGGCCCCGCCGCCGCACGCGCGCCACCATCGCCCGCGAACGCGGACTCGAGCCGCTCGCCCGGGCGCTCCGCTCGGCGAGGGGCGGTGCGATCGATGTACGGCCCTACATCGACCCCGCTCGGGACGTGCCGGACCCTGAGGCGGCCCTGGCCGGTGCCCGGGACATCGTCGCCGAGGACATCGCCGAAGACCCCGACACCCGTGCCGAGCTTCGCCGCCTGTTCGAGAAGCGCGCCGTGCTGTCGTCGACGGTGGTGCGCAAGCGAGCAGAGGAGCGCGAGGCGGCGACCTACCGCGACTACTTCGAGTGGTCGGAGCCGCTCGCGCGGGCGCCGTCGCATCGCATCCTGGCGGTTCTGCGGGGGAGCAACGAGGGCATTCTGCGGGTGCGTGCTCGGCCCGAGGCCGACGATGCGCGCGTGCGGCTTCGGCGACGGCACCTCGCGGGGCGTGGGTTCGCTGCCGAGCAGATGGAGCTGGCGCTGGTCGATGCCTACGACCGCCTCCTGCTCCCGAGCCTCGAGCGTGAGGCCCTGAAGGCGGCCAAGGAGCGGGCCGACGCCGAGGCGATCCGCATCTTCGTCACGAATCTCCGGGAACTCCTGATGGAGGCGCCCTTTCGGGGTCGTCGGCTCCTGGCGATCGACCCCGGCTTCCGCACCGGCTGCAAGATGGTCGCGCTCGATGCGCAGGGACTCCTGATCGACAACGCCACGATCTTTCCCACCCTCGGCGCGGGGCGTCGCACCGAGGCGGCCGGGGTCGTTCGCGAGTGGGTCGACCGGCATGCGAGCGATGCGGTGGCCGTCGGCAACGGAACGGCGGGGAGAGAGACCCAGGCTTTCCTGGAGGAGTTGAAGCTGGGAGTGCCGATCATCATGGTCGATGAAAGCGGCGCGTCGATCTACAGCGCCAGCGAAGTGGCCCGTGAGGAGTTGCCCGATCACGACCTCACGGTGCGCGGCGCGGTCTCGATCGGCCGGCGCCTTCAGGATCCGCTGGCGGAACTCGTCAAGCTCGATCCCCGCACGATCGGAGTGGGGCAATACCAGCACGATGTCGACGAGGGGGCGCTCCGCTCCGCGCTCGATGACACGGTCGTGAGCTGTGTGAATGCGGTCGGCGTCGATCTCAACTCGGCGAGTGTGCCCTTGCTCACCTACGTCGCGGGGTTGGGGCCGGGCCTCGCCCGCAACATCGTCGACTGGCGGGAGTCCCATGGAGTGTTTCGCAGTCGGAAAGAGCTCCTCGACGTGCCCCGCTTGGGGGCCAAGGCGTTCGAGCAGGCGGCGGGCTTCCTACGCGTTCCCGACGGTCGGGAACCGTTGGACTCCAGCGCGGTCCATCCGGAGCGCTACGGCCTGGTCGAGCGAATGGCGCGCGATCAGGGGTGCGCCGTCGCCGACCTCCTCAACGACTCGCACAAGCGCCAGCAGATCCAACCCGATCGTTACCTCTCCGACGAGGTGGGGCGGCCGACCCTGGACGACATTCTGGCCGAACTCGCCCGCCCCGGCCGAGATCCCCGCGGCGAGTTCGAGGTCTTCGCGTTCGCCGATGTACACGCGCTCACCGACCTGAAACCCGACATGGTGTTGCCGGGGGTGGTGACGAACGTCACGGCCTTCGGGGCCTTCGTCGACGTGGGGGTGCACCAGGACGGGCTCGTGCATGTCAGCCAGCTCGCCGACCGCTATGTGAAGGATCCCCACGCGGTGGTGAAGGTGAGGCAGCAGGTGAGGGTGCGGGTGGTCGAGGTCGACCTCGACCGCAAACGCATCGCCCTCTCGATGAAGGGGCTCGGGTAGCCGCCGTCGAGCAGGGTATGCTGCACCCCCGTTCCGGGGGCGGGACCTTTTTTCCGGAGGCCGCGGGGGCGTACGGCGGCGAATGCCGCATCCAGTCGCCCCGATGGGTCGGGGCGCCGCGTGGCACGAAGCTGGCACGGAGTCGCCGGCGAATGTGCGAGTGAAGGTGGGGCGGCGGTCGGCCCGGGGGTATCGGGTGCGCAACGGCCGTCGTTCCCGCCCTCGCTCGTCGCACATCTCGGTCGACGCCCGGGGACGCATTCCCTACCTTGGCCGACATGACACAGGTCTCCCTCCTCTTGTCGGGCCTTCTTCTCGCGTCCGGCCTCGTCTCGGCCCACCCGGCCGCCGTCTCCGACCCGGACGCCCGCTCCACCGGCCGGCTGGAGCAGGCGCGCGTGCCGGCCCCGTCGCTTCTCGGGGCACTCCTCGGCTCGAGCGCGGTGCGACGCACCACGGTCTACCTGCCTCCGTCGTACGACGACGATGACGATCGCCGATATCCGGTGCTGTACCTCCTGCACGCCTTCGGTTCGGGACCCGAATCATGGTTGGGGGTCAGTGGGTTCGAGGGTATGAACATCGCGCTGGCCCTGGACGCGCTGGCGGCGAGCGATCCGACGAAGGAGTTCATCGTCGTGATGCCCGACGCGCGCACCGTCCTGGGCGGGAGTTGGTACACGAACTCCCCGGTCACCGGGCGCTGGACGGACTTCATCGCTCGCGATCTCGTCTCGTTCATCGACCGTGCCTACCGCACACAGCCGATCGCCTCGGCCCGCGGCATCGCCGGCCACGCGATGGGCGGATACGGCGCCCTGCGCGTCGCGATGTGGTACCCCGACATCTTCGGCTCCGTCGTGGCCCTTTCGTCGCCGAACCTCGTGACGACCAACCCGTTCGGCGTCGCCGGCGTGCGGGTCGCGCTCGAAGTGTCCGACCTTTCGCTGCTCGAGCTCTCCGATCCGGTCGCGCGCCTGATGTGGTCGAAGGCCGCCGCCTTTGCGCCCGACCCCAGCCATCCGCCCTTCTACGGGCGACTCCCCTGGCGCGAGGCCGCGGAGGGACGCCTCGAACACGATCCGGTCGGGTGGCCCGCCTGGGAGCGGAGTGCCCTCGCCGCCCATCTCGAGGCCCGGGGCAGCGCATTGCTCGGCCTCGACGTGCGGGTCGAGGTCGGCCGCACGGATCCGCTGCGCGACGAGTCGGAAGCGTTCGCTGAGGCGCTTCGGGCCGTCGGCGTACGGCCGCGACTCGAACTTTTCGACGGCGCCCACATTCGTGGTGTACGGCGCCATATCGAAGGGTCGGTGCTGCCGTTCTTCGCTCGGATCCTGAACGAGCCGGCCGCTCGGTGACGTCGCTCGATCTCTGGGTCGTGGCGGGCTACCTCGTCGCGACGCTGGCCGTGGGGATCGCCCTCGCGCGGCGGGCATCGGGAAGCATCGAAGACTTCTTCGTCGGAGGGCGCTCGCTCCCGTGGTGGTTGGCCGGCACGTCGATGGCCGCCACCACCTTCAGCATCGACACGCCCCTGTATGTGGCCGGAGTCGTGGGCACCCGTGGCATCGCCGGGAACTGGGAGTGGTGGAGTTTCGGTGTCGCGCACGTCGTGCTGCTGTATGTCTTCGCGCGTCTGTGGCGGCGGGCCGAGGTCGTGACCGACAACGAGCTGAGCGAACTGCGCTACGGCGGGAGGCCGGCCGCCCTGCTGCGAGGGGTGAAGGGGTTTCTGTTCGCCGGGGTTCTCGGGCCGATCACGATGGGCCTGTCGATGCTGGCCATGGTCAAGGTGGTCGACGCACTGGGCGTGCTCCCCGCCATGGGCCTATCGGGCGCCCAGGATCGCCTCTGGGTCGTGACGGGCGTCTCGGTTCTCGTGCTCGTCTACTCCGGGATCTCCGGATTGTGGGGAGTCGTGGTGACCGACTTCGTGCAGTTCATTCTCGGCATGGCGGGCGCCCTCCTGGTCGCCTTCGCGGCCGTGTCGCATCTCGGCGGCCTCGACGAGTTGGTGGCGGCGGCTGCGGCGGTCGAGGGGCGGGATCTCCTGGCCTTCACCCCCCTCACCTGGGGTGACGGAGGACGGATCGTCTGGTCGTCGATGGCGGGGATCAGTGCCTCGACCTTCTTCGCCTACGTCGGTCTCCAGTGGTGGGCGTTCCGGCGCTCCGACGGGGGCGGCGAGTTCGTGCAGCGACTGGCGGCCGCGAAGACCGAAGAAGACGCCCAGAAGGCGGCGTGGCTCTTCAATCTGCTGCACTATGTGATCCGCACCTGGCCCTGGATCATCGTCGCCCTTGCGGCGGTGGTGCTGTATCCCGACATGGCCGATCCGGAGCTCGGCTACCCCCGCTTGATGCTCGACTTTCTCCCGGCCGGTGTGCTCGGTCTGGTCGTCGCATCGCTGGTCGCGGCCTTCATGAGCACGGTGTCGACCACGATCAACTGGTCGGCGTCGTACCTCACGCACGACCTCTACATTCGGTTCGCCCGGCCGACGGCGTCGTCGAAGGAGAGGATCGCCGCCGCCCGGGTCGCCTCCGTGCTGGTCACGGCGTTGGGCGCGGCCGCGGCGTTCTACAGCGAAAATGTGACGACCCTGTTCCGGCTCATCATCGCTGTGGGGACCGGGCCCGGCCTCGTCCTGATCCTGCGCTGGTTCTGGTGGCGGGTGAATGCCTGGTCGGAGTTGGCCGCCATGGTGGCGGGCTTCCTGGTGGGATTGGGGACTTCCGTCGTGCCGGTGCTCACGATCTCCGATTTTGGTTTGAGGCTGCTCGTTACCGCGGGCGTGACCACGGCGGTGTGGGTGCCGGTGATGCTGCTCACGGCGCCCGAAACGCCGGAGCGCCTGGACACCTTCTATCGCAAGGTCAGGCCGGGCGGCCCGGGCTGGCTCGCCCAACGCGAGCGGACCGGTGTGGAGCCCGATGGTTCACTCCTCGGCGATCTCGAGCGGGTCGCGGCGGGCTTGCTGATCCTGTTCGGGGCGATGTTCACGGTCGGGGGACTCCTGCTGCTTCGTCCCGGCACGGCGCTGGGCTCGGCCGCCGCGGTCGTGGTCGGCACGGTGCTCCTGAGGCGCGCGAATGCACGGCGGGCGCTGGCCGCCTCGGCGACGGTTCTGGTGCTCCTGGGGATGGGCGCCTCGTCGTCGGCCGCGCAGGTGGTGGAGTTGGAGGTCGGCGAGGGAGCCGGCGCGTCGCTCTCCACGTGGTTGGCGGGTCGATTCCCGGGTCTGCAGGTTCTCGGCTCGTCGGGCATGCCCGGATCGGCCCCGCGGCTGCGGCTTCGGGGGCCCGGGTCGCTGTCGCTGTCGAACGAACCGGTGGTGGTGTTGGACGGCATGCGGCTCGACACCGAACCGCGCTCCACCTCGCTGTCGGTGGGGGGACAGGCCCCGGGACGGCTGGACGATGTGCCGGTGACGTCGCTGGCGCGGGTGGAGGTGCTGCGAGGGCCGGTGGCCGCGGCGACGTACGGGTCCGGGGCGGCGGCGGGGGTGATCCTGCTGACCTCGCGGGCCGCGGTGAGCGGTACGGACCCCCGCCTGTCGAGCTGGGCGACCATAGGGCGCGTCGACGACGTGGCGGATCGCCCCTCGAACTGGTTCGGCCGCGAGGGCACGGGAGCGTGCTTCGCCTTCGAGGTG
>CBDUEZ010000275.1:0-5799 GCA_965366355.1 uncultured bacterium
CCACCTGCGTCGACGACTCACACGATCCGGCGGCGAGCAGCGTGGCGAGGGTCGCCAACAGCGAACGGGAAGAAACCATCGAGATCATGAGGGACTCCAGGGCGGTCGAGGAACGTTTGAACCTTCGACCACCTCCACGACCCTCTCATTCCATCTCGACGCGATTCCCTATCGGGGCGCGGCGGGGCTCCCGCCTACGCCGGTGCCGCCGGTGCCGCCCGAGCCGCCCGAGCCGCCCGGCGGGGGCCCACCCGGCCGCAACCCTCCCGGCCCGCCGGGCCCACCGGGCCCACCAGGCGCATCCCGCCCGGGGCCGCCCGGCGCACCGCCCCCCGGTCCGCCACCCGGCGGGGGGGCGAGAAGCCCGGGGCGCTCGACGGCCCGCTGCAACCGGGCCCGTTGGTCTTCGTCGAGGAGGTCGGCGAGGTCGCTGGCCATCGACTGCATCGCGGCCCGCATGTCACCCTCGGCCGCCTCGATGATGGCGCGATTGCGCTGATCCGCCGCCTCCAGGACGGGGCGGATCGCGTTGCGCTGCACTTCATCCCGGGGCTGAATGAGGCGTTCCATGTGGTCTGCAAACCCGCCCAGACCCGGTCCCTCACCCGGTCCCCCACCCCGCCGCTGCTGCGCCAGGGTCCCCGAAAGCACCGCCCCGAGAGCCATCCCGAGAAGGAGGGTGGCCAGCAGCATCAGCGACGACGTCGTGCTCATCTTCATGGTTCATCTCCCGTGACGTCCATTCCCGGTATTTCGATCGAGTAGGCGTATCCCACCGCCACCGGCTCGAGGCCCAGCATGGCCTCGAGCGGCGATTGCGAGGCGTCGCCGGCCGCCTGCGCGAAGTTGAAGGCGGCAAGCACCAGGCCGGCCGCGAAGCCGATCGGAGCCCACCGCTTGAACTGCCGCCGCATCACCTGTTCGAGATCGGCCTCTTCGCGCCGACGAACATCGAGCCGCGCCATGACTCGATCGGCGAAGCCGGTGTCGAAGCCGGGGGTCGCCTCACGGAGGAGTCCGGCCAGGGCGGCGTGGTCGGCGGTGATATCCTGGTCGGCGATGATATCGCGGGCGGCTGTGGCGTCGTGGTCCGGCGCCGGGCCGTCGAAGGGGCGTTGGTCGCTCATGCTGGCATCCAGTGTTCGAGGTCGGACTTGAGTTTTTCGAGGGCTCGAGACAGGCGCGACAGCACCGTGCCCTGCGGCAGATCCAGGGTGTGTGCCGTCTCCCGGGTCGACAGTCCCTCGATGAGCCGCAGCACCACCACGGCCCGGTGTTTTTCGTCGAGCCGCTCGATCGCGTCGCGAACGACCCGGGTGCGTTCGCTCCGGTCGAGTGCCTCGTCGGGTTGTTCAGGCCCCTCGGCGGTGGATTGGAACTCCACGTCGGGGCCACTCGACTCGTCGACGCGGAGCCATCGTGACGACGCGCGCTTGCGCCGCTTCAGCTCGTTCAACGAAAGGTTCATCGCAATGCGAGTCAGGTAGGTCTTCAGCGACGAGTCGCCCCGGAATCGATTCATCGCCCCGAAGAAACGTATGAAGGTCTCCTGACCCACGTCGTCGGCCTCCGGCCCCGGACCGAGCATTCCGATCACCGTGGCCGCGACGCTGCCCTGGTACCGCTCCACGATCACGCGGAAGGCGGCGGAATCGCCGTCCCGCGCTCGCGCGACCAATATCGTGTCTGGACTGCTGTCGGCCACGAGGCGGCAGGGTTGGGGGAGAACAGGCGCTCCATCGGTCCAGCACTCCTTCGACAACCGGTGTGCGTGATCCATTCCATACGCCGTGCGGTCGGACGGTAGCGGGCGACGCCCCGCCCCGCTTGCTCCGAGCCCGACATCGCCCTCTCGCCTTCGCCCCTCCGCGAGGGCCAGGGCCGGCACGAAGTAGCCTCGACCGGGACAGCGTGCCGGAACGTTTGTTTCGTTTTCGGCGCCCATTCGCGGTGCGGGCCGGCGGAATCGGCTTGTTCCGGCGACGGATCGCCCCACGGCACGCTGGATCGGCCGACCGCCCCCCTCCGCGGCCCGGTGTTTGCTGCCAGGAGGACTGACGCCCCTGCCCTTCAACGCTTGAATCCGTTGCCCACGATCCCCCTGAGATGGCTCCGCTCGCTCTCGGCCTGCGCCGTGATCCTCGTCACGGGGGGATGCGGCGACGGGTCGACTCCCCCCGCGACCCCCGAGGGAACGGTGGTGGTGACCGTTCTGGTTGAAGGCACCGCCCTCCCGGGAGCGACCGTGGCTCTCGCAACGGGGGAGTCCCCGGTTGAAACGCGGCCGACCGACGCGCAGGGGCGAGCCCGGTTCGAGGGACTCGACCTTGGAATCTACACGCTCGAGATCTCGGCGACCGGCACGCCCGCGCAGTTCGATGGGGCCCCCCTCATCGCGGTGCTCAGCCTCGACCAGCCCTTTGCCTCGATCGATGCGGCGGGCGTATGGGAACGCACCGGCACCCTTTCGGTTCAGGTCGTCGCGAGCGGCGACGTCGTCGAAGGGGCGGCGGTGGGACTGACGGGGCCCACCGAGGGCTTCGGCGAAATCGACACCACCTACCCCACCGACGCCGGGGGCCGGGTCACCTTCGGCAGTCTCGTGCCGGGCACGTATGCCGTCGGCCTCGTCGGCCTGGATCCGTCGCTGTACGCCTTCGAGACCCCGACCCGATCGGTCGTGGTCGCACCGGGGGGCACCACGGAGAGCGGCTTCGAAGGTGTGCGGCTGCCGCAGATTCCAGCCTCGCCCGGATCGCTCTCCGTCACGGTCCTCGGATCGGAAGCCGTCGAGGTCGCGTGGCAGGCCGGATCCCTCGACGCCACCCGATTCGAGATCGACCGCAGCCCCGGCGAGGCCAATCCGACCGGGGCCGGGGCCAACGCCAACGCCAACGCCGACGCCAACGCCGACGCCAACGCCGCCGAAAGCTGGGCGCTCGTGGCGACCCTCGCACCAGACCAGACAAGTTGGCGAGACGAGGGCCTCACAGCCGGGTCGACCTTCACCTACCGCGTGCGAGCCTGCAACGATCTCGGCTGCTCTCCCGCCGTCACCACCGATCCGGTCACGACGCCGGCCGCCCCGCCCAGCGCCCCCACGACGCTGATCGCGGCCCCCACCGGCCCGCATACCGCGATCCTCGGCTGGTCCGACACATCCGACAACGAAGACCACTTCCGCATCGAACGTGCGCCGACGGGTGGCGACTTCGTCGAGGTCGCTCGGCCGGCCGCCGACGCCGAGCAGTGGTCCGACGCCGGTCTGAGCCCCGGCAGCGGCTACCGATATCGGGTTCGGGCTTGTGCAGCGCAGGGCTGCTCCCCCTTCTCGAACGAGGCCCCGATCGTCACGGACGGCCTGCCCCCGACCCCGCCGTCCGGGCTCGCCGCGGCCGCGTCGGGCACCGACCGCATCGATCTCACATGGCCGAATCAGGGGTCGGGAGTGTCGGCCCTGCAGTTGGAGCGTACGGGCGGAGGAGCATCCTGGGCGCACATCGCGACCCTCGCGCCCGGCGTGGTCACGTGGATCGATATGGGACTCGCCGAGGCCACGACCTACCGCTATCGGCTTCGACGGTGCAACGACTTTGGCTGCTCCGATCCATCACCCGAGGCCAGCGCCACCACACAATCCACCCCGCCTCCGACGGGCGGCCTCGGCCCCGGCGCCTCGCTGGGCGGCTGGCGACCGTTTCCGGCCGACAATCCGTGGAACACCGACATCTCGAGCCTGCCCATCGATCCGAACTCGAGCACGCTCATCTCGGCCTGCGGCGATCGCAATCTGCACCCCGACTTCGGGACGGTGTGGGCGGGGGCGCCCATCGGGATTCCCTACACCGTGGTCGACGGCTCGCAACCGGGCGTACCGGTATCGTTCTACTATGCCGCCGAGAGCGACCCGGGCCCCTACCCGATTCCCTCCGACGCGCCGATCGAGGGCGGACCGGGGTCGTCGGGCGACCGCCACGTGATCGTGATCGAGCGCGACTCCCACACCCTGTACGAGGTCTTTGATGCCACGCCGGTCAACGGGGGCACCTCGTGGACCGGTGGCTCCGGCGCGGTCTTCGACATGACCTCCAATGCACTCCGCCCGGCCGGCTGGACCTCGGCCGACGCGGCCGGGCTGCCCATCTTTCCCGGCCTCGTGCGCTACGACGAGGCGGTGGAGGGGGGGGCGATCGAGCACGCCCTACGTTTCACCTGCCCGACGACCCGGCGCGCCTATGTCGCCCCCGCGCGCCACTGGGCGAGCAGCAACACGAGCCCCAACCTGCCCCCGATGGGAATGCGCGTGCGACTCAAGGCCTCCTTCGATCTGTCCGGTTTTCCGTCAGAGGTGCAGGTGATCCTGCAGGCCCTCAAGACCTACGGCATGTTCCTGGCCGACAACGGCTCGGGATGGTACATCAGCGGCGCCCCGGACCCACGTTGGGATGATTCGCGCCTGGGTACCCTGAAGTCCATCCCGAGCAGTGCCTTCGAAGTGGTGCAGATGGGGACGATCGTCACGGGGGGCTGAGGGCGCGTTCTACTCGTCGTTCAGGCTTCGCACCGGGTCGATGCCCGTGACCCGGATCGCGGGAACGACGATCGAGCCGAACGCCGCGATGGCGAGAAGCACCGGTACGGCCACGAAGGTGCCGAGGTCGCGGGTCCCGACCCCGTACACCAGCGTCGAGAGCACGCCCGACCCGGCCATCGCGACGGCGATTCCGACCGCCACCCCCAACCCCACCGGGGCGAGCCCAACGCCGACGGTGCGCAGGGCCTCCTGCGCGCCGCGCGCGCCCAGCGCCAACCGGATGCCGATCTCGCGTCGCTGGCGGGCGACGGCGTGCGAGGCGACGCCATAGACCCCGACCGTGCCGAGCGCGAGCGCGACGACGCTGAACAAAGTCAGCAACTGCATCACCGAGCGGGTCTGACCGAGGTTCTGGCCGACCACCTCGGAAACCGCGACGGCCCGCGACAACACGGCGCCCGGGTCGACCGCCTTGATCGAGGCCTGGAGGGCGGCGAGCGCCTCGTCGGAGTCGAGACTCGTGCGCGCCACGACGTACATCGTGCCCTGTGACTGCTGAGCGATCGGGCGATAGAGCTCCGGCTGGCCCGCCTCTCGCAGATCACTCTGCCGCACATCGGCCACCACCCCGATGACCTGGATCGCCTGGGGCTCCGCCCGCCCGACCGTCAGCGTGCGACCCACCGGATCGTCCGCTCCGAAGGCCATCCGGGCGAGGGTTTCGTTGACCAGTCCCACTTCGACGCCGCCGGCCTCCTCGCTGCCGTCGAAATTCCGGCCCTCCCGGAGCGCGATGCCCATGGCCGTCAGGTATCCCGGGGTGACGATGCGGAACGAGGTCGAGGGGCTGTCTTCGGTCGTCTCGGTCGCTCCGACCTCACGAAAGGCGGAATAGGCCCCACCCGGGGTCATCGGGAGGAACATGATCGAACCCACGGCCTCGAACCCGGGCAGGGAGCCGGCCCCCTCCTCGACCCGCCGGTAGAAGCCCTCGAACCCCTCCTCCTCGCTGCCCTGGATCTGCGAGGGGACGACTCTCACGGCGACCGCGCCCTCGGGCTCGAATCCGGGATCGACATCACGGAGCTCCGAAAAACTGCGGAGCATCAGCCCGGCGCCGATCAAAAGCACGACCGACCCGGCCATCTCGGCCGTGATCAACACGCCGCTCAGGCGCGCGCCCGCAGACCGCCCGCCGCGGGCGATCCCCGCAGCCCCCCTTCCCCCCGCCACATGCCATGCAGGCAACACGCCGGCCACGAGCC
>CBDUEZ010000276.1:0-5732 GCA_965366355.1 uncultured bacterium
GGGCGTGGTGCGTCGCCACCGAAATCGACTACCGATGGACGTATGTTGGCGCCGCCCCGAACTGCATCGATGCGGTGCTCGACGACGTCCGCATCGAGGGCATCGAGACCTCGCCCACGCATCGCGGAGATTGGGCGAGCGACGAGATCAATGGGCCGATAGCGCCCTGGTGAATCTCGCCCTCACCCGAACTCGTCCCAGAACGGCGCTTCCACCGCCCACGGAATGTCGGCATCACGCCTCCATCGCGGTGTGCCGGGAGTGGGGCGCCGGCTTGCGGGGGCGGGGGGGAGCGGTGCCGGGGGCAGAGGCACCGGGGGCAGGGGAGGGGATGCCGCCCCCGTGGGCGCCGAAGTCCGAGGCACAGCCGATCGCGGCGAACGATAGTCCCCCGGCGCCATTCCTCCGCGCGGGGCGTCGAACATGGCCCGGCCTTTGGGCGAGAAGAAGGCGACTTTCCCCTCGCGGTCCATGCAGACCCGCACCCCTCCCTCGTGCACCGCGCGATGGTGGCGACGGCAGAGCAGGATCAGATTGCGCAGGTTGGTCTCGCCCCCGTCGGCCCAGTGTTTGATATGGTGACCATCGGTGAAGCGGCAGGAGCACCCCGGAAAGCGACACACGCGGTCGCGCAGGTCGAGCGCGCGGCGCAGTGAGGGCGAGATCGTGCGGGTACTGCGGCCGAGATCGAGGGTTGGAGAGCCGTCGACGGCCCCCAAAGACAGCCCCGTTCGCATCATACTAGCGTCGCAAGTAAACCGCCGGGACGTTCCCGCGGGAACGCGGAGCCCGTCGAGTTCGGAACGGTTTCCCTCGACCAGGGTCGGCATGTCGACATGCAGCATCACCTGGTAGCGCTCGGCCCTCGACCCACTGCCGCCGGCGCCGAACCCGGCCGCGAGCGCGCGCTCGGCGAGCAGCCCGATCGCATCGGCCCGGCGCTGGGCGCAGGTGGTGGGGTCTACGGGATCGGGATCGGGATCGGGGTCGGCATCGGCATCGAGGTCGACGGCGTGGCCCCCCGTCCTGCTCCCGCCCCCGCCCGCCGCCGCCCCATGCTCCCTCCGAAAGAGCGCATCGCTCGCCGCCTCGATCGCCCGCATCAGCACCGCACCGACCTCGGGTTCGAGCCGTCCCTTCACGACATATGATCCGTCGTCGTCGATGTAGATCGACAGCCGGCGATTGCGATGCCGAATGCGGTCGGCCGACAACTCGCGGGCGTCATCGAGCGCCTTCCAGCGCCGCACCACGCTTTCCAGATGTTCGGCCGAGCCGGCATGGGCCACCTCGAGCAGCGCGCCCTCGCTCTCGGGAGTCGCGATCCGCGTCATCGCCCGCACCTTCGAGAACGACAGCTCGCCGGCCTGCATCGCCGCCGACGTCTGCGGCAGCTTCTGCAGCGCCAGAGCCGCCCGCACCCATTCACGGGCGGTGCCCTGCGCCTTCCCCGTGCGCCACGCCAGCCACTCGGCGCACGACTCGAAGCCCGCCTCCTCCCAACCCCGGCGCGCGTCGAAGTCGGCCAGCAACACGAGCATCTCGTGCTCCGCCACCGTGATCCGTCGCGCCAGATCCGCGATGCGCTCCCCCAGGAGAAACATCTCGTCGTCGGGATCGGGAGTGACCGCCTCGGACGTGGAGAGGTTCGGTGCTGCCTCCGCCTGGCCGCAATCCAGTAGATGCACCCTCGTCCCTGCCCGATCTCCCCCGCGATCCGCCTCAGTCCCATAGTCCGGTCGCGCCTCGCGAACCCCCGAGCCCCCCACGCTCCACGCCATCCCGCTGCGCCCGCGCCGCGCCCCGACCGCAATCCCCCCATACCGACTCATCGCTCACCTCGCCCCGTCATCAGTCCCATTTCGACCTTCTCGAACCCCTGAATATAGCGGCGACATTCGGGCTTTGTTCGGGGTGTTTTGGGACTCCTGAACGGCCCGCGAGGTCAAATCCGTCGAGGCATGGCGCCCGGACCCCCTACACGGCCCGGGAGCGCCACCCAGCGCCGTCGCACGCCGACACTCGAGCCTTCGCCTCCATCCCGTTCGCGGAATCCGTCCATGGCTGGATGGGACGCGTTCGTCACCGCGGACCCGTTCGCCACCGCGGACCCGTTCGCCACCGCGGACCCGTTCGCCACCGTCAGGCCCATCGATTCGTTGGCTTGAATGGCAGGCATTTCGGTGCCGAAGGCGTGCTGCAGTCTCCCCGCTCCGCTTGCCCTGAGCCGATCCGGTCCCATGTTGCGCCTACTGGTGTGAGACGGCCTTACGAATCTGATGGCCGATGCGGCCGGACCTTCCTCCGCGCCCCATGCCAACCCATGTCATACGGAGTCCACTATGTCGATCATCGCACGCTTTCGCGGCTCACATCTCCTGATGCCACCGGTCCTCGTATTGGCGGGTACGCTACTTGTCGCATGTGTCCCGGCCTCGTCGGCCTCGTCGGTCTCGTCTTCCGATGACGAGATGCGCGCCGATGACCCGGCCTGGCTCGCGGCCCTGGATGCCCCGCACCGCATGCTGTTCGATGCTGCCCAGCCGGCCGGTGGAGTGCCCCTCGTGCACGCCCTGAACTACATCGAGTCCTGGAAGCAGGGCGAGGGCATCGAGGATTCCGAGATCGACGCCGTGGTTGCGCTCTATGGCGCCACGACGTTCCACGGTCTCGATGACGCCATGTGGGACAAGTACGGGCTCGGCGAGATGATGGGGCAGACCGACCTGGCCGGTGCCCCCTATACTCGGAATCCGTGGCGCATCGACCCGCTGTTCGACGGCGGCACCGTTACCCCGGCCGGAATCGAGCCGCTGGCGGCTCGCGGGACGACGTTCCTCATCTGCAACAACGCGCTGACCTACTTTTCCGGGAAAGTTGCCGCGGCCCACGGGCTCGACGCTGCCGAGGTGTATGCCGAGATGAAGGACCACATCCTCCCGCAGGTCACCCTCGTGCCCGCTATGGTCGTGGCGATCGATCAGGCCCAGGTTGCCGGGGTGTCGTACCACCGACAGTAGGCCCGAATGGTCACGACGCCGGCCAGGCGTCCAAAACCCGATAGACGTGCGATCCAGCGACCCAACCACTGATCCAGCAACTGATCCAGCCACCGACCCAGCATCCGACCCAGCCGCCGAGGTCACCGACTTCGTCGAGCACCTGGGTCGGTTGCTGGGCGGTGGTGCCCGTCGGGAACTGATCGACACGCTCCTTCGGGCGCCGACCTCGAACGACCGCCATCGGCGCCTCAAGCGACTGATGTCGAAGCACGGGGTAGACGGCGAGCGCAGTCGGCTCCCGGGGCTCATCCGCCGACTCGACGCGCGCACGCGAGAAGACGGCTTTCGAGTGCTCCATTCATGGGATCACCAGAGCCACACCTTTACGACCGCTCTCGTTCCGGAACTCCTCGTCGACTTCTTCGAGCGAGCCGACGTCGCCGACGCCGATGATCGGGTCACGCTCGGCATCCTGCTCGACTACTACTTCCTGCATCTGCTCGCGCTCGCCGCGATCCGGGCGTGGGACGTGCCCGATCCCGACGCGCACCTGGAGCGGGTCACGGAGGTGCTCCATGCGCTGCAGGGGGAGTCCGGGAGCGGCCATGCTTTCGTGCGAGATGCAGAGACGCTCGTCATCTACGCCTTGTCGCAGTTTCACCCCGAGGAGCAGGCCTACGACCGCATCATCGAGCGGGTAGGCCAGCTGAACGCCCGGCATCAGGTGTCCTTCGCCAAGGCGAGTGCCGCCGTCTTGAGCGCTCACTTGCGTTGGGGATTCTGGGTGATGTACGAGCGCGACGTGGGGCGCATGCGGGCCGACAACGTCGGGGACTATCCGTGGCTCCTCTACACGGCGAATACCCTGCTCAAGGCGTACGCTGCGGCACGCGATGCAGCCTCCGGCGACGCCCACCTCGACCCCTCCAGCGACGCCCACCTCGACCCCTCCGGTGACGCCCACCTCGACCCCTCCAGCGACGCCCAGGTCGACGCCTCCGTCTCCAGCGCCCTGCTGCTCGCCCTCGCCGCCGATCCGTGGGTCTTCAGGGCGCGCTGCCCGGCCGTTCTGGACGCGTATGCCGACCTTCATGCCGAGACGCGGGCGCTGCTGGAGGCACACGGTGAGGCCCTTCTACTCGATCTGGAGCGACTCCGTCCGGACCGAGACCGCTACGCTCCCCTGGGCCTCCTCTTCAATTTTCCCCACAATACGCTGGTCGCCATCGTGACCCTGGCGCTGATGACGTCGACGCCTCAGCCGCTCCCAATCAACGCGCTGTTCGAAGAATCGACGGACGACGGGGCGATCCAGGGGAGTCCCCAAGGCGCGGGAGCGCAAGCGTCCCTCGCCCGCGAATTGATGGACTTCTCAGGCGCGAGTCCGGAGCGTTTGGGATACCGCGGTGCCAAGCTGATCGCCTACGATCCGCTCTCGGGCATGCGTAGCTTCGCGATGACCATCGACACGCTGAAGAAGAGCCTGTCGGCCGGCTGATCGCCCCCGATTCCACATCGAGCAACAACAACGGCGCCTCGTGTGTCTCGTTGGTAGCCCCACCCATCCATGCCGATCCAGTGCTGAGAGATATAGACCTATGACGCGACGCACCATCGTTGCTATCGCATCGATCGTGGCGGGGGTTTCGACCCTCGACATTGCGCCCCTCACGGCTCAAACGCCCGGGGCCGAGGGGGGAGCTTCAAGCGCAAATGCGTCGCTTGCGCCCCTCGTCGCGCACCGCCCCGCGGGCGAGCTCGAGATTTCGATGGACGGGCGCCTGGACGAGGCGGTCTGGCAGGAGGCGACGCCGATCACCGACTTCACCCAGCAGGAGCCCATCGAGGGCGGCCGGCCCTCGGAGGAGACCGAGATCCGCGTGCTGTTCGACGCCGACAACCTCTACATCGGCGTGGTGATCTACGACGACCCGGCGGGCATTCTCGCGTTCCAAAGGGAACGCGACGCCGGTCTCAACACCGACGACCGCTTCATGTGGATCCTCGACACCTTTCTCGACGGTCGCACGGGCTACTTCTTCGAGATCAACGCGGCCGGACTCATGGGCGACGGCGTAATCTCCGAGGGTGGCGGCGGCGGTGGCGGGGGATTCGGCGGCGGCGGTGGCGGCGGCGGTACGAACAAGGCGTGGGTCGGCATCTGGGAGGCCCAGACCTTCATTCGCCCAGACGGGTGGTCGGCCGAGATTCAGATCCCCTTTCGTACGCTCAACTTCAACCCCGACCAGTCGGAGTGGGGCATCAACTTTCAGCGCACGATTCGCCGAAAGAACGAGGAGATCCTCTGGCGCGGGCACCAGCGCAATCAGGGGCTTCGCAATCCGATCTTCGCCGGTCGTCTCACCGGTCTGAGTGGTCTGTCGCAGGGTCTGGGCCTCGAGGCCGTGCCCTCGACCGTCGTCAATTGGCGCAATATTCCCGACAACGCCGCGGTCACCCTAGACCCCGAGGCGAAGGACCACGCGTTCCCTACCGACGTCAGCCTCGACCTCAACTACAGCCTCACCTCGAGCCTTCGGGCGTCCCTCAGCCTGAACACCGACTTCGCGGAGGTCGAGAGCGATCAGCGCCGGGTGAATCTCACCCGTTTCGCGATTCGCTTTCCCGAACAGCGCGACTTCTTTCTCGAGGGCTCGGGCGTGTTTTCCTTCGCACCGAACGGCGGTCCCTCTCCGTTCTACTCGCGGGCCATCGGCATCAATCAGGGGC
>CBDUEZ010000277.1:0-5725 GCA_965366355.1 uncultured bacterium
GTGGATATCGCATCGGTAGCTACCGTCCCGAGCCGCTCCAGGGACTGCCACAGTTTCTTCCACCGTCCGGCTTCGTGGAGGTGGCGGAGTTCGACGAAGACATTCGCATCTCGCCCCACTTCACGCTCGGCGAGATCCTGTGCAAACAACCCGGCACACCGCGCTTCGCCACGTTCACCGGCGCGCTCCTGAACAAGCTCGAGCTCGTGCTCGAAGAGGTGAACGCCCGGGGCTTCGATGTCGGCACCCTCACGATCATGTCGGGATTCCGCACACCGTGGTACAACCGCTCGATCGGCAACACGACCGACTACTCGAGGCACCTGTGGGGTGACGCCGCCGACGTCTACGTCGACCGGGATGGCGACGGCGACATGGACGATCTCAACGGCGACGGACGCAACACCCTGCTCGATGCGCACGTGCTCGCCGGCATCGTCGACGACCTGGGGCTGCGGGCCGACGACGCGTTCACTCTGGGCGGCATGAGCGTCTACCGCCGCAACGCGGCCCACGGGCCGTTCGTGCATATCGATGCCCGGGGGGCCCGCGCGCGCTGGTAGGGGTGGCCGATGGCCGTGGCCGCCGGGGCGCCGGCCTTCACGGGGCCGCCGGAGCGCCGGCCTTCACGGGGCCGCCGGAGGTGGCCGAGGCGGCCGGCCCAGGTGGCCGTTCGCGGAGGCCGTTCGGGCGGCGATTGACAGGCACCGCGCGTCGGGCCAAGATGCGGTTGAGAATCATTCTCAGCCTTCATTGAATCGGTGCCCGTGCGCATGCCTTTTCGAAAGATCTTCTTCTGGTCGCATCTCGTGACGGGCCTGTCGGTCGGCCTGGTCGTTCTCGTGATGTCGGCGACCGGCGTCGTCCTGACCTATCAAAAGCAGATGACGGAGTGGGCCGACCACGAACACTGGGCCCCGCCGCGCAACGCCGACGCGACCGCCGCGCCGTCGCAACTGGTGCGGGCCGCTCTCGCTTACGCCGGGGCGGCCTACGGCGAGGAGTCATCGGTCGGTTCGCTGACGTTCTACGCCGATCCGACCGCACCGGTGGCGGCCTCGATCGGGAGCGGCCGCGTCGTGTACCTCGACCCCTCCGATGCCACGGTCCGCGGTGAGAACGATCTCCGGCTCCGCTCGTTCTTTTCGGTGGTGACGGGCGTTCACCGATGGTTCGGACTGTCGGGCGATGCTCGATCGGTCGCGCGCGGCATCACGGGGTGGAGCAATCTTCTGTTCCTCTTCCTGATCCTCAGCGGCCTGTACCTCTGGGTGCCCCGGCGAACGAGTTGGCAACACGTTCGAGCGGTCCTGTTGTTCAAACGAGGTGCCGCCGGGAAGGCCCGAGACTTCAACTGGCATCACGTGGTCGGGTTCTGGACGAGCGGGCCCCTCGCCCTGGTCGTCGCGTCGGCCACCGTGATCTCGTTTCCCTGGGCGAGCCGGATGGTGATTCAGCTGGGCGGAGATGAGGTGGCGACTCCGGATGCGGCGACTTCGCCGGCCGCCGCCCCTGACCCGGTCCCCTTCGAACTGGGGTATCTCGACGACGTGCTGGCCCCCGTGTTGAGCCGGACGGAGGGGTGGCGTACCCTCGAGTTGAGCCTCCCCGATGCGGGATCGATCGTGCCGGTCACCGTGAGTGAGGGATGGGGTGGGCAGCCCCAGAAGCGGCGCTCGCTGCGCCTCGACGCGACCGACGGTCGCGAGGTGAGCGTAGCGACGTTCGGCGATCAATCCCGGGGACGCCGGATCCGGTCGTTCCTGCGATTCGCTCACACGGGCGAATATTTCGGGGTCGTCGGCCAGACGGTGGCCGGCCTCGTCACCCTTCTGAGCCTGATCCTCGTCTGGACCGGCTTCGCGCTGTCATGGCGGCGGCTGGTGCGTCCGCTGCTGCGAAAGCGCGATTCTCGCGCCGCGGCCGAGACGGCAGGCGCCTAGAACCGCCCCTCCAGCGGGCGGCGCCTAGAACCGCCCCTCCAGCGCCACCCGCATGCGTGAGGCGCGACCGTGAATGTCGGCGGCGATGGAGGGGGGCACGCACTCCGCCAGGATTTCGGCGAAGAGCTCGAGCCAGCGGTCGAAGTGCCGCGGCTCGACCTCGGCCATGGCTCGGTGTTTTCCGACCGGGTCTCCCACGAAGCCCGGCGTCCCGCGCAGCACGCCCTTCCAAAAGGCCACCATCCGGGCCAGATGCGGGTCCCATTCGTCTCCGATGCGCGCCTCGAACACCGGCGCGAGCAGCGGGTCTGAGCGCACCCGGGCGTAGAAGGTGTGCACGATCTGGGTGATCTGCTCTTCGGTGGGCCGATGGGGAGGGGTGTGCATGTGCGGTACCGGCGGCGTTACGAGGAGGGAGGCATCGGGTGCCCCGCCAGCGCGGCAGCCCGGGGAAAGAGCACGTTGTTTTCCAGGTGCACGTGGCGATGCAGGTCGGTCTCGAACTCTTCCAATAGGGTATAGCAGGCCCGCCACGTGGCACACGCCTCGTCGGGCGGTGTGAAGTTGTCGGTGAGTTCGCGAATGCGTCGCATCGTGGCGCCCGCGTGTTCGTGATCGTCTTCAAGCAGCCGGATCGGGAGCCGCAGATCGTCCGAGGCGCCCCCCTCCTTCGCCTGCGCCAGCGCGACGACGCGCGGAAACACCTCGTCTTCTTCGTCGCTCATATGCCGATCCATCTCGACGGCGAGCTCAGCGACGAGGTTCTGGACTTCGACGAGCGCCGGGTGGTGGGGGCCGTGTACCCGGGCCACCTTTTCGGAGAACTGGCGCAACGGGGGCAGGGCCCGGCGCACATAGCGATGATGCATCCGTTCGATCCACGCCACGAGTAGATCGAGGTCCCAATCGTGGGGGTTCTGCCAGCTTTCGGTGCCCGATCCGCGGCCCGCGTCGGCAATGGCTCGCTCGGCCTCGTCGATCGGAACGCCGGCCCGCTCGCAGGCCTCGGCGACGGTGCGGCGGCCCCCACAGCAGAAGTCGATGCCGAGGGTCTTGAAGGCGGCGGCCCGCGAATAGTTCTCGGCCACGACGTCACCCACGGGGCGGTCGCGGTAGGTCTCCAGAGTCGTCATGATGTCGGTGGTTGAGGAAGCGAAACTCCCGTTGACGAATAAACCGTGGTCGGACCATGGCTATTTGTCAAATGTTTTTTCGTGTTTATTCTCAGGCCTCCGACGATCCCCTCCGACGATCACACGAATGCCCCCGATTTTGCTCGATGGACACGCCCTGGCTCGGGCTCGTCGCCCCGCCATCGCCCGGCGCGCCGCCGCCGTTTCGCGCCGCCGGGGTCGCCGGCCTCGACTGCTGCTGCTCGCGTTCGAGGGACCCGACGGGAGCGCGCCCCATGTCGACGGGAAGATGCGCCGTTGTGCGGAAAGCGGGGTGGCGGTGACCCCCCTGATCCTGCCGGAGTCGGTCGATCCGGACACGGCGCTCGACCGGTTCCAATCGGCACTGTCGTCGCATCCGGACGCCGTGTTCGTGCAGGTGCCCTTTCCGCCGGGATTCGATGGAGGTGCGCTGATCGATGCGATTCCGCCCGTCGCCGACATCGACGTGATGAGTCCGGCCGCGATCGAGCGATATGAGCTCGACGCTACCGCGGCTCCCCCCCTCACCGTGGCGGCGGCGCTCGCCCTTCTCGACCACCACGGGGTCTCCGTGTCGGGGCTGGAGGGGGTGGTGGTGGGACCCGCGAGCGCCTTCCACGATCAATTCGCGCGGGCGCTCGCACGACGTGGCGCGGTGATGCGGCCGCGACTCGACCCCGGCGACCCCGGGCTGGCGGCCGGACTCGCCACCTCGGGCCCGGAGGCCGGACTCCCCTCCGCGGGGCTGAAGGCCGGGCTCGCCACCGCCGGCCTGGTCGTCGTGGCCGCGGCCGATCCGGGGCTCGTGCCGGCGGGGTGGATTCGACCCGGTGCCGTGGTGATCGACGCGGGCTACTACAACCCGGGTGGGGTCGGCGACCTGGCCCTCGACGACGGCACGGATCACCTCGGGGCGTTGTCGCCGGTGCCGGGTGGGGTGGGCCCGATGACCGTGTCGATGCTCGTCGAGGCGGTCGTGGCCCGGGCCGAGGATCGAGACTGAGCCATGTACACCCTCGTGCGACGCTTCATCAAGACGGGCATCGGCTTTCTCTTCGCGGGACTCCTCCTGGGCGCCTGGATACTCGCGCGCCGGGAGATTCTGGGAATCTTTCCCCATCCTCACCTCGTGTCGGCCCACGCCCACGCCGTCTTCGTGGGCTTCGTGATGTTCCTCATTCTCGGGGTCGCTCTGTGGCTGTTTCCTCGAGCGGCGAAGGACGACACGAGGTATTCGCCCGCACGGGCCGAGGCCGCCTATTGGATCCTGGCCGTCGCTACGGCCACTCGCTTCGTCTCGGAGGCCGCGCGCGCGGGCAGCGACCACACGGCGCTCCGCTGGCTGGTGGTTGTGGGCGGCTTCGGGCAGGTGCTGGGACTGGCCGTCTACTTCTGGACGATGTGGACCCGAATTCGTCCGGTCGGCAGCCACCTGCGTGAGGCGCGCGGCGAACGGTTCTGAGGGGCGGGGCGGGGCTGCGCGAACGGGCCGGGCCCGCCCCTCAGTCCGCTCGGATCGCGTCGAGCGGATCGATGCGCGTCGCGCGCCGCGCGGGACCCAGAGCGGCGATGGTGGCGACCACCAGCAGCACGGCGCCGCCCCCCACGAGCGCGTAGGGGTCGAGGGTGTCGACCGCGAAGACCAGGCTCTCCGCGAAGCGTCTCGCCCACAGGAACACGATCACTCCCGCCACGACGCCCACCGCCGCGCGGGCTAGCGCGCCTCGCACCACCTGTGCCGCCACCCGCGTGCCCCGCGCCCCCAGCGCCATCCGCACACCGATTTCACGGGTGCGGGTGGTGACCAGAAACGACACGACCCCGTAGAGGCCGGCCGCCGCGAGCACCAGCGCCACGACGCCGAACAGCCCAACGAGCGCTGCGGTGACGCGGTACCGGGCCGTCTCCTGTTCGAAGACGGCCGCCAGCGTCGTGGCGGGCCGGAAGGCGAGCTCGGGCCGGATCTGTCGGAGTACCGATTCGACCGGGCCGGCCAGGGCGAGGGGGTCGGGGCCGGCGCTCTCGATCACGAAAGTCACCCGCGACTGGTAGACCTGATCGACCGCGAGGTAGGCCTGGGCGACCGGCGCCTCGCCCAACTGGTAGTACTGCGCGTCGCGGGCCACACCCACGACGCGCACGTCGCGGCCGTCCCCCATCGCGATGAGCTGTCCGACGGCGCCCCCGTTGGGCCACAGGGTGCGGGCGAAGGTCTGATTGATGACCCCCGCCAGCGAGGCGCCCGCGTCGTCCCGCTCGTCGATCGCCCGGCCCTCGACGATCGGAATGCCCATGATGGAGAAATATCCGGCCGACACCGCATTCAGTCCCAGAAAGACGGGTCCAGCGGGCGCGTCGGGGTAGCGATCGGGCTCGGGCGTGAAGTCGGTCGACCAGTCTCCGCCGAATGGCGTCTGGCGCATGGTCGACACGGCCTCGACGCCCGGCACGCCGGCCACCAGCCGACGCGCCTCGTCGAGAAAGACGAGGCCCTGGTCGGCCGGGAGTCCGGCACTCCGGAGGTCGACCGTGACCAGCAGTCGTCGGTCGGTCTCGAACCCGAGGTCCTCGCCCGAGGCGGCGGCGAAGGAACGGGCGAAGAGCACGGCCGCCGAGACCAGCACCACC
>CBDUEZ010000278.1:0-5713 GCA_965366355.1 uncultured bacterium
GGTCGAAGCCGTGGCCGACACCCTCGCAGGCCACCCGTCGCGGGCCTACGTGCTCGACCCGGTCATGGTCGCGACCTCCGGAGATCGCCTGGTCGAGCCCGACGCCGTGGCGGCCATTCGGGACTCCCTGCTCCCCGCGACCTCGGTGGTGACGCCCAATTCCGAAGAGGCCGCCATTCTTACCGGCCGACCGACCGAAACCGTCGCCCAGCTCCGAGACGCCGCGAGGGCTCTCGTCGACCTCGGGGCCCAAGCGGCCCTGGTCAAGGGGGGACACCTGGCGGGCGACCAGGTGGTCGACGTGCTCTGGGACGGCCAGGATGAAACGATCTGGCGACACCCTCGACTCGACACCCGCCACACGCACGGCACGGGCTGCACCCTGTCGGCCGCCCTGGCCGCCGGCTTCGCGCACGGTCGCGATCTGGTCACCGCTTCGGGCGACGCGATCGACTTCGTGGCCCGAGCGCTGGTCAGCGCCCCGGGTCTCGGGCGTGGCCACGGCCCCCTGAATCACATGATCCGGGGCACGCCGTGAAGGCTCGTGCCATCGTCCCTCGCTCACACGCCCTCCCCGACGACACCGCGCAGCAACCGCTCGAGTGTGGCTCCCGCCCGCCGGCCCACCTCGACGACCTCGGCATGGTCGAGCGGGGCGGCCGAGCGTCCCGCCGCGGGATTCGTGACCAGCGAAAACGCTAGACATCGCATGCCCCCGGCGCGCGCCACGATGACCTCGGGGACCGTCGACATACCGACCACATCGGCCCCCATCCGCTCGAGCATGCGAACCTCTGCGGGGGTCTCGTACGAGGGCCCCGTCACGGCGGCGTAGACCCCGCGGGTGAGTGGAATGCCGAGCCTCAGCGCGACCGCCTCGGATCGAACCATCCAGGTCGGATCGTAGGGCGCACTCATGTCGGGAAACCGCTGCTCGCGCACCTGCACGGGCCCGATGAGCGGATTCGCGAACTGCAGATTGATGTGATCATCGATCAACACGATCGAGCCCGCGTCGAGATCGCGCCGAATCCCGCCCGCCGCATTGGTGGCGATCACGCGTCGAATGCCGAGCGCACGGGCCGTACGCACGGGGAGCGTAACGACGGAGGGCGCATGGCCTTCATAGACGTGATAGCGACCCTGCTGCACCAAGACACGGCGCCCTTCGAGAATGCCCGACACATAGCGGCCCGCATGCCCGGTCACCGAGGGCGAGGGAAACCCCGGGAGGTCTTCGAAGGGCACCACCACCGCATCGTCGACCGCCTCGGCGACCTGCCCCAGGCCCGAGCCGAGAATCAGGAGAAGCTCGGGCTGCTCCGGGAGTCGCTGAGACAACACCTCGGCGGCTCGCGCGGCGAACGACGCTCCCCCCTCGACCGGGGCCCTCATACCAGCATGCCGGCAACGGTGGCGGTCATGAAGGCCGCAATCGACCCACCCACCATGGCGCGGAGTCCGAGACGGGAGAGGTCGGAGCGACGCTCCGGCGCGATCCCGCCGATGCCACCGATCTGGATGGCGATCGAGGAGAAGTTCGCGAAGCCCGACAGCGCGTAGGTCGCAATGATGATCGATCGCGGCTGCAGGGGGGTCTCGCCGCCCAGAATCGTCGAGAGCTGGAGATAGGCGACAAACTCGTTCAACACCGTCTTCAGCCCCATCAGCTCGCCGACGATCCTCGCATCCTGCCACGGGACTCCCATCAACCACGCCATCGGGGCCAGCATCGCGCCGAGGAGTCCCTCGAGGGTGACACCGTCCAGTCCGATCAATCCCCCTCCCCACCCGAGAAGGGCGTTGAGCAACTGGATCAACGCGATGAAGGCGAGCAGCATGGCACCGACGTTCAGGGCCAGTCCCAGCCCTTCCGATGCGCCGCGCGCCGCGGCGTCGATCACGTTCGCGTCGGGCCGTTCGACATTTACCTCGAGTGTACCCGCGGTCTTCGGAACCTCCGTTTCGGGCACGAGCAGCTTCGCGCAGACCAGCGCGGCCGGGGCCGACATGACCGACGCCGCCATCAGGTGCCCCGCGATGTCGGGAAAAAAGGCGACCAACATGCCCACGTACGCCGCCAGCACGCCGCCGGCCACGGTCGCGAACCCGCCGGTCATCACCGCCATCAGTTCCGACTGGGTCATCGAGCCGATGAAGGGTTTGATCAGGAGCGGAGCCTCCGTCTGGCCGACGAAGATATTGCCCGCCGCCGACAGCGTCTCCGCCCCCGATGTCTTCATCGTGCGCTGCATCACCCAGGCCATCGCCTTGACCACGACCTGCATCACGCCGATGTGATACAAGACCGTCATCAGCGATGAGAAGAAGATGATCGTGGGGAGCACGTTGAAGGCGAAGAAGGCACCCGTCTGGGCCACCCGGCCCGCTTCGACCGCCACCGGGGCGTTCGACCCGGCGACGCCCTCACCGACCGGAATACTGTTGAAGACGAGATCGCCGAAAATGAATCGTGCCCCGTCGACCGTGAACCCGAGCAGCGCGAGCACGACCTGGTTGATGGCCGAGAAGAGGTCTTCGCCGAGGGGCGTCTTCAGGATGAATACGGCAAACGCGAGCTGGAGGCCGACGCCCCAAGCCACAAGACGCCAATCGACGCGGCTGCGGTGGGTGGAGAAACCCCAGGCCACACCACCGAGGAGTATCAGACCCAACAGAGACCGGGCGCGATCCACCATCGAGGTGTCGAGCGATCGTCCGATGCCCCCGAGCTGCCCAGCCGGTGCCTGAACCGAGGCGGCAACCGCGGTCGGTGAGAACGCCGTGGCGTCGACATCGAGGCCCGCCGGGACCGACGCCGAGGCGCCGGAGACCCCCGAACCGAGCACGCCGGCCACCAGCATGGTCAGCGCGATCGACCAGAGGACGACCAGCGGGTACGACGGTCGCCGCATATGGACCTCGCTTGAGGGGGAAGTTTCAGGACCCGAGCAATATGGGGCGGGGCGTCACTCTTCGCCGACCGGGTCTCCGTCCGTGCGTGTCGAGACGCGTTCGAGAAGCGCGCGCGCGCCGAGCCGACCTTCTTGCGCAACGCCGCGATTCGCTCGGCGGCCTCCCGAACACGGGCGAGATCCGCACCGCCCGCGGCAGGGGCATCGGGCTGCGCGCTCGAGCTTCCGTCGACCAGGGCCTTCCGCGCACCGGCGATGGTGAATCCCTGATCGTGCAGGAGTTGCTTGATCCGCAGCAGCTTGGCGAGGTCTTTTCGACGGTACATCCGCTGGCCAGACGGCGAGCGCTGCGGACGCAGCTTGAACTCGGTCTCCCAGTAGCGGAGGACGTGGGCCTCCACGCCGATGATCGACGCGGCCTCCCCGATCCGAAAGAACAGCTTGTCGGGCAGGTCGGCTTCGAAGTCGGTCTCGGCCATGCCTACCTCCCGTCTGTCGTGTCGGCGTCGTCCTCGGGAACCTCTTCCCACAGCAGAACGGTCCAGACGTCCACGCGGACCTCGCGCTGGGTGCCCATGGACTCCAGGCTCAGGCCCCAGGCGCCTGGATTCGCGCGGTCGCGCTCCAGGTTGAAGTCGCCGAGCCCGCGGTCGCTGTCGACCGTCACCGTCACCGACGAGATCCGATCCTCCCACTCGTCGCCGACCACAGCCAGCAAGCGGTGGGTGGTGCCCACGGGACCCGCCGGCGGCGTCACCGTGACCGTCCCGATCACCGCGCCTTCGACCAGCGAGTGGAGCTCGGTGCAGGCCACCCCTGGAGCACAGTCGGGGTCGTCCTCCACGAGGTCGACCCCAACGTACACATCGACGGCGTCGTCCTCCGCGTTGAACGGAAGGAGCACGGTCTTGTCCTTGTTGCACCCGAACACCGAGAGCAACGTCAAGCAGACGCAGACTGTGCCTGCTCTGCCCATCTAGGCGAGCGCGCCCTTGGCCTGGTCCACCAGCTTCTCGAAGACCACCGGCTCACGGACGGCGAGGTCGGCGAGCATCTTGCGGTTCACTTCGATGCCGGCCTTCTTCAGGCCGTTCAGGAAGCGGCTGTAGGACAGGCCGTGGATCCGGGTGGCGGCGTTGATCCGCTGAATCCAGAGCCGGCGGAACTGCCGCTTGCGCTGCTTGCGGCCGATGAACTCCTGCGACTCGGCCTTGAGCCGGGCCTCGATGGCCTGGCGGAGCCGGCGACGGCCCATGAAGAAGCCGCGAACGCGACGGAACAGGTTCTTCTTCCGGGTCTTCCGGATCACAGCACCCTTGATGCGGGCCATGGTCTACCTCTCTCTCTTTGTGCCGCTTCCCAGCTTCGACGGCGGTGGCGGCGGGGTGGTTGCTTACGAGATCGCTTAGATCATCTTCCGAATGCGCTTTGCGTCGCACTCTTTCATGATGCCGGTCTTCATCAGACCCTTCTTCGCGGTCTTGGGCTTGTGCTCGAGACAGTGACGAAGGTTGGCATGCTTGAACTTGATCTTTCCGGATCCCGTCTTCGAGAAGCGCTTGGCGGCTCCACGGTGGGTCTTCATCTTGGGCATGGGGACTCCCGACGGGTCAGTCTATGAACCGGCCGCAGGTAACGGGTTGAATCGTTCGACGCCAGCACGGGCCTCAAGCCCGCGCCTGGTCTGTGGAGCAAGGGCCGCCAGGGAGGCTGGCTACTCCTCGCCCTCATCGGTGTGGTCCAGCTCGGAGGTGTCGTCATCTCCGTCCTTGCGCTTCGAGGACGCCTGGGAGCGCTCGGGGCGGCGGAGCGGGGCGATGATCATGAACATCTGCCGACCGTCCATGCGGGGCTGGGACTCGATCACGCCTAGATCTTCCGCCAAGCTGGCGATGCGAAGGCACTGCTGGGCGCCGATGTCCCGGTGCGCGAGCTCGCGACCGCGGAAGCGCACGGTGACCTTCACCTTGTTGCCCCCCTCGAGGAAGCGCCGGGTGTGGCGGACCTTCACGGCCATGTCGTGCTCGTCCGTCTTCGGGCGAACCTTGACTTCCTTGAGCTGGACCTGGACCTGGTTCTTGCGTGCAGCAGCCGCCCGCTTCTTGCGGTCGTACTTCAGCTGGCCGTAGTCGCCGATCCGGCACACAGGTGGCCGGCCGTTGGGAGCGACCTCGATCAGGTCGAGCCCCCGGTCCTGGGCGAGCCGGACGGCATCTTCAGTGAGGAACTCACCGAGCTTGTTTCCTTGCTCATCGATGACGAGCACCCGGGGTACGCGAATTCTGCGGTTGACCCTCGGCTCGTTCTTGTCGGGTTCTGGTTGTACCCGACGACGCGGTCCTCTCCTCAAGATGCCTCTCAGTTGCTGGTGGGGATGTTGTCCGGCTCCCGCCGGCCGAGAGGATACTCGATCTCTCGGAAGGTGGTGGTAGGCACGCGCGGATTTGAACCGCGGACCCTCGCCGTGTCAGGGCGATGCTCTCCCACTGAGCTACGTGCCTGCAACCAGCGGACGTCGTTGCTATCCCTGGAGCTGAAGCGTGTCAACGACTTGCGCGCCGACGGATGCGGCCGCCTGCCAGGGCGCCAGACTCCGACCGCCCAGGGCACTAAGCGATGTGACCGAGCCGTCCTGGATTCCGCACGGCGTGAAGGTCGAGAAGGCCCCGAGGTCGGGGCGCAGGTTCAGGGCGAAGCCGTGCATGGAGATCCCCCGACGGAAGTGCATGCCGACCGCACAGATCTTCGCCGCTCCCACCCAGACCCCGGGGTACCCGCCGCGCCGAGACGCGCTGACC
>CBDUEZ010000279.1:0-5621 GCA_965366355.1 uncultured bacterium
CGAGGGCATTCTCGTCACCCGCATCGAGCGCCTGATGCCATGAACGAATCGCTCCACATTGCGGTCGAGGCTCGTCTCGCCGAGCTCGACGATCGGCAACGGCGCCTCCTTTTCGAGCGGCGCCCGAGTGACGACGAGGGAGTCGAGGAGGCGACTCGCGACATGTTGATGCGGGTGAGGCGGGATGGAGACGTCGCACTGCGCGACTTCGCCCGTCGGTTCGACGGAGTGGAGCTCACCGCACTCGAGGTGCCGCGCGAGGAGTGGGGCCGCGCGATGGAGTCGCTGGACACCACCGTCACGGAGGCGCTGAGCCGAGCGGCTCGCAATATCGAGGCATTCCACCGCGCTCAGCTTCCCGGCGATATCGAAATCGAGGTCGAACCGGGAGTCCGCCTGGGACGGGTCTTCGTACCTCTCGAGGCGGTTGGTGTCTATGCGCCCGGAGGCAGAGCGGCATACCCGTCGTCAGTGCTCATGGGCGTCGTCCCGGCACGGGCCGCAGGAGTCGAAGAGATCGTCGTCTGTTCGCCACCGGAAGCCAACGGGCTGCCCTCGGCCGTCGTGCAGGCTGCGGCCGCAATCGGCGGAGCGACGCGGCTGTTCGCTGTGGGTGGAGCGGGTGCGATCGGCGCGCTGGCGTTCGGAACCGAGTCCGTTCCGAGGTGCGCAGCGGTCGTCGGTCCGGGGAATCGCTGGGTGCTCGAGGCGAAGAGGCAGGTGGCCGGCCAGGTGATCATCGATTCCCCGGCCGGTCCGTCGGAGGTGCTCGTGGTCGCCGAAGAGGGGTGCGCTCCCCCTTCGTGGATCGCGGCCGAACTGGTCGCACAAGCCGAGCACGATCCGGACGCCGCCGTCGCCCTCGTGACCACCTCGCCGTCTCTGCTCGAGGCGGTGCGGCGAGAACTCGTGCTCCAGGTCGCCGCGGCCCCACGAGCCCCGGTCATTCGAAGCGCACTGGCCGGATGTGGAGCGCTGCTCCTCGCGACGGACCGCGACGAGATGCTTCGGTTCACGGAGGAGTACGCGGCGGAGCACTTGTACCTCTGTACGCGCGACGTGCACGCCGATCTGGCCGGCGTTCGCACGGCGGGCACGGTCTTTCTGGGTGCATCCGCATCGGTCGCGTTCGGGGACTATCTGACCGGCGCCAACCACGTGCTGCCCACCGCGGGCACCTCGAGAAGCTTCAGTGGCCTGAGCACTCTCGACTTCCTGCGGTCGTACACCTGGCAGGATCTGACGCCCGCCGCCGCGGCCAACATGGCCGACGCGGTCGCGGCCCTGGCCTACGCCGAGGGGCTCCCGGGACACGCCGCCGCGGCCCTGCTCCGAGCGACGGGAAGACGTACCGACGATGGGGGTTCCGAATGACGCCCCGCGGAGGTGTCCGCGGGCCGCTCCCACGGCCGGACTACGCCGACCTCTCGCGCTACAACCCCGACCGCCGCCCGGTCGAGGTCGATCTCAGCGACAACACCAATCTCTGGGGCACCCATCCGGCCGCCCTCGAGGCGATCCGAAACGCGCCCGCGGACGCCCTCGCCCGGTACCCCGATCTCTACGCCGATCGGCTGCGGGACGTCATCGCCGACCGGCACGGAATCGACGCGGCACAGGTCACGACCGGATGCGGTTCGGACGATGTCCTGGATTCGCTGTGGCGGGCGCTCGCCGAAGATGGTGGGGTCGTCCGCTACGCCGCACCGACGTTTTCGATGGTCGAGCCGCTGTCGATGATGAACGGACGCACCAGCGTCGCCGTCCCGTGGTCGCTCGCCCTTGCGGAGCCCGAAACCCTCTTCGCGGGCGACCCCGTCATGGTCTACGTCTGCCGACCCAATAATCCGACGGGCCACCTCGCGCCCCTCGAATGGGTCGAGCGGGTCATCGACCTGGCTGGGACATCTGGACCGGTCGTCCTGCTCGACGAGGCCTACGCCGATTTCGCGGGAGAGACGTTGATCCCCCTGGCGATTCACAATCCCCGGGTACTGGTGGTGCGGACGCTCTCGAAGGCCTACGGGCTCGCGGGGCTGCGAGTCGGATACGGGGTGGGGGCGGAGACCCTCATCGCCGAGGTGGAGAAAAGCCGGGGCCCGTACAAGGTCGGGCGCCTCGCGGAGGCCGCCGCGTGTGCCGCACTATCCGACGTCGAGGGATGGGTCACGGCCACGATCGCGGAGGCCGTCGCGAATCGAGATCGGCTGTCCCGGGAAATGAGCGCCCGCGGCGTGACGGCCCTGCCTTCAGCGGCCAACTTCGTGTTGGTACCGGTCGAGCCCGACACCGCCGTCGAGACCGCTCTCGCTCTTCGACAATGCGGGGTCGCCGTGCGTCCCTTCCCGCGGTGCCCCGATGTGGGCGACGCGGTGCGCATCACGGTGGGTCCCTGGCCTCTGATGGAGCGGTTCCTCGCCGCGTGGGACGAGTGCCGATGAACGTCGCCCTTTTCGACTATGGCGTGGGCAATCTCCACTCGCTCGGCAAGGCCATCGAGGGCGGCGGCGCCCGGGTAGCGATTACTCGGGACTGGGGCGAGGCTCTCGGCGCCGACGCACTCGTGCTTCCGGGCGTCGGCGCGTTCTCTGCGGCCGTCGAGGCCCTGCCCGCCGACCGCACGCCCATTCGCGAAGCCCTCCGGAACGGACTCCCGTGCCTCGGCATCTGCCTCGGAATGCAGATTCTTTTCGAAGAAAGCGCCGAAGGTGGGGGACGCGGGATCGGCCGTATAGCGGGGTCGGTGCGTCGTGTGGCGGCCGAGGTGGTGCCCCAGATGGGATGGAACGATGTCGCCACGACCGATGACCCCCTCTTCGAGGGCCTCGACGGCCTGGTCGCCTACTATGCCAACTCGTTCGTGTGCGAGCCGGCCGACCCGGACGTGGTCGTGGCCCGCACTCGATACGAGGCCGACGATTTCGTCGCGGCCGTCCGCTCAGGTCAGACCTGGGGCGTGCAATTCCACCCCGAAAAGAGCTCCACCCCGGGACGACGTTTGATCCACAATTTCCTTGCTGCCGCCGGAGCGAGCCCCCGTACCGACAGGGGTCGCCCGTGATCGCCGTCCCGGCCGTCGACCTGAAGGGTGGGCGCTGCGTACAGCTCGTGGGAGGGCGGCCGGAAGAGGAACGTGTGTCGCTCCCCTCCCCCACGGCAGCCGCGCGCCGGTGGTGGAATCTCGGTTTCCGTCATCTTCATGTCGTCGATCTCGACGCGGCATTGGGCACGGGTCACAACCGGGCTGGAATCGCCGACGTGGTCGAAGCCAGCGAGGCCGAGATCCAGGTGGGCGGGGGGATCCGCGACGACGAAACGGCCGATGCCCTCCTTCGCGGGGGCGCACGACGAATCGTGGTCGGCACCCGGGCGATCGACGACCGCCCCTGGCTCGAGGCGCTGGCCGACCGTCACCCGGACCGTGTCGTGGTGGCGGCCGACGTACGCGACAACATCGTGTTGAGGAAGGGGTGGACGGAGGGGTCCGGCCTCAGGGTCGCGGACTTCGTGCGCTCGTTGGCCGACGTGCCTCTGGCCGGCATTCTGTGCACCGATGTGGGCCGCGAGGGTCGCCTCGAGGGCATCGACACGGCCGCCATGGCCGGCGTGATCGAGGCGTCGGCTCACCCCGTCTGGATCTCCGGGGGCATCACGACCCTCGAAGATCTGGGTGACCTCGCCCACGCCGGGGCCCACGGGGCCGTACTCGGCATGGCGCTGTATACCGGGGCGCTGCGCCCCGTGGACGTGGCCGCCCGTTGGGGTGGCCCCACTCCTTTCAAACGAGACGACTGATGGCGAAGCTCCGGCGAGAAACGAGGGAAACACAGATCGGGCTCGAGGTTCGACCGAACGGTGGTGACATCGCGGTGTCTACCGACGATCCCTTTCTCACCCATATGGTCGAAACCCTGGCTCGCTATTCCGGCCTCGGCCTCACCCTCGAGGCCACCGGCGACCTGAAACATCACCTGGTGGAAGACGTCGCGATCGCGTTGGGTCTCGCCCTTCGCCGTGAGGTTCCGGCCCGGGCCGACCGGTACGGATGGTCGACCGTCCCGATGGACGACGCAGTGGTCCGAGTGTCGCTCGACCTCGGTGGACGGGCCTGGTATGAAGGCCGGCTGCCCTCGGCCCTCTACGAGCACTTCCTGCAGAGTCTGGCGGTCAACCTGGGGGCGACCCTGCACGTGATCGTCGACCGAGGCCGAGACAAACATCACATCGTCGAGGCTGCGGTGAAGGCGACGGGTCTCGCCTTGAGGCAAGCGCTCAACGAGGGCGATCAGGTCTTCAGCACCAAAGGCACGGTGAAGCTGTCGTGGGACGACGAGGCCTGAGCGGATGTTGAAACCGCGGGTGGTCGTCTGCCTCGACGTGATGGGCGGACGAGTGGTGAAAGGGACGAACTTCGAAGGCCTCCGTGACGTGGGCGACCCGGTGGAACTCGCAGCGCGCTACGAAGCCGAGGGGGCCGACGAGGTGGTATTTCTCGATATTTCGGCCACGCGCGAGGGCCGCGGGACCCTGCTCGACATCGTGCGCCGCACGGCAGAGATGCTGTTCGTGCCCCTCACCGTCGGAGGCGGCGTTCGGAGCGTCGACGACATCGGCCCCCTTCTGCGCGCGGGGGCCGACAAGATCAGTGTGAACTCCGCCGTCGTGCGCGACCCCACGATTCTCATCGAAGGAGCGCGTCGGTATGGCCGGCAGTGCATCGTCGCCAGTATCGACGCAGCGCAGGAGCCCGACGGGGGGTGGCGACATTTCACGCACGGGGGGAAAACCAGGACCGACCTCGACGCGGTCGATTGGGCCGCCCGGTGCGCGGAACTGGGCGCCGGTGAGATCCTGCTCACCTCCATCGATCGAGATGGCGTCCGGGGCGGATACGATCTCGACCTCACCCGCACGGTGACGGATCGCGTCGATGTGCCCGTCGTGGCCTCCGGCGGCGCGGGAGAAGCACGGCACCTTCGCGATGCCTTCGTCGAGGGCGGCGCGTCGGCAGCCCTGGTCGCCGGGATTCTCCACGACGGCATCACCACCGTGCACGAATTGAAGTCAGCCCTTCGCGGCTGGGGAGTCGACGTACGATGGACGGAATGACCGATCGGCAGCTCCGGACTCCTCGCGACCTCGACTCGGTGGCGTTCGACGCGAGTGGGCTCGTGCCGGTGGTCGCACAGGACGCCGACGATGGGACCGTGCTCATGGTGGCGTGGGCGAATCGCGAGGCCCTCGAACGCACCCTGTCGAGCGGTCGCGTGCACTTCTGGTCGAGGTCGCGGGAGGTGTTGTGGATGAAGGGAGGGGAGAGCGGCAACACCCTCGAGCTGGTATCGCTCCATGCGGATTGCGATCGAGACACCCTCCTCGCTCGGGTACGGCCCGCCGGCCCCGCGTGCCACACGGGAGAACGCACCTGCTTCGGGCTCGATTCGAGTCCGGCAGCCGAGGCGACACTCCCCGCGGTCTGGGCCACCCTCGTCGCTCGGGCTGCAGAGCGGCCCGAGGGTAGTTATACCGTGCGCCTCCTGAACGACCCGAATCTGCGAATCAAGAAGCTGGGAGAGGAGACCGCAGAGCTCATCCAGGCGCTCGTGCTGAAGGACGCCCCG
>CBDUEZ010000280.1:0-5579 GCA_965366355.1 uncultured bacterium
AGCTTGATCGGGGCCGATCGTCCACTCCAGGATCAGGAGCGGGTCTATGAAGGTTGCGGTACTCCGGGAGACCGGGACGGGTGAACACCGTGTCGCCCTCGTTCCCACCATCGTGGGGGAACTCGTGCGCAAACACGGACTCACCGTCGCGGTCGAGCGTGGGGCCGGCTCGGGCTCCCACTACTCCGACGACGAGTTTGCCGAGGCCGGCGCCCAGGTGGGCGACCTGGCCTCGATTCTTTCCGACTGTCAGGTGGTCTTGAAGGTCGCGCCACCGACGGTCTCGGAAGTGACAGGACTTCCCTCGGGTGCGGTGCTGATCTCGTTCCTGTCGCCCTTCGACAACCTCGACATGGTTCGTGCGCTCGGGCAGGCCGGAACCACCTCGTTCGCGATGGAGCTGATTCCGCGCACGACCCGCGCGCAGCGCATGGACGCGCTCTCGTCGCAGGCCAACCTTGCCGGCTACAAGGCGGTGTTGCTCGCCGCCGATACGCTCGGCCGCGTGCTGCCGATGTTCATGACCGCCGCCGGCACGATTCGCCCGGGTAAAGTGCTCGTGCTCGGTGCCGGGGTCGCCGGCCTCCAGGCCATCGCCACCGCGAAGCGACTCGGGGCCAAGGTCGAGGCCTTCGACGTTCGGCCGGCAGTGAAGGAGCAGGTCCAGAGCCTCGGGGCCACCTTTCTCGAGGCCGAGGAAGACGTCACGGCCGAGGGCGAGGGGGGGTACGCCAAGGCCCTCAGCGAGGAGCAGCACGAGAAGGAACTGGAGCTCATCGCCGCTCACATCCACGATGCCGACATCGTGATCACCACGGCCCGGATCCCGGGCCGGGCCGCTCCCCTTCTCGTCACCGAGGAGATGCTCGTCTCGATGAGAGACGGCTCGGTCGTGGTCGACATGGCCGCGTGTGAAGCCGGCGGCAATTGTGCGTCATCGCGGCCCGACGAAACGGTGACGGTCCACGGTGTCACGATTCTGGGGCCGACCAATCTTCCCTCGGCCCTCCCGCACCACTCGAGCCAGATGTACTCGCGCAACATCGCGACGCTCCTGCTCGAGATGATCCAGAAGGAGGGCGAAGACGACGACGCCGTCCCCACTCTGAATCTGGACTTCGAGAACGACATTCTCGGCCCGTCGTGTCTTACGCATGGCGGCGAGGTTCGCCACGCCGCCACACGCGACCGCCTGAACCCCGATGGAGCCTGACATGGGTGAGATGCTGATCGGCCTCTACGTCTTCGTGCTGGCCACGGTGGCCGGCCGCGAGTTGATCGGGAAGGTGCCCCCGACGCTGCACACTCCCCTGATGTCGGGAGCGAACGCGATTTCCGGGATCGCCATCGTGGGGGCCCTCGTCGTGACGGCCTCGGCCGAGTCCCGCACCGTCGAGATCCTCGGCATCGTCGGCATCGCGATGGCGACCATCAACGTGGTGGGCGGCTTCATGGTGACCGACCGCATGCTCGAGATGTTCAAGAAGAACTGATCGCTTCGACCGAGACAGGAGCAAGAATGGACCTCTCGACCATGGTTGAACTGGCGTATCTCGCGTCGGCCGTGCTCTTCGTTGTGGGCCTCAAGCGCATGCAGTCACCCGCCACCGCTCGACCGGGCAACGGCCTGGCGGCGGCGGCGATGTTGATCGCGATCATCGCGACGCTCGTCGACAATCAGGTGCTCGATTGGACGGGGATTCTCATCGGGATCGGCATCGGCGGAGCCATCGGAGGCATCGCCGCGCGCACCGTGAAGATGACCTCCATGCCCGAAATGGTCGGCATCTTCAACGCGTTTGGTGGAGGGGCATCGGCCCTGGTCGCCGCGGCCGAGTTCGTTCGGGTCCAGCACGCCGGAGGAGCCGTAGACGCCGGCACCGGCATCACGATCGCGCTCTCGATGCTCATCGGCGCGGTCACCTTCTCCGGGAGCCTCGTCGCGTTCGGCAAACTCAACGGGATGGTGAGCGGCAACCCCATCACCTTTCCCGGACAGAAGCCGATCAACGCGGCCATCTTCCTCGTCATCCTGGTGCTCGGCGGGACCATCGCCGGCCTCGTGGCCTCGCTCGGCGGTCTGACGCCCCTCGCGACCTTCGCCCTCTTCAGCGGCCTGTCGCTTCTGCTCGGAATCCTGCTGGTGATCCCCATCGGCGGCGCCGATATGCCCGTGGTGATCTCGCTCCTGAATTCCTATTCCGGGTTGGCCGCATCGGCCGCGGGGTTCATCATCGGCAACATGGTCCTGATCATTTCCGGCGCCCTCGTCGGGGCGGCCGGGCTGTTCCTGACCATGCTGATGTGCAAAGCCATGAACCGGTCCCTGGCCAATGTCATGTTCGGAGCCTTCGGGCAGAGTGGCGGCAAGGCGGCCATCGCCTCGGGAGAGAAGAAGCCCGTTCGGAGCATCGACGCCGAACAGGCCGCGATGGTCATGGCCTACGCGCAGTCCGTCGTCGTGGTGCCGGGATATGGCCTGGCCGTCGCACAGGCCCAGCATGAGCTCAAGAAGGTGATGGACCTTCTGGCCGAGCGAGGCGTCGACGTGAAGTATGCGATTCATCCCGTTGCGGGGCGCATGCCGGGGCACATGAACGTTCTCCTCGCCGAGGCGGACGTGCCCTACGACAAGCTCTTCGACCTCGATGAGATCAACGACGACTTCAAGGGCACCGATGTGGTCCTCATCGTGGGAGCCAACGACGTGGTCAACCCCGACGCCCGTGATCCGAACTCCGTGATCGCCGGCATGCCGATTCTCGACGTCGACTTCGCCCGCAACGTGATCGTAGTGAAGCGGAGTCTCAGTCCCGGGTTTGCCGGGATCGACAACCCGCTCTTCTATCTGGACCACACGATGATGTTCTTCGGCGATGCCAAAAAGGCGATGTCGGATGTCGTGAAAGAGGTGCGAGAACTTTGAACCGCGCCGCCACCCTCCATCGCACACTCCTTCTGCTGATCCTCGCGCTCGTCTCGGGGGTGGTCGGGTTCGGGGTCGTCGTGGCCGTTCTGACCCTCGGGGGCCGAGAGGCGGCCGTGGCGATTTCGGTCCCGATTCAGGCGCTGGTCGGGGTGGGTGCCGTGTCCATGCTCGTCACCGCCCAGTGGGTCGGGAGCATGCTCTCGCGGCCCGAGCCGGGAGCGAGCGCCGACGCCGCCGCAGACCGGATCCGCACAGGGGTGATCGTGGCGACGGCCATGCGCGAGTCGGTGGGACTCCTCGGAGCCGTCCTGGGACTGCTGACCGGCGAACTCCTTCTCATGTCGGCCCTGATCGCGGCCTCCGTCGCGATGATGATTCTCGGCCTTCCGGGTCGGGACGCCCTCGAACACCTTCTTCGACGCGCCGACTCCTGAGGTCGGGCCCTACAAGACCCTTCGTGCGATCTCGTCGGCGCACTCGCGAGGAGTGCGTGCGTCGGTCGTGACCGAGAGGGTGTTCGGACGGTTCAGCGGCACGAAGTTCCAGGACGTCAGGTAGTCGTCGAGCCCCTTCACGGTGTGGATCTTGCGCATGGCCTGGCGTGAAGGATCGGTGACTCGACGTCTCAGTTCCTGGACCCCGCACTCGAGGAACACCGGCACGAACAGGGCGCCGCGCGAGACCACCTCCCGCTCCAGCGCGGCCACCGTCTCGTCGTCGTGGGGAGACGAGTAGCAGTTGGTGAACACCACGTCGGCCCCTCCCTGCTCCGCTCGCGCGGCAAGCGCCTCCCGCCGCAGTCGATGGGTCAGGTCCCAGAACTCCGGCGTTCCGAACCCGAAGAGCGCCTTGGCGACATCGATCGTGAGATGATTGTGGAAGTTGAGAACGCCGTGGGAGGAATTGAGGATCTGGGCGATGGTGTACTTTCCCGACGCAGGCGGGCCATGCAGGAAGATGAGTTTCATCGCAGACGGGCCGCCTCACCGAGCAGCACGTCCCAGGTTCGGGCCAGATGCGCCTCTGTCGTGCGGAGGTTCCCGACCGACCACCGGAGCACCGTGCGGCCCCCGAGTACGGAATGCGAGAGGAAGGCCTCCCCGCCCCGATTCACCCGCTCCAGCAGCTCGGCGTTGAGCCGATCGCAGTCGGTGGGCGAGGCTCCGTCGGGTGTCCAGCGAAACACCACGGTCGCGAAGGGGTGAGGGGTCACCACCTCCCATCCGTCGGTCTCGGTGAGCCACTCTGCCACCCGGCCGGCGAGCCTGCAATGTTCGCGAATGCGCGCCGCGATGCCCTCGCGCCCGAAATACCGAAGCACGAACCAGAGCTTCAGTCCCCGAAAACGCCGGCCGAGCGGAACCCCGTAGTCCATGAGGTTGGTCCCGACCCCCTCCTCGTGCGTGCGCAGATATTCGGGGGTGAGGCTGAAGGCCTCCCGCAGTGCCTCTGGGCGGCGACAGAACAAGACCGAGCAGTCCATCGGGGTGAACAACCATTTGTGGGGATTCACCACGATCGAGTCGGCCCGCTCCCAGCCCAGAAAATGATGTTGGAGTTCGGGCACGACGGCGGCGGGTCCCGCATACGCGGCATCGACGTGGAGCCACAGCCCCTCGGCTTCGCAGAGGTCGGCGATCGCCGAGATCGGGTCTACCGAGGTCGTCGACGTCGTGCCGATCGTCGCGACCACGGCAAGCGGACGGCGCCCCGCGGTGCGGTCGGCTCGAATGGCGGCAGCGAGGGCGTCGGGCCGCATGCGGAAGTGGTCGTCGACCTCGATGTGCGCCACCCCGGCCCGCCCGAAGCCGAGCGTCATGCCGGCCTTGTCGATCGACGAATGTGACTGCGCCGACGTGTAGACTCGCACCGGTGGAGCCGCCGCCAGTCCGTCGATCCGAGCTTCCGGAAGCGCTCGCTCGCGGGCGGCCGCCAGTGCAAAGAGCGAACTCGACGAGGCCGTGTCGTTGATCACCCCGTGAAAATCATCCGGCAGACCGAGCATGCGGCTCAGCCACGCCGTCACGTGCTCCTCCAACTCGGTGCCCGCAGGCGACGACCTCCACACCATGGCGTTGAGGTTCAGCGCGGCGGCAAGCATTTCGCCGAGGATGCCCGGACCCGACCCCGTATTGGCGAAGTAGCCGTGGAACGACGGGTGATTCCAATGGGTCACGGCAGGGACGATGATCGAGCGGAAGTCGCGCATGACCTGGTCGATCGACTCGCCCTTCTCCGGAGCCATCGGAGGCAGTTGCCCCCGCACCCACCCCGGGGCGATATCGGGCATCACGGGAAGGTCACCCACCTCGGCCAGGTACCGACTGATCCAGTCGACAGCCTCGGTCGCGATCCGCCGGAACTCCTCCGGGGGCATGTCGCCGACGTCGTTGACGTCGATCGGGGCGTCCTGCGGGGTCACGCCCGTCAGCGACCGTTCAAGGCACGCTGAAGATCGCGAACCTCATTGCCCATCGCCTGGAGCTGCTCACGAATTTCGTACCGGGCGTCGTCGTTCAGCGAATCCGGCACCCCCGAGCCCTGGAAGAGCGCGAAGAAGAGGGCGTCGGTGTGCCCGACGCTCGCGTGGGTCACACCCTGGTCGATCACCCGATTGAGGCGCAGCACTTCCCGGAGGGCTAGGGCCGAC
>CBDUEZ010000281.1:0-5574 GCA_965366355.1 uncultured bacterium
CCCCCGCGCCCAGGCCACGTCGGCCTGCAGCCGCTCCTGGTGCCGGGCCAACACGGCCGCCCCGGCCACCGCCGCCATCGGCAGCAGGAGGAAGGCCCAAAAGCCCCAGTGCCCCGCCACCCCACCCGCCGCGGGCCGGAGATTCGTGGCGCCGAGCTGGATGAACCGAATGTCCTGGCGCAACTCCGCCACGCCCCGTCGGGCTCCGATGGTGGGGCGGTCGGCGGTGGCCGTACCGGTGACGCTGAGGGCGATGGGCGAGGTCTCGGCCGAGCGGTACACGCCCGCCGCGGCATCGAAGTATCCGTAGAGGATCGAGGGGATGGTCCGATCGCCCGGCGCCCGCGGAATCATCACGTACTCGAACGTCTTGGCCCCGGAGAGTCCGGCGATCGACGGCTCCACCGATTCCGACACCTCGGGGGGAAACACCTCGAAGTCGGGGGGCAGGTCGAGTTCGGGCTCGGGCACGGCGCGGAGATTGCCCGACCCCGACACCCGCACCGTGAGCGTCAGGGCCTCTCCGGCGTCGACCGTGTTGCGGTCGAGCGAGGCGGTGACGTCGAGCGAGCCCACCACCCCACTGAAGGGTTGGGGCGCACCGGCGGGCAGGGGCTCCACATTCAGGGTGGCCGTATTGGACCGCAGCCCGATCGGCTCGAGCGAGCTTTCGAAGAGGCCGCCGCCGAAGAAGCGGTCCAGGGGGTCGAGCCCCCCGCGATTCTGGCGACGCACACGCACGCGGGCTTCGACGCCCAGCGGATCCAACGTGCGCTCGCCGGGACCGGTCGGCACAACCACGACCCGCCGCAGCACGGCCGTCGTATACTCCTCTCCGTTGCGGGTGCGCGGCTCCACCTGCGCCCCTCCCTCCATGGGAAGTTCCTCCACCCAGAACCCCTCCAGCTCCGGAAGCTGGGTGAGGACGAACGAGTTGACATCGACGTGCGTCCAGAGGCGGTAGGCCACCACCACCGGCTCACCGACGCGAACGCTGCGCGACGAAACCTCGGTCGTGAGAAAGAGGTCGTCGGGCCCGGGCAGATCGCTGTCGGTGCCGGCCGACGCCCCCGGCGCCTGGGCCGACACGGTGAGCGACAGCGGCTCGGTCGTGTGCCGCGCCCCGCCGGCCTGGACGGTCACGGGCGGGATCTCGAAGGTGCCCGTGGCCAGCGCCTGGAAACGGAACTGCAGAGTGAGGGAGACACTGGTCTGCCCGTTCACCATGCGCATGTTGCTGGTCGAGCCGCTCCCGGCATACCGAGCGAAGGCGCTGAGGTCGGGCGGGGTCGGGTTGGCGTCGAGGCGCTGAACACCCGACACCTCCACCTCGACCACGAAGCTGCTGCCCACCCCCACGGTCGATCCGGGGCTCAACGACGCACGGGCCGACACGTCCTGGGCGGCCGCGGCCGTGACCCCGACGAAGGCGAGGAGGGCGGAGCCGAGCGCCGCCCGGAACGCCACCCGCGGCGGTGTCCCAGCGAAGGCACCGAAACGCGATCGCCTCACCATTTCTTCCGGGGTCTGCGGCCGAGGGTCGAGGCAGCGCGACGGTTTACATCGCCCGGATCCTCGTCGAGGGCATCGAGAAGGCGCTGGGCCTCTTCGGGGCTCATGGCGCCCTCCTGCGGCACGGGCTGCTGCCCCTCCTGCGGGTCCTGCTCCGGCTCACCCTCGTTCTGGTTCTGGTCGTTCTGCCCCTCGTCCTGGTCCTGCTCCTGCTCCTCGTCGTCGGGCTGACCGTCGCCCTCCTGGTCTTCGGGCTCGCCCTCCCCCTGATCTTCCTCCTGGTCCTGCCCGGAGTCCCCCTCCTGATCCTGTTGCTGCTGGTCCTGCTGATCCTGATCCTGCTGATCCTGGCTCTGCTCGCCATCGCCGTCCTGATTCTGCTCCTGCTCCTGCATCTGCTGGAGCACCCGCTCCAGGTTGTGCTTCGCGTCGACGTCGTTCGGGTTCATGCGCAGGGCCTGCTTGAAGGCCTCGGCGCTGCCCTGCAGGTCCTGACCCTGGTAGAGGGCGTCGCCCAGGTTGTACCACGCCGCCGAAGCCAGGGCCGGGTCGCCGCTCTCGATGGCCTCCTGATAGGCCTCCAGCGCTCGCTGGAAGTCCTGATTCTGGTAGAGGGCGTTGCCCGCATTGAAGCGGATCAGGGGCGACTCCGGATTCTCACCCAGCGCCTCCAGATACCGCTCCAGCGCCTCCTGATAGCGGCCCTGTTCGTAGAGGCGGTTGCCCTCGTCGACCGCCCCGCGACCCGACTGGGCGGCGCCGGGCATGGGCACGACAAACGCCACGGCCAGAGCTGCGGCCGCGGCCACGAAACACGTCGCGATGGGTCGTCGAATCGTCATGTGTTGAATCTCCCCGTCCATTCTCGGGTCTGGGCACGGCGATCGGCGATGAGGAGTTCCAGCACCAGCAACAACAACGCCGGCGCCAGGAAGATCTGGAACTGCTCCTCGAACCGGGTCACCTGCTCCGCGTCGAGCTCCTCGCCGTCGGCCCGGGCCACCTCGTCGACCAGGTCGTCGAAGCCCGAGCCTCCGGGACCGGCGGCCACGTAGCGCCCTCCCGTGGCGTCGGCCACCCGTTGCAACGTCGCTTCGTCGAGCCGGGTGGTCACCACGTTGCCCTCGTCGTCGCGCAAAAAACCCTGCCGACGGCCCTGATCGTCGAACTCCGGGATCGGCACCCCCTCCGCCGAACCCAGTCCCACGGTGTGGATGCGCACCCTCATCTCTTCGGCTCGCTGAAGCTGGGCGTCGATCTCGCCCTCGTGATCCTCACCGTCGGTGACCACGATGAGCACCCGCGCCTCGCGCGCCTCTTCGAGCGCATCGAGTGATACGCGCAGAGCCTCGCCCAGGTTCGTTCCCTGAATCGGCATGAGGTCGGGCTCCATGGCCCCCAGGAACATGGCCGCGGCCCCGTAGTCGATGGTGAGGGGACTCTGCACGAAGGCGTCGGCGGCGAACGCCACGAGGCCGACCCGATCGCCGTCGAGCTGGCGCATGAGGCGCAGCACCGCGAGCCGGGCCCGCTCCAGACGGTTGGGCGAGACGTCTTCGGCCAGCATGGACTGCGACAGATCGAGCGCGACCATGACGTCCTGCCCGCGGCTTCGCACGGTCTCGACTCGGGTACCGAACTGGGGACGCGCGAGCGCCACCACGGCCAGCCCCACGGCGGCGAGCAATACGACGGCCTTGGCACGGCGTCCCCGGTGACTCACCGAGGCGGTGAGGCGCTCCACGAGGGCCGACTCGGCGAAGCGCTCGAGCGCTCGCCGCCGCGCCCGGGCACCGGCCCACAACGCCAGCGCCAGCAGCGGTACGAGAGCGAGTCCCGCGAGCCAGAGGGGGTCAGCGAAGCGGAACATCAGTGTTTCGCCTCCGGGTGTTGGCGCGACATCAGGGCAGCCTCCTCAGCACGGTCTGGCGCAGCACGAGCTCGAGCACCAGCAGCGCCAGCGCCACCATCAACACCAGGGGAAAGCGCTCCTCGAAGGTGGTGAAGTTCTCCACCTCGATCTCGGTGCGCTCGAGTTCGTCGATCTCGGCGTAGATGGCGGCGAGGCTCTCGTTGTCGGTGGCGCGGTAGTAGCGCCCCCCGGTGCCGTCGGCCACCTGGCGGAGCGTCGCCTCGTCGATGTCGACGGGAACGGTGACGTACTGCTGCCCCCCCATGCCGTCGGCCATCGGCACCCGGGCCGTGCCCTGCGTGCCCACCCCGATGGTGTAGACCCGCACCCCCAGCGCCTGGGCCATCTGGGCCGCCGTGACCGGTCCGATCTCGCCCCGATTGTTGCGCCCGTCGGTGAGGAGCACGACGACCTGCGACGCCGCGGCCGACGCCTGCAGGCGCTTCACGGCGGTCGCGAGTCCCATACCCACCGCCGTACCGTCTTCGATCATGCCCACGCCGAGTTCGCCGAGGAGTCCCGACACCACCCCGCGATCGACGGTGAGGGGGGCCTGGGTGAACGCCTGGCCGGCGAAGGCCACGAGTCCCACACGGTCGTTGGTGCGCCCAGCCACGAAGTCGGCCGCCACGACCTTGGCCGCTTCCAGCCGGTTGGGCGAGAGGTCCTCGGCCAGCATCGAGCTCGACACGTCGAGTGCCATGACGATGTCGATGCCCTCGGTGAGAACGCTCTCCGAGCTGACCCCCGTCTGCGGACGAGCGAGGGCCACCACCGCCGCCACCACCGCGAGCCCCCGGAGCACCGTCGGCACCGCAGAGAGCCAGGCCGCCACGCCGCCGCCCGCCTCGCGAACGGCATCGACCGCCGCATAGCGCAGCGTCGCCGGTCGGGGCGCACGGCGGAACCGCGCCCAGATCACCAGCGGGATCACCGCCAGGAGGCCCAGAACCCAGGGGTCTTCGAAGCGAAACATCAGGGGGTCTCCCGGGCGGTCTCGTCCGTCGCGGCACCCTCATCCGGCGCGGCGACCCCCTCCGGGGCCGAAGCCTCACTCGGCTCCAGCACCGCTCTCGGAATCGTGCTCCGCACCAGGGCCCGGACCTCGTCCAGGAGTTCGCGGGAGGCGTCGGCCGAGGGCCGCACCTTGGCGAACTTCACCAGGTCGCAGCGGTCGAGCACGGGGCCGAGGCCGTCGGCGAAGTCCGGGGGCGCCGACGAGGCAGACAGTCCGGCGCGGATCTCGCGAGTGGTCATCTCGAGCGCCCGTACCCGGAAGCGGCCCTCCACATACCGGCGGGCGATCTCGGAGAGGGCCACGTGGAAGTCCTTCACCCGTCCGGCCACCAGCAGGTCGGACCGCTCCAGCGCGTCGAGCGCGTCGAGCGCCACCTCGTGGGCGGGTCGGGGGGGCGCGACCGGCGCCGCCGCTCCCGACTCTCCCCTGCCCCGGAAGTGCCGCCACGCCCAGACGGCGGCGGCCAGCGCGAGGAGGGCCAGGAGGAGTCCCACACCGACGAACACGGGACTCAGCGGAATCGCCATGGGGCCCCGGATGCCCCGAATGCCATCGCCCTCGTCGAGCCCCACCGACACCACCTCGATGCCGAAGGGGTCGGTGCGCAGGGTCTGGGCGCCATCCGGACCTTCAACCGTCACGTCGAACGAGGGGATCTCGAGCTCGCCCAGCTCGAACGAAGTGAGGGTCAGCACGGCGCGGGAGACGACCGTCTCGCCCTGCGCCGCGGGTGCCGCGGCCTGGGCCGCCAGGACCTCGAAGGGCGAGATGTCGAGCGAGTCGGGCCACACCACCCTCATCCCCGGAGCGTGCTCCACGCTCAGGCTCATCTGGATGCGATCGCCCACCGTGATGAGGGTGGTGTCGATGGAGGTGCGGAGGGTGGGCGCCTGGGCGGCAAGCGGCACCGCCCCGGTGACCGCCGCCATGATCACCACCGCCATGACCACCCATGCCCTGGCCACCCATGCTGCATCATGGTCGGCGTGGTGCCCGATCTCGGCCTCAGTCGCCCTGAGCGCACGCGCCCTCACCGCTGCCTCCGGGCGCGCTCGCGAAAGAAGCGCATGAGGGGGCGGTCGTAGGGTTCGCCGGTCTCGATGTCGATCACGTCGACCTTGCTGCGGCGCAG
>CBDUEZ010000282.1:0-5570 GCA_965366355.1 uncultured bacterium
ATGCTCGGGTTCGCCCGGGCCTGCGCCATGAGGCGTGCCGTCTGCTCGGTCAGGATTCCCGCCTGCTGGTAGACGTCGCTCGGCCATCGCCGCCCCGGGTGCGGCGCCAGCATCGGCGTTCGCGCTCCCGGGACCATCGCATGCATGTACTCGAGCTCGGCGAGCAGGAGCGTGGTCAGGTCATACACGTCTCCCGGCGTGAGCGACGGGTCGATCTCGTACGCCCCACCCGACCACTCGACCATCGTGAGGCCCACCGCGTCGAAGGCAGCGGCGGTGCGGTCGAACACCTGGAGGAGGCGCCCATACACGTGAGCCGGCTGGAGCCCCGCCTCGTACTCGGGAGCGCTCGGCATGGGAGACGGATCCCCCACCGCGGCGAGAATCTCGGACGCATAGAAGACCGCCTGCTGGACGTTTCGGTAAACGTCTCCCGGCTGGGCCTCGCGCTCGAGCATTCGATTGACCTGACGGTTCGACTGCACGACGACCTGGAAGACGTCCGATGGCGTCGCGTCGGGGTCGATCTCAGGAACGGCAGCGGTGCCGACCATGGAGGAGGCACCGACGATGCCGACGCCGTCGTGGATCTCCTGAAGGCGTTCGAGAACGCTCGTCAGCACCAGGTGAACCTCTGCCGGGCCGTAGTTCTGGCCTTCGGGGGCACGGACCAGGGGCGGGGATTCTCCACCGCCCACGAGTTCAATGCCGAGCTGGTTCACCTTCTCCCAGAGCGCCATCGACTGTCGGAAGTTCTCGCGGATCGAAACCCCAGCTACGGGAATCGGATCGCGGATTTCCGAGGGCCGGCCCATCTGCCACCTGAGGAGCTCGACCCCTTCCTGAATGGTTCGAGCGACCAGGTGGACATCGGGGGTGCCTACCGGCTCCTGGGCAGGCAGCGAGGAACTCGACGCGCCCAATGCGAACAGGGCGAGTACGGCGAACGGCCTGAACATACCCATGCGGACCTCCTATGGCGGAAGGCCTCGTCAACGTATGCTGCGGATGGTCGGTTCGCCACTCGAGGGACACGGTCGTAGGGTGTTCCACCACACCGGATCGGGGGGTTCGCCTGCCAGAGGGCGGATCGGCCCAGGGGTAGCTTTTCGGTACTTCAATGCGCGCCTCCTTGCCATTGGAGGCTGCCCCATTTCCCGTGAGAAACAAATGAAACGCTTTGCCGCTCTGGCCCTCGTATTGCCGACCTTCCTCGCGTGTTCGGACGGTGCAGACGAGTGGAAGACCCGGCCTGATCCCGCCATGGTCGCGTTCGACATCGCGAACGCCCAATCCGTCGACCAGACCCTGGTCGATCCGCCCTTCCTGCCTCCGCACGAGCAGGTAGCGAGCGGTCCACCCCGGATCGTGAACATCCGGCTCGAGATCGTGGAGAGGGAAGTCGAGATCGCGCCGGGGGTGTTCGTCTGGCAGATGGCTTTCAACAATCACGTGCCGGGTCCCGTCCCGGTCGTGTTCCAGTGGGACTGGGTGAACCTCACCCTGGTGAACGGCACCACCGATACCGTGCGCTTCGGCACCACGGACAATCAGCTCCCCCACAACGTCGACTTCCATGCGGCAACGGGGGCGCTCGGTGGGGGCGGACTGACCATCGTCGCACCCGGACAGGAAGTCGGACTTCGCTGGCGGGCCGTGAAACCGGGCTTCTTCGTGTATCACTGCGCGCCCGGTGGGGAGATGGTGCCCTACCACGTCACGACCGGCGGCAACGGCGGCATTCTCGTCCTGCCTCGTGAGGGTCTCCGCGACGGATACGGCGACCCCATCCGGTACGATCGGGCGTTCTACTTCGGCGAGCAGGACTACTACGTCCCGATGAATCCCGATGGTACCTCGAAGCGGTACGGCAACTTCGCGCTCCAGATGGCGGATATGATCTCCGTGATGCGTGGCCTGGTACCGACGCACATCGCGTTCAACGGAACCTACGGTTCCCTGACGGCGGACATCCGTCTCGAGGCCGAGGTCGGCGAGACGATCCTCATGCTGCATTCGCAGGCCAACAACCCGTCCTTTCCGCACCTCATCGGAGGGCACGGCGACTGGGTGTGGCCCTACGGAAAGTTCAACAACCGGCCGGACGAGGGGCTCGAGTCCTGGGATGTGGTCGCGGGTGGCACGGCCGCCGCGGTGTACACCTTCGAACAGGAGGGTGTCTACGCCTACCTGAACCACAACCTGATCAAGGCGTTCCTCTACGACGCGAAGGCCTTCATCCACGTAACGGGTGGCTGGGATGATGCGCTGATGACGAACCCGTTCCAGGCTCGGCCGATCACCGGGTCGTAGACGCCCGGCCTCGGGCCCGAACGAAAAACCGGCCGGCCCCGCGCAATGTGGAGCCGGCCGGTGTCTTTTTCCCCACCCGCTGGAACGCCGATGGGCTCGGGATCGGCCTACTGCACCGTGACGGTTCCCGACATCGCGGCACCGTGGATCGTGCACAGGTAGTCGAACGAACCCGCCGCAGGGAAGGTCCGGTCGAAGGTGCCGGACGATTGATTCCCCGAGTTGGTCCCGGCGCTGAACGTCACGTTGTGGGTCGCGGACCCGCCCCACGTCCAGGTCACCTGGCGCCCCACCGCAACCGTGGTGGACGACGGGTTGAAGAAGTTGTCGCCGACGGCAACGTTGGCCTGCATGGGCGGCGTCGCCGAGGTAGCCGTTGCCGAGAACGAGACGGGCGAGCCGGTCGCCCCGCTGACCGACGCCTGGACCGTGTTCGCGCCCGCGGCCGACCCGAGCGTCCAGACGGTCGATGCGAGGCCATCGGCGGCGGTCACGGACGTGGTGGGCGTGACGCTGCCGCCACCGGCGGTCACCGCCCAGGTGACCGTGGTGCCCGCGACCGCGGTGCCGCCCTGAGCCACGCGCACGACGATGGGATTCGGGAGCGCCGTGCTGACGGCGGCGGTTTGACTGTTCCCGCTCTGGGCCGCGACGGTGACATCGGCCTGCGGCCCGGTCGAGTCACTCCCGCACGCCGCGATCAGGAGTGCGCTGCCCAGCACGCCCAGCTTCCTTGCCAACGATTCAGAGTTCACTGCGTTTCTCCTTCCCTTGAGATATCGACGGATCAACTTCCCCCATACCGTATCAGACGGTCGGCGGCCGGGAAGTTGCACACCGCCCCCGGCGCGGCTTGTGAGCGGTGCGACCGGGCTCTAGGCTTCGGCCTTCCGCCTCCGGCCGCGGCTACCGTCGAATCTCCCCAACCCCCCGCATCATGCCCGTGCATCGGATCACTCGAATCGCCGCTCTCATCCTCATGGCCGCCGCGTCTTCGAGCTGCGCCTCGGCCGCCCCGTTTTCGGTCGCAACGCCCGGACTGGCGACCATGGCGCAGGAGGAGGCCCACTTCTATTCCCCGCCTGCGGACGCGATGCGGGCGTTGGGAAGCACCCCGGTCCGAGGTCGCGTCGGAAACGCGATGGCCGTCTACGAGGAGGAGCTCGAACGGGCTCGTCGGGCTCAGGGCGGATTCCTGAATACCACGCTGTCGATCTTCGGACTCCTGCTCCCCATTTCGGGAACCGTGGGGTCGATCGCCCTGTCCGATCCGGATCACGTGCAGACCGTCAGCATCATTGCCGGGGGCGCGACCACCGCCATCATGTTGCTGAATCTGGTCCTGAAGCCCGAAGCCAAGTCGGCGGCTGCGGCCCGGTGTGCAGCCTATCTGGAATCGGCCCTGGAAGCGTATCGGCAGCGATACACACCCCGTCTGGAGACGCTCGAGAATACCCAGCCGGAGTGGAACACCTACATGACCATGCGTGCGACGCTGGAACCCGGGCGCGCCGTCGCCTGCCAGCGCTGACTCATGGCGACGAGTGCCCCCCGACCCGACCGGCTGCGACTCCATCCCCGCAGCGCGGCGGTAATCGCGGCCAGCGCGACGCTGACTGTCGCCGCCGCGTGCGGGCCTGCCACGGACGGTCGAGAAGGTGTCTCCGAGTCCGAGGCGCCTGCGGCAATCGCGTTCCTGTCGAACCGGTCCGGCAACTACGACGTGTTCTACACGGAGATCGGCAGCGACGAGGTGGTCAATCTCACGAACCATCCCGCCACTGATTTCGGGCTCGCGTGGAGCCCTGACGGAACGCGGATCGCGTTCGGGAGCGATCGTGACGGGGCGCGTGACATCTTCGTGATGAACGCCGACGGGTCAAACCCGATCAACCTCACCCACCGCGAGGGCGTCGATGCCGGGCAGGACTGGTCGCCCGACGGAGACCGCATCGTGTTCATGTCCGACCGGGGGGGCGCGTCGCGGAACGTCTACGTCATGGACGCGGACGGCGCGAACGTCGTTCGACTCACGGACAACGCGCGTCACGAGGAGGCGCCGTCCTGGTCGCCGGACGGCCGGTCGATCGCGTTTGCCGCGGTAGCCGACGGGGGTGGGGACGAACCCACCCTGCAGATCTTCGTCATGAACGCCGACGGGAGTGGGCAGCGGCAGCTCACGCAGCTGGCCGGGCACAACTCCGCGCCGAGCTGGTCTCCGGACGGGAGCCGGATCGCGTTCTACGGGCAGGTCGGGGAGGGCTTCGTCGGAGCGGAGATCTTCGCGATGGATCCCGACGGTGGGAATCTCGTCAATCTGACGAACGACGATGCCCCCGACTGGCAGCCGGACTGGTCACCGGACGGGAGTCAGATCGTATTCGCTCGAGGCCCGAGTGACCCACTGGACATCTGGGTCATGAATGCGGATGGGACGGATCAGCGTCCGATCGTGGTGCATGCGGGCAGAGACGAACAGCCGCAGTGGAGACCCTCGGGGCGCTGAGTGAGGGGCCTGCTCCGCGCGCATTACGCGCTCATCGGGGAGCCGCCGCGTGTGCGACTCCCCGATGATCCGTTTCCGACCTGCCGAGACGGGTGACCCGCCGTGGTCAGCTCAGGGTGCGCGTGATTCCGACCGTGTACCCGGCGATCGTGCCCGTCCACGGGTCGACCGACCGCACCCGCAGCTCCGGGCGGGCGATCCAACGCCTCCCGATCGGGAGTGAGAGACCGAGAGCCGCGTAGAGCGTCGGGTCGTCGTCCTGCACCCCGCGGAGGCCGATCGAGTGACCGACTCCGGCGCCGAGGTACAGGGGGACGGCGCCCTGCATCTGCGCGGTGATGCCCGCCTCCGGCAGGAGCATCAGGGTGCGGCTCGCTCCCTGGGTCCGATACCAGAACACTCCCGATCCCACCCCGGCACGGAGCCAGGAGGTGAGGGGGCGCTCGAGGGATACGCCACCGGTACCGCTCCAGCCGGTTCCGGCGAGGTCGTACTCCGAGGGGCCTCCGGTCAGGGTCAACTGCAACTGCCCGACTGCCGACTCGGCGGCGACCAGCGACGCCACGGTGAGCGTCGACAGGAACAGCAACATGCGTGAAGAAATCATATGAACCCAATGCCCGATGGGGCATCACTGGGCCCTAGCGGCCGTCAGCCACCACGGTCGACGGTTTTCGGTGCCGACTTTGTGCGCGTCTGGTACCGGCGGTCTGCCTGGCGCGTTCCCGGTCCTCGGCGAGCCGCGCGGACG
>CBDUEZ010000283.1:0-5539 GCA_965366355.1 uncultured bacterium
GGTGCGGGTCTCCGACGAATCGGGCGGCGGGGGCGGCGGGTTCCCCGTGAAGTGGGTCGCGGCCGGAGCGGCGGTCGTGGCCGTCGCCGCACTGCTCGCAGGCGGAGGCGGAGGCGGGGTCGACGACCCCCAGCCCGGCAAGACCGGTATCATCATCATCTTCCCGGCGGGCTGAGCCATGTCGACGACTACGAAACACACCCGGCGTGCCTCGGTCCTCACAGCGGTCCTCGCGGCCTTCGTCTTCGGTTCCTGCGACGGAGACGGCGTGTCCGGACCGCCGCAGTCCACGGCTCTCGCTCTCACGATCACGGCAGCGGCCGGTGTGAGCGTCGATCAGGGTCGTGTGCTGATCGAGGGCACGACCAATCGCACCATCACGCTGCAACCCGGTGACACCAGAGAGATCGAGTTGCCTGCGGGGTCGTACAACATCGCGCTCGAGGGCCTGACGGCCGGCGTCGTGACCTCCTACTTCCAGCGCAACAACGTCTCGGTGACGGAGGGGCGGCTCACCTCGGTCACCGCCACGTTGTCGACCTTTGCGGGCGTCACTCCGACAGTGCCGTCGACCGGGGTGCTGGGCCAGCCGGTCACGGTGTCGTGGGCGCCGGTCTCCGGGGCCGACACCTACGACGTCGAGGCGAGCTCGTCCGACCTGTTCTCGCCGCTGCTCGAATCGCAGACGGTGGGGGGAACGTCGGCACAGTTCACCTTCACCCAGGCCGGCGTCGTTTACTTCCGGGTGCGCCCCCGCACGCGCTTCAATGGCGCCGGGCCGTTCAGCACGGCATCGCTGGGCGTCACCGTGGCCGATCCCGCCATTGCGACCGTAACGGTCGAGCCCGTGTCGGTCACCGTGCCCCTCAACGGCACGGCCGACTTTGTCGCGACGGCCCGAAGTGCGTCGGGCACGATCATCCCGAGTGCGCAATTCACCTGGAGTTCCGACGACGAATCCGTTGCCACGGTCAATGGCATCGGGCGAGCGACCGGAGTCGGCGGAGGCATTACGAACATCGTCGCGACCGCCGACGGAATCTCCGGTAGCGGTCAAATCACGGTGTCGGCCGGTGCTCCGCCGCAGGTGGTCGCCTACGACGTCGCGTTCCGGCCCAACAATCAGGCCTGCGGAATCTTCCAGGACTTCCGCACCGATGAGCGACTGAGCTACACGGATGCCGATGGCAACATGAACGCCTTCGGGACCTTCGTGGAGCCCACCTCCGGGCCGCCGACGGGGATCGATTCGCAGTTCCGCGAGGAGGGAGCTTCGGCGTGGAGGGAATTCGGCTACGAAAAGACGTGGGTCGACGAGGCGGGTTCGTCGGGTTCGTCCGGCGGGCTCGACGCGCTGGGAACGAGCTGCTGGGACTTTACGGGCGAGCCCACCTACATGGACTTCCGGGTTCGGATTCGCGATTCCAACGGCAACTGGAGCGAGTGGTTCGAGGTGCGTCGCAATCTGCCTGCCGAGGTGGTGATCGTTCCCGAGTCGCAATTCAACATGGTGCTCGGCGAGACTCGGGTGCTCACGGCGACCGCCCTGGACGCGAACGGTGTTCAGGTTCCGGGTGACCCGATCAACTGGTCGTCGTACGTGGGGTCGCCCCACGCCGTGGTCTCCCCGACGGGGAGCTACACGGTATCGCCCACCAGCGCCGGGGGGCTCGACTACGTCGCGGCGCGCGGCGCGTATGTCTACGGGATCGTGGCGGTGCAGGCGGGGTTCAGCAACGGAAGTTGGTTCTCGCCGGGCTGGCTGCTGGGGAACATTTCACTCACCCAGAGCAGCTCGAGCCTCTACATGATGAGGGTCTACGAGGGCAGGGTATACACGCTCACGATCGATGACGACCCCGGCGTGACGTCGACCGGTGACCTCGACCTCTTCATTCGTTTTGGTCAGACGGCGACGCTCGCCGATCACGACGACTCCAGTGAAAACGCCGGTCACGCCGAAGAGATCGTCTGGACGGCCCCGGCCGACGGCATGCTGTCGATCATGCTGTACGCCTTCAACGGCACCAGCCCGGTAGCGGGAGCACGATTCGGGGTGTCGGGAGGCGTCGTCGCACCGCGCTCGTTCGAATCTCTCGCCACCCCGGGCGCCGCCCGGGCTTCGGTGGGCTTCGCTCCCGATGACCACGAGGGCCAGGGCGGCATGTTGCTGCCGCCGGCGATGGGCGAGTGGGGGCCGACTCCCCCGCTCGTCGAGGTACGCCCGACCGGGCCGAACGCATCGTCGGGAGGTCGCTGACGATCGGATCCGGATCGCTTGCCGCGATCCGGTGTTCGCCCCCAAGATACGGCCTCCCCCTTCGGAGAACGCATGCCCAAGTACAGCCAGGCCGGTCGCCCCGTTCGCGTCGACACCGAGCTCGGCCCCGATGTGCTGCTGCTTCTCGGTTTCAACGGCACCGAGGCGCTCTCGAAGCCGTTCACCTTTCAGTTGGAGCTGCTGTCGGAGACGGACGACATTGCGCCGGAGTCGCTGCTACGGACTCCCGTCGTCTTGAGCGTGCTTCAGCACGACGGCACCGAACGCAAGATCCACGGTTTGGTGCGGAGTTTCGGCCAGTTGGGGCAACACGAGAAGCTCATCTCGTATCGCGCCGAGATCGTGCCCTGGTTCTGGTTTCTCTCATTGTCCCAGGATTGTCGTGTTTTTCAGGACATGAGCGTCATCGAGATCGTCGAAGACATCTTCACCGGATTCGGCTACAAGGACTTCGAGGTGCGGTGTGCGAGGTCGTACGCCAAGCGGGAATACTGCGTGCAATATCGCGAGTCCCACTTCGATTTTGTGAGTCGCCTGCTCGAGGAAGAAGGCATCTTCTACCACTTCGAGCATACCGAAGACGGCCACACGCTCGTGCTCGCCGATTCGAACGGTGTGCTGGATCCGTGCCCGGGTCCCGAGGAGGTCGCCATGCGCAGTGGGCCCCTCTCGAGCGAGGACCGCATCGCGACCATGGAGCGGGAGCATGCGGTCTGCTCGGGAACGGCGGCGCTCACCGACTACGACTACCTCCAGCCGCCTCGCAGCCTCGACGCGGAGTTGTCTGGGAGTGGCCAGGGCGAAGTGTTCGACTACCAGCCGGCCCGGTATTCCGAACAGGATCGGGGTGAGCGCTTCGCAAGGATTCTCCTGGAACAGCGGGAGGCCCAGCGCCACGTCGTTTTTGGACGGGGCTCGTGTCGCCACTTCCAGGCGGGATTCACCTTCGAACTGACCGGGCACTATCGCGACGACATGAACCGCACCTACCTGCTCGTTCAGGTGGGTCACGCGGTGCGGGCCGGGAGCTACACCACCTGGGACTCCCCCCGCCTCGACCACGACGTGAGTTTCGTCGCGATTCCCGACGACATTCCGTTCCGTCCTCAGCCCACGACGGCGCGCCCACTGGTGCATGGTTCGCAGACGGCCGAAGTCGTCGGGAAGGCCGATGAGGAGATCTGGACCGACGAACACGGCCGGATCAAGGTGCAGTTCCACTGGGATCGATACGGCGAACTGAACGAACACAGTTCGTGCTGGGTGAGGGTCGCGAGTCGCTGGGCCGGTAAGGGATGGGGTGAGATCCACATTCCCCGGATCGGGCAGGAGGTGGTCGTCGACTTTCTCGAGGGGAATCCCGACCGACCCCTCGTCACGGGGGCCGTGTACAACGCCGATCATCCGCCGCCCTGGGACCTTCCGACAAATCAAACCCGCAGTGGCGTGAAGTCGCGCAGTTCGAAGGGCGGGGGTGGCTGGAACGAGATCTCGATCGACGATCGCAAGGGGAGCGAAGAGGTTACGATCCACGCCCAGAAGAACATGAACACGGCCGTCGTGAACGACCAGAGCACGACGGTGGGCAACGACCAGTCGAACACCGTGGGCAACAACCAGTCGATCTCGGTCGGTGCGGATCGATCGATCTCGGTGGCGGGCTCACGAAGCGAGACCGTGAGCGGAGACACGTCGCTGACCATCGCGGACGGCGATCGCACGCAGACCGTCGCCTCGGGCCGCAGCGACGAGTACGTAATGGGCGATCGCAGCGTGACCGTCGACGGGGCGTCGGCCCACACGATCAAGGGCGACGCCAGTATTCGGGTGACCGATGGTGACCTCACCCTGAAGACCGATTCGGGTAAGATCGTCGCCGACGGCAAGGCCGGCGTACACCTCACCTCGACCTCCGATATTTCGCTCAAGGGCAAGAACGTCAGCACCAGGGGAGACATCGAGGTCTCGGTCGACGGCACGACGATCAAGCTCACGGGCAAGACCGAGATCACCCTCGGTGTCGGAGCGAACTTCGTCAAGATCGACCCCACCGGCGTGACGATCTTCGGGACGATCGTCAAGATCAACTAGGAGCCTCGTCATCGCGACCCTGCGCATCGTTTCGGAGACGGGCTTCTTCCACGTGGCCTGCCGCCTGCAGCACGACGATGGCCGGGTTCAGTGGGCCGGATGGCAGCCGGTGAAAGGCGGCGCCTACTGGTCGAGGGAAGACGTCGGCCGGGGCTGGATCGAGCGAGAAGACAAGGAGGCGGCGGGGAAGGTCAACAACTATGTCACCTTTCGCGTCACGCAGGCCGAACTCGATCGAGCCGACCACGACATGGTGAAGCACTACGTGGCCAAGGACGACACCTACGGCTTTGCTCTGCGGGACTGCGTGACGTTCGCTCGCGATGTGGCCGAATATTGTGGATTGAAGGTGCACGATCTCATGAATCATCCGATCGCGCGGATCGACATTCTTCCCTACGAGCTCCTGGTGAAACTCTACTACCTGAACGAAGACCGGGTCATTGCTGCGGAGACGTCTCTCGGGATCGAGATCGACCTGCCGGAGGAGGCGGCGGAGGAGGAAGAATCTCCTCGGCCCGGCGAGCTACCGCTAGAAGCATTTCGTCGTTTCCAGCAGTAGCGATCAGCTGAAGACCCACCGGGAGACCCTCCGAATCGAGACCCGCCGGTAGAGTGATCGCGCACAGGCCGAGCGCGTTTACGCAGCACGTCGGGGTGAGCGCCACACGATTCACCGCCAGGTAGCGGTCCAGTTCCCGCACCTCGTCGACGGGCACCGGCGCGGACAGGTGTCCCGGGAGCGCCAACACATCGACCCCCTCGAACAGGGACGGTGCTCGACGCGCGAGAGCCTCCCGGCGCGCGAGATCGGCCCGATAGGGAGTCGAGTCGAGCGGCGCCGCACCGCGAAGCCGCTCTCCCACCAGCGGGGCGAGAAGGTCGATCCATCCGGGGAGGTCACGGTCGAGAAACGCTCGACATTCGGCGGCCGCGATTCCGCCGTCGAGGTAGAGACGCACGGCGTCGTCGAGAAGCTGGCCGTCGATGCTCGCCACGGACCACCCCGGGGCCGCGTCGAGCCGCGACAGCGCGCCGTCCAGCACCTCGGCGATCCCGGGCTGACAGCCCCGGAAAATGGCCCCGTCGGGGCGCCCGACGCGCACGGGCCGAGCGGGTGCCCAATCGCTCGCGCGAAGGAATGCGGCCGGGTCGCCCCAGGCCGGG
>CBDUEZ010000284.1:0-5518 GCA_965366355.1 uncultured bacterium
GGGTCGTGGGAGACGACGCCGAGCTGGAGCCCCTCGTGCGCACGGTCCTCGAGGCCTGGCCCGACAAGGTCGAGGCCTACCGGGCCGGGAACCACAACCTGCTGGGCCTCTTCATGGGCCAGCTCATGAAGCAGACCGGCGGCCGCGCCGATCCCGCGTCGGCTCGACGCCTTCTGATGGCCGCGCTCGACGCGCCCTGATCGCCACACTCCACGCCTCATTCGATCGACCGGACAATACCATGCGTGTTCGTTTTCCCCCTTCGCCCACGGGTTATCTCCATGTCGGAGGAGCCCGCACCGCCCTCTTCAACTGGCTGCTCGCCCGCCAACAGGGAGGGGTCTTCGTGCTCCGTATCGAAGACACCGATCAGGCCCGATCGAGTGACACCCACACCCAGGCGATCCTGGACGGGCTGAACTGGCTCGGGATCGACTGGGACGAAGGGCCCTTCTTCCAGAGCGACGGAGTCGAGCGTCACCGGGCCGAAGCGCTTCGCCTCCTGGCTCAGGGGAAAGCCTATCGGGACTTCAGCGACCCCGCCGAACTCCGCAGCGAGGCGGAGGCCCTCGGCATCGGTCACCCCAGCATTCTGGCTCGGCGGCGGGCCGACGAACTCGGCCCGGAGGAGGCCGCCCGCCGCGCGGCAGCGGGGGAGCCCCATGCCCTTCGACTGCGGGTGCCGCCCGGCGTCACGACCTGGGACGACCTCGTGCATGGCACGATGTCGTTCGACAACCACGACCTCGACGACCTCGTGATTCTTCGTTCCGACGGGTCGCCGATCTACAACCTCGCCGTCGTGTCGGACGATGCGGACCAGGGGATCACGCACGTGATCCGCGGCGACGATCATCTGTCGAACACGCCGAAGCAGATTCTCCTGTATCAGGCGCTGGAGCTTCCCGTCCCGGTCTTCGGGCATGTACCGATGATCCTGGGCCCCGACGGCAAGCGCCTGTCGAAACGGCACGGTGCAACGGCGGTCGCGGACTATGCCGCCGAGGGGATACTCCCCGACGGAATGGTCAACTTCCTGGCCTTTCTCGGGTGGAACCCCGGCGACGAGCGTGAGGTGATGTCGCGGGCCGAGCTGATCGAGGCCTTCGACATGAGCCGGGTGCAGAAGAAGAGCGCGATCTTCGATACCCAGAAGCTCTCCTGGTTCAATGGTCAGTACGTGGCGACGATGTCGGCCGCAGAGCTCGCACCGTTGGTCGTCGACCGCCTGAAGGCCCGCGGAGTCGGGCCCGATGCCTGGGGTGCCGGCGCTCCGGCCCCCGACGAGCCGGGCTTCGGCGCCCTCGTCGATCTGCTCAAAACGCGCGCCCGTACCGTCGATGATCTGGCCGCCCAGGCCGTGCCGTACCTGGTCGACACCCCCGAACTCGACGACGAGGCCGTCGCGAAACATTGGGCGAAAGACCCGGCAGCGGTCGGATCACAGCTCAAGGAGACGTTCGGGGCGCTCCAGGACGGCGACTGGACGGCCGAGGCTCTCGAAGAGCGTTTAAGGGCCCATTCCGGGGCCACCGGTGTGGGTTTCGGTCGGCTCATCCACCCGTTGCGGGTGGCCCTGACCGGCACGGCCCACAGCCCTGGAATCTTCGACATCCTCATGGTATTGGGGCCGGATCGGGCCCGCGCGCGGGTCGAGCGAGCGCTCGACCTCCTCGCTGCGCCAGACGTTTTCCTTTCTTGACATCTGTTCCTGAGCCAGATTAGTCTAGCCCTCCTCGTCGGCCGGTCGCCCCGAGAATCCTCGCATTTCGGAGTTCAGATGTCTCAAGCCATGAATGACATCGAGCGGAAGATCCTGGACTACATGGTGACCTATCTGAGGTCGAACACGTACCAGCCCTCGATTCGTGAGATCGGCGAGCGTTTCGGCATCAAAAGCACCAAGACGGTGTCGGAACACCTCCAGGCGTTGGCCAACAAGGGGTTTCTCGAGCGCGATCCTTCGCGTTCGCGCGGGGTTCGCATTCTCGGGGTCGATCTGAGTCCCGATGCCGTCACGGTGCCGTGTTTCGATTCGCTCCCCGATGATCGGGCGGCGACTCGGTCTGTGCGGGCCACGTCTCAGCTCACGGTCGATCGGCGTCTTGCGGGGGCGAAGGGTTCCTTCTTCGTGCGTTCGAGCGGCGCAGAACTCGCAGCGCTCGGCGTGACGGAGGGCGACTGGATTCTTCTCGAGCCGGCTGATGTGCACGAGGTGCCCGATGGAGGCGTGATCGCCGCCCAGGTGGGCGGGGCTCCGGCTTCGTTCCAGCGGGTGTCGCGCAACGGTCGCGGAATCTACGTGCAGGGCGTGAAGGCGGGAGACACCCCGCTCCTGCTCGAGGAACCGGCTTCGCTGCGGATCCTCGGACGAGTGGCTGGATTTGTCCGTCGCTTCGACGGCCCCGCGGCGACGGTGAGCCTCACGGCGCACTGAGTCTCGCCACGACGTGGCAGACCCACCCCCCCTCACGCTCGACCCTCGCCGATCGGGCGATGCGGCGTTCATGGCCCGGGCCCTGGAGCTTGCCCGTGTGGCCGCGCTCCGTGGCGAAGTACCCGTCGGGGCCGTGCTCGTGCGCGGGGGACGGATCGTGGCCGAAGGTCACAATCAGACCCGCACCGACGCCGATCCGACCGCCCACGCGGAGGTGGTCGTGTTACGGGCGGCCTCGGCCCAGCAGGGCGATTTCCGTCTCGAAGACACCACCCTCTACGTGACCCTCGAACCCTGCACGATGTGCGCCGGTGCGCTGGTTCTCGGCCGCGTGCCTCGCGTGGTGTTCGGCGCTCCCGATCCCAAAGCCGGTATGGCCGGGTCGCTCGGGAATCTTCTGCAGGATCCGCGGCTCAACCACCGTGCTGCCCTCACGGCGGGGGTGCTCGGCGAGGCCGCGGGAGACCTCCTACGCGCGTTCTTCCGAGCCCGGCGGTAGTCTCTCGCTCGGCGGCGGGCTGCGATCGGCCGCCGCCGCCGGGTCGGGCGCAACGCCGCGCCGACCGAGGTCCCACAGTTTCGCATACCGTAGAAACACCCCCATCGCGGTGCTCGCCGAGACGACGAAACCGGGAAGCCCGTCGAGCACACCCCGCTGAGCCAGGTATTTCTTGACGAAGGCGAGCGGGGGGCGAATCGCGAGATCGCTCCACCCGGCCCGGCGACCGCGAGCGTGAAGGGTCTCGGCGGCGAGGGTCGAATAGAGGTTCATCTTGTCGAGGTGGTGGGCGAGGCCCGCATAGGGGTCGTGGAGCAGATCGCCGCGCAAGGCGCCGACGGCCCCGTCGACGTCGACCCGCTCGTGCACCTGCCCCCCGACCCAGCGGCCGCGGGTTCGGTCGTAGAGGCGAACGGCCCGGTCCGGATACCATCCGGCGTGCCGAATGTCTCGACCGAGGTAGCGCGTCAGCCGAGCAACGGTGAAGCCGGCTTGATCGGGCGGGCCTGAAGCGAACAGTCCGACGATACTTTCGGCGAGGGCGGGGGAGACCGTTTCGTCGGCGTCGATGCTCAGCACCCAATCGTTCCGGCAGAGCCCCGCGACCGCATTCTTCTGGTCGCGAAATCCCGTCCACTCGCGGTGTTCGACCCGGGCGCCGGCCGCACGAGCTACCTCGAGGGTGCCGTCGGTCGAACCGGAGTCCATCACGACCACCTCGTCGCAGAAGCCGAGCGACTCGAGGCTCGAGCCCACGGTGCGCAGAGCGTCGCGAGTGATCAGCGCCGCCGAGACGGGCACTCGAGGGGTCGTCAACCGCCCATCGCGCCCGCGCCGGAGGGCACGGCGGTTCGACGGAGGAATCGAGGCATCCGTGGAGTCTCGCAGACGAGGGTTGGGCGGCGCTGGGAACGCATGGAGGCGCTCACAATGCCGGGCCCGGGAAGCGATGTAAAGACGAGGCCCGGGGCCCGCGTTGACACACCCTCTCGCACCGGGGCACATTCCGGCGCCGCCGGGACCCCCTGCCGTCCCCCATCCCTTTGTCCGAGGCCGCACTGCGTCATGCCCGATCCCCACCGCACTCTGCTGATGGATGCCGCCGCCGTGCGGCGCGCTCTGGCCCGAATGGCCCGGGAAATCGTGGAGATCAACAGCGGGACCGACAACCTCGTGATCATGGGCATTCGGCGGCGTGGCGATGCGCTCGCGGGTCTGCTCGGGCAGGAGATCGAACGGGCGGAGGGCCACGCACCCGCCATCGGCGCGATCGACATCACCCTGTATCGCGACGACCTCGCCGTGGTGGGGCCTCGTCCCGTGATCGGCGAGACGGAGCTGCCGCCGGAGGGACTCGACGGCCGGACCGTCGTGCTGGTCGACGACGTGCTCTACACGGGGCGAACCGTTCGCGCGGCCCTGAACGAACTGATGGACTGGGGCCGTCCCGCCCGCGTGCTTCTCTGTGTGCTGGCCGATCGGGACGGGCGCGAGATCCCGGTGCAGGCCGATATCGTGGGCCGACGGGTCGACGTGCCCCCTGGGCGCCGCGTCGAGGTGCTGGTGCCCAGCCTCGATTCCCGCCTGGCCGTCGAACTCGTGACCGTGACGGAGGGGGCATGACCTCCGCCACCGTCCAGCCCCTCGGGAAAGATCTCGTAGGGCTCGAAGACCTGAGCGCCGAGCAGATCCTCACGATCCTCGACACGGCCGAGCCCTTCAAGGAGATCAGCGAGCGACGGATCAAGAAGGTGCCCGTACTGCGGGGCAAGACGATCGTGAATCTCTTCTTCGAACCGTCGACGCGCACCCGCGTGTCGTTCGAGTTCGCCGAGAAGCGTCTCAGCGCCGACACCGTCAACATCTCGTCGAGCGGGTCGTCGGTGACGAAGGGAGAGACCCTCGTCGATACGGCACGAAACCTCGAGGCCATGAAGATCGACATGGTCGTGATGAGACACGGTTCGTCGGGCGCGGCCCGCTTTCTGGCGGAGAGGATTCCGTCGATGGTCGTCAACGCGGGCGATGGACGGCACGAACACCCCACTCAGGGTCTGCTCGATCTCCTCACGATTCGCGACCATCTGGGGCGCATCGAGGGGCTGAAGGTCTGCATCGTGGGCGATGTTCTGCACTCCCGCGTCGCGCGGAGCAATATCTTCGGGTTGCGGGCGCTGGGCGCCGAAGTCGGCGTGTGCGGACCCCGCACCCTGCTTCCGGTCGGGGTCGAAGAGATGGGCGTCACGGTCTTTCCCCGGCTCGAGGCCGCGCTGGAATGGGCCGACGCGTTGAACGTCCTGCGGCTCCAGCTCGAACGCATGCAGGGGGGGTTCGTGCCCTCGCTGCGCGAGTACAACCGAATCTATGGGGTGTCGAGTGCCCGCCTCGAGGCGGCGAAACGAGATGTCCTGATCCTGCACCCCGGCCCGATGAACCGGGGCGTGGAGATCGACTCCGATGTGGCCGACGGACCCCACTCGGTAATTCTCAACCAGGTGACCAACGGGGTCGCCGTACGCATGGCGGTGCTCTACCTCCTCGCGGGCGGGGCACCAGACAAGGCCGAAGCGGCCAAGCGGGGA
>CBDUEZ010000285.1:0-5479 GCA_965366355.1 uncultured bacterium
GGTGCTTCTGAATCACTGCTGTTTTGTCGAAACTCATTCTCGGCCTCCGCAGGAGTCTGCGCTGCAAGGGAAGTCGGGGGCAGATGCCCCTGGCTTGGTCAGCCTAAAATGTTAGTGCAAATGCTACGATCCCACCACCCCAGGCAGGGCGTTTCACGCATCGCGCCTAATCTCCGACCGCGGGGTGTCGTCGACCAACCTGCCGTCTCAGACCCGAGAGAGAAGTCGCCGCGCCTCGCCCACATCGGAGTGCATCTGGTCCACCAGGGCGTCGACCGACGAAAACGATCGCACATCCCGGATCTTCGCCCTGAAGTCCACTCGCACGCGCGACCCGTACAGGTCTCCTTCGAAATCGAGCACGTGCAACTCGATCGACGGGCTCGCCCCCTCGAAGGTCGGGCGAGGCCCCACGTGCAGCGCACCCGGAAATACCCCTTCGGGTAGGTTCGCCCACACCGCATAGATCCCCGGCGGTGGCACCAGCTTCTCGGGCGCGATCGACCCGAGATTCGCGGTCGGGAACCCGAGGCCGCGCCCTCGCCCGTCGCCGCGTTCCACATGACCCACCATGGCATACGGTCGCCCCAGAGCCCGATGGGCGGAACCGAGGTCGCCCTCGGCCACGGCGGCCCGAATCGAGGTCGACGACACCGTATGATCCCCCATCGAGACCGGATCGATGACGTCGATCGAGAAGCCGAACTCGTCGCCGAGGGTTCGGAGCGTCTCGGCGTCGCCCTCCCTGCCCCGCCCAAACCCGTGGTCGTATCCGATCACCAACTGTCGAACGCCGAGCCGGGCGACCAGGATCTCCTCGACGAAGCGGCGCGGGGAGTACTGCGACAACGCGTGGGTGAACCTCAAGAAGACGGCGACATCCAGCCCGCTCTCCGCCAGGATCTCCCGCTTTTCGTCGGGAGTCGTGAGGAGCGGCGGGGGGGGCGCCCCCCGGCCCCACGACCGCCAATGGATGGGGGTCGAAGGTGACCAAGACACTTCGAAGACCCGACGAGCGGCCCCGACGGGCGATCTCCTGGAGGACCGACCAGTGTCCTCGGTGCACACCGTCGAACGTCCCCACCGTGACGACGGTCCCCCCTGCGGCCTCGCCCCTTTCGCTGGAAACCATCAGGAGGCCACGAAGACGCGCCGAGGCCGAAACGTCCCCGCCTCGACCCTACCTATGGCGAGCAACCGCCCCTGAAGAACCGCTGCCGCGGGCTCGACCGCCGCACCCGCGTCCGAAAGCGACGATGGAATCTCTCGACCCTGGCCGATTCGCGCCTCGTCGCCCGGAGCCACCTCGAACGAGGCGACGCCGGCGAGGGCGAGCGCCTCGGCCGGAGTCGACCATGCGGCCGCCGGAGCAGACGCGAGTTCGTCGACGACGCTCGCGCTCGACACGTCGAACGAGCCGACCGACAACCGGCGGAGCCCGGTGAGGTGTGCGCCCACGCCCAGTGCGTCGCCCAGATCTCGCGCCAGCGCCCGGATGTAGGTGCCCGACGAACACTCCACGTCGAGAACCACCCGGGGGCCGTCGCGTTCGATGAGTTCCAGTCGGTGCACGAAGACCTCGACGGGCGGGAGTTCGACCGCCTCGCCGCGGCGGGCGCGACGGTGCGCGGCCTCACCCCGGATCTTCTTCGCCGAATAGACCGGCGGAGTCTGGTCGATCCGCCCCCGGAATGCAGCGAGACACTCCTCGATTCGGCTCGTCTCGACCGTTGCTCCGGCCGGGTCTTCCCGAACCACCGTGCCCTCCCGGTCGAGGGTGTCGGTCGCGACACCCAGCAGGGCCTCCGCCCGGTAGCGCTTGTCCAGGTGAGTCAGGTACGGAGAGAGCCGCGTCGCGGCGCCGATACAGAGGAGCATCAGGCCCGATGCGAACGGGTCGAGGGTTCCCGTGTGACCGACCTTCTTCGTCTTGAGCGCCCGGCGAGCCACGGCCACGATGTCGTGTGAGGTCGGGCCTATCGGCTTGTCGACCGCGAGCACCCCCGTCAAAGCTGGGCCGGTCACGCGTCGGGGTCCTCGCCGTCGCTTTCCTCCTGATCCGGCTCCTGCCACCCTCCATCCGGGCGGACTTCCGACAGAAGCTCTTCGATGCGAGCGGCCCGCTCGAGAGACCGATCCTCGAGGAACTCGAGCTCCGGCACTCGACGGATCCGAAGTTCCTGGCCCAGGCTTCGGCGCAGGAACGGCGCGGCTCGGTCCAGGCCTGCAAGCGCATCGCGCTTCTCCGCCTCGGTCCCGAGCAGCCGGACGAGAACCCGTGCCAGGTTCAGGTCGGACGTCGTACGGACGGCCGTCACGGTGACCGGAGCGATCCGGGGGTCCCGGATCCCCGTTCGAATAAGCACGGCGAGTTCCCGCTTCAGCTGTTCGTTCAGTCGTTCGATGCGACGGGCCATGACGTCGGTCGGCTCTAGAAGGGTGGTGAAGAGTTGGGGCGAGCCTCGTCGAGACGATACGGGTCCAGTGCGGTCAGGCCCGATCCTCCGCCGCCGACGCGGCCAGGGTCCGTGCGACTTCCTCGACCCGGAAGCACTCGATCACGTCGCCCACCTTCACATCATTGAAGTTGGCGATCCCGATCCCGCACTCGAAGCCCTCTCGGACCTCCTTCACGTCGTCCTTGAAGCGCTTGAGCGAGGAGAATTCGCCGTCGTAGACCACGATACCGTTGCGAACCACTCGGCCGCGGGCCTTGCGTTCGATAATGCCGTCGGTCACGTAACAACCGGCGATCATTCCGACGCGCGTGATCCGGAAGGTCTCTCGCACCTCGGCGCTGCCCAACACGGTCTCCTTCTGCTCCGGAGACAGCATGCCCTCGAGGGCGCTTCGAATGTCGTCGACCGCGTTGTAGATCACGTCGTAGGTCTGGACGTCGACACCGCTTTGTTCGGCCAACTGTCGCGCGCCACTGTCGGGGCGAACGCGGAAGCCGATGATGACGGCGCCGGCCGTTTCGGCCAACAGAATGTCGGACTCGTTGATCGCACCCACACCACGGTGAATGATCTCGACCTGCACCTCCGACGTACCCAGCTGCTCGAGGGCGTCGGAGACGGCCTGAACCGAACCATCGACGTCGCCCTTGATGATGAGCGGCAGGGTACCAACTTCGCCCTGGGCCATCAGCTTCGAGAAGTCGCCCAACTTCACGCCGCGCTCCTTGATTCGGAGCTGCTTCTCGCGGTCGAGTCGCTGGCGATTCGTGGCGATCTCGGAGGCCCGATCCGAATCCATCGCCTGGAACGCGTCTCCGGCCTGGGGCACACCACCGGAGCCCAGGACCTGCACGGGAATCCCGGGCCCGGCCTCGGAGACCTGCTTGCCACGCTCATCGAGAAGCGCCCGCACGCGCCCGTCGTAGATCCCGACGAGGAAGTCGTCTCCGACTCGCAGCGTGCCCTTCTGCACCAGCACGGTCACGACCGGCCCCTTCCCGACATCGAGCTGGGCCTCGATCACCGCACCCTGCGCGGCACGATCGGGGTTCGCCGACAGTTCGAGGAGCTCGGACTGCAGTACGACCTTCTCGAGCAGATCATCGATCCCCGCGCCCGTCTTGGCGGAGATCGCCGTCGCCAGCACCTGACCGCCGTAGTCTTCGACCTGGACGTCGTGCTGCAGGAGCTCCTGCTTCACGCGATCCGCGTTCGCCGCCGGAAGGTCGATCTTGTTGATCGCAACGATCAGCGGCACGCCGGCATTCTTCGCGTGACTGATCGCCTCGATGGTCTGCGGCATGATCGAGTCGTCTGCGGCGACGATCAGGATCACGATGTCGGTGACGTCGGCACCACGGGCACGCATGGCCGTAAAGGCGGCGTGACCCGGGGTGTCGAGGAAGGTGATCGTGCGTCCACCCTCCAACTCCACATGGTACGCGCCGATGTGCTGGGTGATGCCACCGGCCTCGCCCGCCACCACGTTCGCCTTGCGGATCCGGTCGAGGAGCAACGTTTTTCCGTGGTCGACGTGCCCCATCACGGTCACGACCGGAGGCCGCGGCCGGAGACTTTCCGGGGAGTCGACCACCTCTTCGATCTCGTCTTCGGCCGACGCATACTCCTCTTCGCGCACGGCCTGGAACCCGAACTCGTCGAGGAGCATCTCGATCTGGTCGAAGTCGAGGCGCTGATTGATCGTGACCATGAGGCCGAGGTTCTTGAAGGCCGAGCCCACGATCTGTGCTGCCGGGACATCCATCAGTTCGGCGAGTTCTGCGATCGTCAGGAACTCGTTGACCTTGACGGTCTTCGCTTCGCGTTCCTGTTCCTCCTGAACCTCCGCCTCGCGGATCTCCTGCTCCTCGCGAGACACGCGCTCGGCGCGACGGCGCTTCTTCTTCCCGCCGCCGCTTTTGATCTCGGCCATGACGCGGGAAATATTCTCCTGGACGGCATCCTGGTCGACCCGCCCGCGCTTCTTCTTCTTGTCCTTCGCCTTGCGTCGGCCGTCGGTCGTGTACCCTTCAGCCTGGATACGAACCGTCCCGCCTGGACCCGCCGATGCGGCAGGGGTCGGCTTCCGAAGCACCCGTACCGGCCCATCGGGCGCATTCTTGCGCGCGGGCTCCAGCGAACGGGTCTCGGCCTTGGGCGCCTCATCGGCCGCGACGGGCCCCTTGGCGGCGGCGTCGACGGTCTCGGGCTCCGCAGGAGCCGTATCGGCGGCGGCCTCGACCGGCGCCTCCTCGACAGCTTCGGGCTCCGACTCGGACGCGGCCTCGGGTTCCGACTCGCTGGCGGCCTCGGGCGCTTCGGCCACGACGGCGTCAGGCTCAGCTTCCGGCTCGGCATCGACTTCCGCGACGGCCTCTACCTCGACCTCCACCTCGACCTCGACCTCGGTCTCGGGCTCGACGTCGCCCCCCTCGGGCTCGGTCACTTCGACCTCCGCGGCGAGCTCCTGCGACGCGTCGGGCTCGTCGACGGGAGCGACCTCCTCGGCCTCGTCGGAGGCAGCCGCCGCTTCGGCCGGCTCTGGCTCGGGCTCGGGGGTCGACGAACGGCGGCGACGACGACGGCGCGGCCCGGAGGACGCTTCCTCGAGGGCCGCCTTCAGCGCCTCCGAAGCGTCCTTCTTGCCCGCTCTCCGTTCCCGCTCGACCCGTGCGAGCACGCGCGCTACCGCGGCGTCCGGCAGGGACGCCTCGGCATCGGCCGCATGAATCCCCATCTCCCGCAGGAGGTGGAGCAGCGTGTCCGCCTGTACCTTCAGGTCCTTCGCTAGTTCGTCAACCCGCATACGTCTGGTCGTCCTCCAATGCTCGTGGATTCCCCTCGCGGGAATCCACATCTGCGTCCAGCTCCTCGAGGAGCCGGTCGGCGAAACCGCCTCGGGTCACTCCAACCGCCGAATAGGGCGGACCACCGAGGGCCGCCCCCAACTCGTTTCGAGTGCCGAATCTTCGCCACGGCACGGTGCCGTGAGCGAGCAACCGCTCCACCTTCGCCGCCTG
>CBDUEZ010000286.1:0-5446 GCA_965366355.1 uncultured bacterium
CTGACGGAAGGTCCGGTCGCCGACCTTCATCACGACCGTGTACGTACCGGGCTGCGCGGGGGCACCCTGTTGCGTGCGCGACGGGAAGAGCGCGCCGCCACCGCCACCGAAGCGCCGGCCACCGCCCTGCTGCTGCGGACGAACGGCCTGCGTGATGATCGCCTGCAGCGACGGCTCGTCGTCTTCGTCGTCATCGGCCGCCGGCAGACCGGGCCGGGGCTGGCCCTCGGCGGGACGCGCCTCGAAGTCGGCCACGCCGACCGAACCGCCACCACCGAATCCGCCGCCCCCGCCACCGAAGCCGAATCCGCCTCCACCGCCGCCACCTTCACGAAGCCGATTCATCGCGGCATCGATGTCGCTGCGGTCGTGCCCGGCACCCGCGAGAGAGTCGGCCACCACGGCCATCCGCCGCTCGATCGCGATGCTGTCGCGCCGCTCGGAGGGCGACCTGGGCAGCGTCAACGACGGACCATTCAGGTTCCAGCTCACGGAATGCAGTCCCTGACGATTCAGCCCGTTGAGCGTCGCCATCACATTGCCGCGCTCGTCGTGGATCTCGAACGAGACGTCGTCGTCGACGCCCTGTCCGATCCAGTACCGAATCTCGGCACCGGTGCCGGGACTTCCCGACTGCCAGTAGGCCTGGGCGGTGAACTCACCGCCGGTCCGCGGCATGCCCATGTGGAAGGCGGGCCGGGGCGCGAAGAGGTGCGCATTCGACGCCATCACCTGGGTGTTGAGCTGCTGCAGCGGACGAATGTCGACGATCCAGATCGACCGCCCGTGCGTGCCGGCCACCAACTCGCCGTCGCGCGGGTGAATGACCATGTCGTGCACGGGCACGGTCGGGAGCCCGTTCTGGAAGTTCTGCCACGAGGCGCCCCGATCGAGCGAGACGTAGAGCCCGACATCGGTCCCCACGAAGAGCAGGTTCTCGTTGACGAGGTCTTCCCGAATCACGTGGGCGAAGTCGGGCTTGCCCGTGGGTAGGTTGGCCACGATCGAGCTGAAGCTCTCCCCCGCATTTTCGCTTACGAAGACGTACGGGGTGAAGTCGCCGCGCCGATGGTTGTCGATCGTGACGTAGACCCGCTCGGCCTCGTGGTGCGAGGGCTCGATACGGCTGATGTACGACCCATCCGGCACCATGCCATCCAGGCGGTCCGTGACATCGACCCAGCGCCCGCCGTCGTCGGGAGACATCCAGAGATTACCGTCGTCGGTCCCGGCGTAGAGCAGCCCGGCCCGCACCGGCGATTCGGCCAGCGACACGATCGTCGCGAAGGTCTCGGCACCGGTGTTGTCGGGCGTCACGCCCCCGGTGGTCTGCGTGCTGATCCGGATCTTCTCCTCATCCATGCGGCTGAGGTCGGGCGAAATCGGATGCAGGTTGTCGCCCCGATCGGTCGACTTGAGCACCCGGTTGCCGGCCGCGTAGACCACATCGGGGTCGTGCGGCGAGAGGAAGAAGGGCGTGTTCCAGTTGTAGCGCATGTCCATCGCGGCCGAGTCGGCCGAGGCCTTGGCTTGCAGGGCCTCGATCCGCGCGCGGTTCGCCGCCGGCATCGGCTGCGTGCTGTCGGGCCAGAGCATCGCAATGGCGTCCTGCGTCACGCGGTACCCCTCGCGCCAGTTGGGACGCCCGAGCGAAGTGCGCTCACCCGTCGCGAGGTTGGAGCGGCCCATGTTGCCGCCCTGCGACTCGGAGTAGACGATGTTGGGATCGCGCGGGTCCTGCTGACTCACGAAGCCGTCGCCGCCGCTCACCTGGAACCAGTCGTGGTTCGTGATCGCGCCGCTCGTCTTCCGGGATGGTCCACACCAGGTGTAGTTGTCCTGCAGCCCGCCGCAGATGCGATAGGGCGTGCCCATGTCGACGCTGATGTTGTAGAACTGACCGATCGCGGCCATGTGGTTCGGGAACCAGTAGTTCCCGCCCTTGTCGAAGCTGATCGCGATGCCGCCGTCGTTGCCGACGACGATGCGATCGGGGTCGTTCGGATCGACCCAGTAGGCGTGGAAGTCGACGTGGACCTCCTGCGCGGCCGGAGCCATCGTGCGCCCGCCATCGGTCGAGAACTGGAAGGTCGAGAAGTAGACCCGATCGGCATCGGCCGGGTCGACGCGCACCTGCGAGTAGTAGAAGGGGCGCGAGTTGTAGTTGTTCATGCGCTCCCAGGTCGTGCCGCCGTCTTCGGAGCGATAGAGCCCCGACAGGCGCTCCTCGTCTTCACTGGGCGCCGCCGCCTCGACGAGCGCGTAGACGATGTCGCCGTTGCTCGGCGCGTAGGAAATGCCGATGCGGCCCATCTCGGTCGTGGGCAGTCCCCCGCCCTCGACGCGGTCCCAGGTTTCACCGCCATCGGTGCTCCGCCAGATTCCGCTCCCGGGGCCCCCGGACTGCAGGTAGTAGGGACCGCGAATGCGCTCCCAGCTCGTCGCCATCAGCACGTCGGGGTTCGTCGGGTGCATGGTCAGATCGACAAAGCCGGCGCGATCGCTGACGGAGAGAACCTCACGCCAGGTGGCGCCGCCGTCGGTCGTCTTGTAGAGCCCGCGCTGTCCGCCCTCGCGCCATAGGGGACCGAGCCCCGACACCCACACCGTGTTGGGATCACGCGGATGCACGAGAATGCGACCGATGTGCTCGGTGCCCTCGAGTCCCATGAGTTCCCAGGTCTCTCCCGCGTCCATCGACTTGTAGATCCCGCCGCCGGGCGAGATCGAGTTGCGCGAGTCTTCTTCTCCCGTCCCCGCCCAGATCTGCATCGTGTCGCTCGGGGCGATGGCGAGGTCGCCCATGGCCACGACGCGCTCGTTCTGGAAGAGCGGTTGGAACGTCGTGCCGTTGTTCGACGTCTTCCAGATTCCGCCGCCGGCCGCCGCGACGTAGAAGGTCTTCGAGGGGCTCGGCAGACCTTCGATGTCGGTCACACGACCCGACATGTTCGCCGGTCCAACCGACCGCCAGGGGAAACCCTCGAGCCAGGTGTCGTCGAGGGTCTGGGCCGCAGCGGGAGCCACGGCGAGCGGGGTGAGTACCGCCAGGACGAGAGTGCGGAGTCGCGCGTTCATCATGCTCGGGGCTGAGAGAAGACGATGGGGAGCCATCCGCGCATTTCCGCGCGGCTGCGCCAACCTATCGTAGAAGAGGACGAATCGGCGACCCGGAGTGTTGAAAACGGGGGACTGCGGCTCCGGCTGGGGACTACGGCTCCGGCTCGGGTCGGGGACCCCGGCTACGGCTCCGCCTCCGGCTCGCGCTCTTTCTCGATTGGGAGAATGAGACGGACCGCTCGCTCATAGAAGACGTAGTTCCACGCCCAATTGACCAGCACCAGGACCCGGTTGCGAAAACCCACGAGCTTCGCGACGTGGATCAGGGCCCACAGCACCCAGGCGGGGAAGCCGGTGAACTTGCCCCCGAACACCTGCGCGACCGCGTGATTGCGGCCGATCACCGCGAGCATTCCGGGGTCGTCGTACTCGAACGCGGGCACCGGCTCACCCCTCAGGTAGGCCTGCACCGCCCCGACCAGGTGTTCTCCCTGCTGCGCGGCGACGGGGGCGACCTGGGGGAGCGGGGTGCCGTCGGCGCCGAGGGCCCGGGCGAGGTCGCCGGCGACGAACACCTCGGGACGCCCCGGCACCTGCAGCGAGGGATCGACCGTCACCCGTCCCAGTCCCCCCGTCTCCAGTCCCCAGCTCTTCACTTTGGGATCGCCCTGGATGCCCGCCGTCCAGACGACCGTGGCGCTGTCGATGTGGCTGCCGTCGGCGAAATCGACGCCATCGGGCCGGATGCGCGTCACCATCGTCTCGAGACGCACCTCGACGCGGCGAGCCTCGAGGCGCATGGCGGCGTAGCGGCCCAGCTTCTCGTCCATCGCCCCGAGGAGCCGGCCCGAGCCCTCGACCAACACGATCCTCACCTCTTCGGCCGGAATGACCGGGTAGTCCCGCAACAGGGGACCGTGGATCAGTTCGGCGAGCGCACCGGCGTATTCGACCCCCGTCGGCCCGCCGCCCACGATCACGAAGGTGAGCAGTGCCCGACGGCGCTCGGCACTCGGCTCGTACGAGGCCGTCTCGAAGCGCGACAACACCTCGCGGCGCAGGGGCAGCGCGTGATCCATGTCGCGCAGCGGAAAGCTGTAGCGCTCCGCGCCGTCGACCCCGAAGAAGGCGGGCACGCTGCCCATTGCGAGGACGAGGGCGTCGTAGGCGACCGGTCCCTCGCTGGTATGGACCGTGCGGGCGTCGAAATCGACCTCTTCGACGTCGGCCATGCGGAAGCGCACACATCCCTTGCGCAGGATCGAGCGCACCGGGTAGGCGATGTCGGTCGGTCCCAACTCGGCCGCGGCCACCTGATACAACAGGGGGTAGAAGGTGTGGAAGTTGTTGCGATCGAGAAGGGTGACGTCGAGGTCTTCTTTCGCGAGCCCCTGGGCGGCCCACAATCCGGCGAATCCGGCGCCCACGATGACGACGCGGGGCACGGCGGTGGGGTGCGGCGGGTGGGTGTCGGGGCTGAGATCAGTCATGGAGCCTCACGGGTGCATCGACTACAAAACCGTGAGCGTCGGGTCGACGACGTCGGCCCACGCCCGCAGGCCGCCGCTCAAATGGGCGGCCCCCTCGAAGCCGGCGGCCCGCAGGTGGCCCGCCGCGCCGGCGCTGCGCGCGCCCACCGAACAGACGAGCACGATGCGTCGCCCGGCCGGCACGATGTCGGGGGCGTCGCCGAGGGCCGCCAGCGGAAGGTGCAGCGCGCCGTGGTCGGCCAGATTTCCGGCGTCCCATTCCCACCGTTCGCGGACGTCGATGACCAGCGGCGGGGTCGGACTCTCCAGCGCCGCCTTGAGCGCCTCGGCCTCGACCTCGATCGGCAACGGTGAGTCGGCGTCGGCCACGAGGGGCGTGCCGTCGGGGGCCATGCCGCAGAACCACTCGTAATCGACCAGCTCCGTGATGGTGGGGGCGTCGCCACAGGCGGGGCAGTCGGCCGCCCGCGGCACCTCGATCTCGCGCCAGTTCGCCCCCAGCGCGTCGAAGAGCAGGAGCCGGCCCGCGAGGGAGTCCCCTACCCCGAGCAGCCACTTCAACGCCTCCATCGCCTGCATCGATCCGACCACACCCGGGAGCGCCCCGAACACCCCGGAATCGGAGCACGACGGCACCATTCCCGGAGGCGGAGGCTCGCGAAAGAGGCAGCGGTAACACGGGCCGTCGGGGGTCGCGAAGAGCGAGACCTGGCCGTCCCAGCGCAGAATCGCGCCGTAGACGAAGGGCACGCCCGTGAGCACGCAGGCGTCGTTGACGAGGTAGCGCGTCGGGAAGTTGTCGGAGCCGTCGACCACGAGGTCGTAGCGGGCGACGAGGTCGAGCGCATTGTCGCGCGTGAGGCGAACGGGGTGCACCTCGATCTCGACGTGGGGAT
>CBDUEZ010000287.1:0-5430 GCA_965366355.1 uncultured bacterium
GGCTCGTGTGGTCGTCGGATCGGTCGGGGATCGCCAACCTCCTCGCCACCCGCGTCGATCCCGCCGCGGGGCGCGTCGACGCCCTCCGCCAGGTGACCGATGTCGTCACGGGAGTCGCGCATCCATCGGTGTCGCCCGACGGGCGCTGGATCGACGTGTCGCTCTACGGCGCCGACGGCTGGGACGCCGCCCGTGTGCCCTTCGACCCCGACCGCTGGAGCGACCCGGTGGAGCGGGCGATGCCCCCGCGGCCGGCTCCGTCGAGCGTGGCGGAGCCAGGGGCGGGTGCCGGTTCGGGTGCCGGTTCGGGTGCCCCGGCCGACCCCGGATCCGAGGGCGGGGCCCGGCGATTTGCGGCGGCGGAGCTCGATGCGCTCGAGGTTCGGCCCTACCGTGCCGCCGAGAGCCTCCGCCCGCGCTACTGGGAGCCCCTCCTGCTTCCGGACGTCTCGTCGCGGGGCACGCGCGTGCTCGGGCCCTTCGTGGGCGCGGGCACCCGCATCTCCGACGTCGTGGAGCGCCACACGCTGGCGGCTTCGGCGGCGGTCGCCGTCGATCGTGGCAAGGTCGCGGCCGCGGCGGGCTACACCTGGGCCGGATGGGGCAACCCCCTCTTCTCGCTCACCGCGAGCCAGAATTGGGACGCCGGGGGACCGTTCACCGCCGCCGAAGACCGGACCGTATTCATCGAGGAGCGCGAACGCCGGGCCAGCGCGGCCGTCACGCTTCTGCGGTCCCGCTGGAGATCGAACGCGTCGTTGACGGGGTCGGCGGGATACGTGTGGGAAGATCGCGCGCTCCTCGACGGCGACGACTTGAGGCCCTCCGACGACTTCCGCCTGTCGCGCCCGAGCTCTCGCCTCGGCGATCTCCGGGTCTCGGCCGCGTGGTCGACGGCGCGCGGACACGCGTTGTCGCTGTCGCCGGAGCGCGGAGTGTCGCTGTTCGTTCAGGGGCGCACGCGTCCTCAGCTGCAACTCGAAGACTCCCTGTCGGGGGTGGTCGGGGCCGACCGAAGTGTCGACGAGGTCGTCGGCCAGGCCCGCGCCTACGCCTCGTTTCGGGGGTGGGGCTGGACCGACCACGTGCTGGCGCTCCGTGTGGCGGGAGGACGGGCCGCGGGCCCCGGGGCCGACGCCTTCTGGTACGACGCGGGCGGAGCGGCGGGGCAGGGGGAGCCGATCACCGGCCTGGGACTCTTCGGCGGCCAGGGACTTTTCTTCCCCATTCGCGGATACGACGACGGAGACCGCAGTGGGACTCGTGCCTGGGTGGCGTCCGGCGAGTGGCGGTTTCCGCTGTGGTGGGTCAATGCGGGCTGGGGCGTGTTGCCCGTTCACCTCGATCGAGTCCACGGCGCGCTCTTCGCCGACGTCGGCAACGCGTGGGGACCGGAGCTCCCGAGAGCGGGCTTCTTCAATCCCCCGCGGGAGGCGCTCGCGTCGGTGGGGGGCGAACTGCGGCTGGACGCGCTGCTGTTCTTCACGATCCCCCTCCACATGCGGTTGGGGGTCGCCGCCCCGCTGATGGGCGACCGCGGCGCCCGGGTCTACTTCCGGCTGGGGCCGTCGTTCTAGGACCGGGCTCGGACGCGCCCAGATAATCCTTGCGTCCGCTGCTCCACCCGATGCATATTACCGAATAGAACCCGAAGACGGGGCCCCTCTGGCAGGTGATCCACCTCCCGTGACACGCCGTCGGGGGCCCGTCGATGGAGCCCGCCGTTCGTCGAGGTGACGGCGGGTCAATCTGTTAGGCCTTTCGGCACCGTGGCTGGTTCGGCGTTCCGTCGCGAGAGGTGGGGGTGACGCCGCCGAAACGTGCTTGACTACTAGATGTAGTGCCCCTATGATCTGCGTCCCCAAGGGATAGTAGGTCCCAGAAGGGTTTTCCACACCGGATTTGCACGGCGGATGCGGCGATCCGCCGGTTTTCAACGCCATTTGTAGCCGTTCTCCACCGCTTTTCCACCGCTTTTCCACACCCGGAGTCGTCACGCATGCCGCTCGAGAAGTCCTTGTCGCCCGCCCTCCCGCCGTTCCCGCCCGAGCCCATGATCTTCGATGATCGGGTCCCCGATGATCTGCCCCGCGCAGAGATGACCGACAACGCTCGGATCGTCCTGGGCAAGCGGTATCTCAAGAAGAACGAAGACGGGGAGCCGATCGAGGAACCCGAGACGATGTTCTGGCGGGTCGCGCGGGTGATTGCGCAGGCCGATGCGCGCTACGGGGCCTCGGAGCCCGCGATCGAGGAGCTGGCGCGGCAGTTCTACGCTCTCATGACGACCGGAAAGTTCGAGCCGAACTCCCCGACGCTCATGAACGCGGGCCGGCCTCTCGGACAGCTGTCCGCCTGCTTCGTGCTGCCGGTCGACGACGCGTTGTCGAATGGACGCTCCGGCATCTACGACACGCTGAAGGCGATGGCGCTCGTGCATCAGTCGGGTGGGGGCACCGGGTTCGGGTTCTCGCGGCTACGCCCCGAGGGCGACAACGTGCGCTCGACGATGGGTGTGGCGTCGGGTCCCGTGTCGTTCATGAAGCTCTACGACGCATCGACCGAGGTGGTGAAGCAGGGCGGCACCCGTCGGGGTGCCAACATGGGCATTCTGCGGGTCGACCATCCCGATATCCGCCGGTTCATCGCGTGCAAGGACGACACCTCGCAGATCACGAACTTCAACATCTCGGTGGCTCTGACCGACGCCTTCATGGAGGCCGTCAAGGAGGGCACCGAGTACGATCTGAAGAGCCCGCGCAACGGCGAAGTGGTGGGTCAGGAAAACGCTCGCGAAGTCTTCGACCTGATCATTCACGGAGCGTGGAAGACGGGCGAGCCCGGCACGTTCTTCATCGACCGGGCCAACGAGTACAACCCGGTGCCGGCTCTCGGGAGCTACGAGGCGACCAACCCCTGCGGCGAGCAGCCGCTGTTGTCGTACGACGTCTGCAACCTGGGGAGCGTCAACGTAGGTAAGTTCGTGAAGCTCGACGCGCCGACCGACCTGCCGGCCGACCAGCGCATCGACTGGGATGAGCTTCGCCGGGTCGTTCATCTCGCGACGCACTTCCTCGACAACGTCATCGACGCGAACCGCTACCCGCTCGAGGCGATCCACAACCTGGCCCATACGATCCGTCGCATCGGTCTGGGGATCATGGGCTGGGCCGATCTTCTGGTGCGGCTCGGGATCCCGTATTCGAGTGACGAAGGCGTCGAGATGGGCCGTCGCGTGATGCGGTTCGTCAACGAGGAGTCCCGCAACGCCAGCGAGCGTCTGGCCGAAACGCGGGGCGTCTTCCCGGCGTGGGGACCGTCGATCTGGGGTCCCGATGCCACCTGTGCCCGCCGCACCAACGGCACCCGCATTCGCCCCATGCGCGCGCTCCGCAACTGCAACCTCACCACGGTCGCACCGACCGGAACGATCTCCATCTTCGCCGGATGCTCCGGGGGGATCGAGCCGCTCTTCGCCGTGGCGTTCATGCGCAATCAGGCGGGCTCGCTCATGCCCGACGTCAATCCCGACTTCGTGCGGATCGCGAAGGAGCAGGGGTGGCATAGCGAAGACCTCATGGAGAGGATCGCGAGCGAGGGGCACATTCATTTCGACGAGGTGCCGGTCGAGGTGCAGCAGGTCTTCGTGACGGCCCACGACATCTCTCCCGAGTGGCACGTGCGCATGCAGGCCGCGTTCCAGGAGCACGTCGATTCGGCCATCTCGAAGACCACGAACTTCCCGAACGAGGCGACAGAAGACGACGTCCGCGCCATCTACGAGCTGGCCTACGAGCTCAACTGCAAGGGCGTGACGGTCTATCGCGACGGCTCCCGCCCCATGCAGGTGCTGTCGACCGGAAAGACCGGACAGTCCGAAACGAGCGGCGAGATGAGTGCCGAGGCGGCGGCCGAGTTCGACGAGGCGCGCTCGCGGGTGGCGGAGCTCGAGCAGCTTCTCGCCGATTCCCGTGAAGAGGCGCACCGGCTCCGCGTCGAGATCTCCGAGATCGCGGCGGAGCGCAACAACACCGATGAGTCCGCGCGCGCCGGACGCCACAAGCGGCAGCGGCCGGCCATGCTGCGGGGTCGCACCGCGAAGATGAACTCTCCGCTGGGCGACCTCTACCTCACCATCAATGAAGATGAGGGGGGACGCCCGTTCGAGGTGTTCTGCACCCTGGGCAAGGCGGGCGGTGCGGCGATGGCCGATGCCGAGGCGATCGGGCGGCTGATCTCGCTGAGCCTGCGCTCGGGTATCCCGATCACCTCGATCAAGGACCAGCTCCGGGGCATCTCCTGCGACCGGGCGGTCGGTGTGGGTCCGAACAAAGTGCTGTCGGCCCCCGATGCGATTGGTCAGGCCCTCGAGCGGTACCTCGAAGAGAAGGAGGGCGTGCAGGAGGCGCTTCCGCTGGGTGTCCCGGCCGGATCGGCCACCCAGCCGCAGCGGCAGGCCAAGTCCGGCACGGGCTCGGTGAGCTTCTTCGGGGCGTGTCCGGATTGCAGCGCGGGGCAGCTCGCCTATGAAGAGGGATGCGTGAAGTGCCACGTGTGTGGCTACAGCGAGTGCGGATGAGTCCAACTCTGATCGCGCTCTAGGCCAACTGGCGACCAAGGCCCCCGGCACCCACTGTGGTGACGGGGGTTTTTGTCGAAGGTCGGCCCGCTCCCGCCCCCCGATGGTCCTCCCTATGGAGACGAGATATGCGTACGCCCCGATTCCTGGTGCTGGTGAGCCTCGCGTTGTTTATGGGCTGCTCGCCCGTGCCCCGCGACGACGCGCCGCCGACCGAGGGTGCCGCCAGCCGGGCGCTCCAACGCTTCGATGTGTTGAGTGACGGGCACCCGATGGCCGTGTGGGGGAGATTCCCGGCCGACCCCACCGCCGTCGTACTGCTCCTGCACGGGCGCACCTGGAGTTCGCTTCCCGACTTCGATCTCCAGGTCGAGGGCGAATCGTTGTCGCTCATGGATGCGCTGGCCGCTCGGGGGATCGCCACCTACGCCCTCGACGCCCGAGGATACGGAGAGACTCCCCGCGACGACACGGGGTGGCTGAATCCCGAACGCATGGCCGATGACGCCGTCTCGGTCCTCGACTGGATCGCGGAGCGCCATCCCACACTTTCGGCGCCGGCCGTGATGGGGTGGTCGTACGGCTCGACGGTCGCCCATCTCGCGGCGCAACGGCATCCCGACCGGGTGTCGGGCGTGGCCTTGTTCGGATATTGGAGGCACCCCGACGCGGCCGCTCCGGTCGCTCAGGACCCCGCCGATCCACCCCGTGCCCCCACCACCGAGGCGGGCGCCCGCAGCGACTTCATCACGGAAGGTTCGATCTCGAACCGGGCCATCGACGCCTTCGTGGCCGTCGCGCTGGCCGCCGACCCCGTTCGGGTCGACATCCGGCGGGCCCATGAGTTCAAT
>CBDUEZ010000288.1:0-5410 GCA_965366355.1 uncultured bacterium
CGACTTCCTCGATTCGGGAGCGGCCAAGGCCTATCGGCAGCTTCACCCGCCCGGTCGCGGCCACGACCGACATGGTCGAGATGTTCACCATGAGCTGGGCGTCTCACGGCGAAATGATGGGCCACGTCGTGATGGAGTGGGAGAACACGCGCGTCGAGTTCCCCATTCACATGGCGGGCATGAACCACTGAGTGCGAAGCCGGGAGCGGGCATCCCGCTCCCGGCGTTCGTTCCCGCATTTTGATTCGGGGGCGGCCGAACCGAGTACTCGCACGCCCTGTGGTCTGGAGGTCGACTCGTGAAATGGTCCTGGCGCATCGGTCGGCTCGCGGGGATCGACATCTTCGTCCACATGACGTTCCCGTTGTTGCTCGTGTGGGCCGGGCTGTCGTACCTACGAGTTCGCGGCGACCCGAGTGATGTGGTCGTCGGCCTCACCTTTGTTGGCTTCCTGTTCGGCATCGTGGTGCTCCACGAACTTGGTCACGCGCTGATGGCGCGCCGGTTCGGCATCGCAACGAACGACATCACCCTGCTTCCGATCGGAGGCGTGGCCCGGCTCATGCGCATGCCGGCCGACCCGAGGCAGGAATTTCTCGTGGCTCTCGCAGGGCCGGCGGTGAATGTGGTGCTGGCCGCCCTGCTCGGCGCGGTGGTTGTTCTGTTCACCGATCTCGACCTCGCGCGCGGCATCAACATTCTGTTCGGGCACCCGCTGACGAATCTCTTCTGGGTCAATGTCGGCCTCGCGGTGTTCAACATGATTCCCGCGTTCCCGATGGACGGAGGGCGAGTGCTTCGTTCGCTGCTCGCCATGCGACTCGAATACGGGCGGGCGACGAGAATCGCCGCGGGGGTGGGCCAACTTCTGGCGGTAGCGTTTGGTATCTGGGGTCTCTTCGGAAATCCGATTCTCGTGGTGATCGCCACCTTCGTCTGGATCGGCGCCAAGGGTGAGATGAAAGCCAGTCGCACCAATCGAGCGATCCCGGAGATCCCGGTTCGTGTAGCCATGATTTCTGACTTTCATCGGGTGACGCCCGATACCCCCGTCGCTGTGGTGGCCCAGATCGCCCTGCGAGGCCCCCAACGCGTCTTCCCCGTGTCGAGTCACGGTCGACTGGTCGGCCTGATTACGCTCCCCCGCCTGATCGAGGGCATGAGACGGGTGGCACCCACCGCGTCGGCCGAAGAAATCATGCTGCGCGACGTGGCGACGGCAGACTCCGAAGAGCCGATCGACTCGGCCTGGGCCCGGCTGCAGGCGAATCGTGACGGGTGCCTACCCGTCCTGACGGCGGGCGTTCTGGTCGGTCTTCTGACCGCCGACCACCTGACGATGTTCTTTCAGTTGCAACAGGCCGCAGCGGAGCGCGCCCGCACCGAGACCGCGGGTCGCTAAAGCGAGTCGGCGATTCGGTGCTCGAGCGAGACGAGCCATTCGACCGTGGTCATCTCCAGCTCCGCCGGACGAAGGTGGCACCCGAGCTCGAAGGCCACGACGTCGGAGAGTTGCATCTCACACAGGCCTCTGGCGAGGAGCTCACGGAGCTCCGACTGGATCGCTGTGCGCTGGGAATCGTCTCGGCGGGACAACCCGAGTCGCAGGCGCTCGTCGACCGAAAGGTCTGATCTCACGCGCCAGTGGGGCGGAAAGGCTTCCTCGAGAAGCCTGGTCAGATGAAGCAAGTGGTCGCTGCAGGACTCGAACCTGCGACATCTACGATGTGAACGTAGCGCTCTACCAGCTGAGCTAAGCGACCGAAAGCGAGAGCCGCACCCGCCTTGAAGACGAGAGCGGCTCTCAGTACCCCCACGGGGACTCGAACCCCGGTCTCCGCGCTGAGAACGCGGGATCCTAGGCCACTAGACGATGGGGGCGTCTACCCTCAGAATCAGAGGAACCAGAAATGTATTGGGGCTCGCGCGACTGTCAACCTCCGGCGAGAGAACGATTCGAGACGGCCTGTCCGCGACCGGGTATCCGGACCCGACGGCGCGCTTCGGGGTTCTCGCTCCTCCCTGCCGCACCGACTTCCGCGAGAGTGAGTCTCGATGTTATTGAACAAAGCGACCATCAAGGATTGGATCTCCGAGCGACGCGGCTGGTCCGTCGAAAAAGGACAACTCACCAAGACCTACTCCTTCCCGGCCTTCCGCGACAGCATCGTCTTCGTGAACCGGGTCGCGACGCTCGCCGACCAGGCCAACCACCACCCCGACATCGACGTGCGCTACGACAAAGTACGGATCAGCGTCTCCACGCACTCCGAGGGTGGAATCACCGACCGCGACACCGACTTGGCCGAAAAGGTCGATTTCGCGACGTCGAACCGCTGACTCAGAAGCCGACGGGCGAGCGAGAACCCTCTTCTTGATCCAGGAAGTCGACGATCCGCTCGAATACACCGGGATCGTCCAAGAGGCCGGCATGGGTGGGGCAGCAGATCTGCAGGTCCGGAACCCCAGGAATCACCGCGCTTTCCGGCGGGAGAATATGTAGATCGAGCGGAGTTCGAATGGTCACCGCATCGATCTCGTCGGGGATCGGACGACCTTCCATCAGGGTCAGCAGGAAGTCGCTCCCCGGATACATCTCGCGGGCCCCCTCTCCCCAGGCGACCACCGACGAATACGTGCCGAAGTGGGGTGTCGCCAGAAAGACCACGCGTCGCACGTCGGCCATCGGCGAGGCCCTGTGTCGAAGATGGTATCGCACGGCCAATCCCCCCATGGAGTGGGCCACGATGTCGATTCGTGGCGAGCCCGACGCCGCCCGAAGTGCGGCCGCGGCCAGCGCGATCTCGCGCGCGTGCTCCCGATTGCTCCCCACCGGATCGCGAAAGTCGACGATCGCGATCGCTTCCGCCGGCCAACCCGCCGCGATGAATCGATTCTTCAGGGGGACGAGCTCGTCGAGCCCGTCGCTCCACCCGGGTACGAGCAGCACCGGGGTGCGGGCCTGGACCGAGACGGGCCTGCGAACCTGCGCCGACACCGCCCCGATCCCCACCACCAGGGTGAGGGCGAGCCACACTCCGCACGCATAGGCGATCGACGAACGCCACCGCTTGCCCACGCTCATTCGACCTCGGCCCGGATCGCTCGCACGACGGAGTCGACCGCGCACCGAACCTGACCGTCGGAGAGAACCACAGGGGGGGACAGCTCGATCACTTCACCCGAATCGCCAGCCGGCAGCGCCAAAACCCCGAGGCGCAGCAGACGTTCGCCGACGTTGACGCCCGCCGCCGGAATCGGCGCGCCTGCCCGGTCGCGTATTTCAACACCGATCAGCAGTCCCAACCCTCTGACCTCTACGATGCCGGCGTCGATCAGGTCGGCGAGGCCCTCCACGAGGCCCAGGATGATACGCCGCCCCAGGGATTCCGCACGATCCATTACGCCCCTCTCCAGGCGGGAGACGACGACCCCCGCGGCCGCACAGGCGAGAGGGTGCCCGAGAAACGTGCTGGTATGAAGAGCTTCACCGTCGGACTCGGGCCACGCGTTCATGATTCGCGCGGGGGCGACGCACGCACTGATCGGCATTCCTCCCCCGAGCGCCTTGCCCAGACAGACGATATCGGGATCGAGGCCGACTCGAGTCGAGGCCAGCACGGCGCCACAACGGCCGAGGCCCGTGTAGATCTCGTCGGCGATCAGCACGAGGCCGTGGTGCCGCACTCGCGACATCAGCGCGTCGGCGAACCACCTCGGCACGGCACGCACGCCGCCGCGGGCCTGAACGGGCTCGATGATCACCGAGCCGATCGGGCCCGATGGCGTGCCGGCGTCGAGCACCCGGTCCAGCTGTTCGAGTAGCGCCGGGTCTTCGTCGGCCCGGGGAAAGGGCAGGTGCACCACCCCGGAGAACAGACGCTCTGCCACAGGCCGTCGGAAGGTGTCGCGCGCCGTGACCGACAGCGCCCCGACCGTGAGCCCGTGGTATGCGCCCGAAAACGCGAGCACGCCCGGCTTGCCACTCGCCAGGCGGGCGGTCTTCAGGCCGATCTCGACGGCCTCGCTTCCCGATGTGCCGAGAACGGCCCGGGGATCGGGCCACGGAAGGAGCCGTGCCAGGGCCTCGAGAAGGTCGACCTTGGCGATGGGTGGGTGCACGTCTCCCATGCCATGAACCAGCCGTTTCGCCTGGGCCTCGATAGCCTCGACCACCTCGGGATCCGCGTGTCCCACCAACGCGACGCCGAAGGCCGCCGTCAGATCGAGGTAGACATTCCCATCGGCGTCTCGAACGTTGGCTCCGAGGGCCGAGTCCCAGAATACGGGAAAATCGTCTCCGAGATAGGTGACGTTTCGTGATTCTACCGCGCGGAGCCGCTCGCCCAGAGCCCGAGAACGGGGTCCGGGAACTTTGGTGACGAGATGAGGAAGCTGAGTTCCGAAGGGGTCCATTTCCCCTGCTACACCAGACGGCCCCGCGGGAGTCGGCAGGGTGAGGTCAGTCGTCGTCTTTGAAGGTCAGTTGATCCTGGGCGATCATGCCCATCGCGTGGTAGCCCATGTCGACATGGAGCGTCTCACCCGTGATCGCACCGGCCAGCGGCGACGACAGGAAGGTCGCGGCGCGACCGACATCGTCTGCCGTATTGCAGGCGGGAAGAGCGGCATTCTGCTCGTAGTACTCGACCATGTTGCCGATCATCCCGATCGCTTTCGCCGCGCGACTGGCAAGGGGTCCCGCACTGATCGTGTTCACTCGAATACCGAAGCGACGCCCGGCCTCATAGGCGAGCGTGCGCGTGTCGCTCTCGAGTGCGGCCTTCGCCGAACTCATGCCACCGCCGTATCCGGGAATCACACGCTCGCCGGCGAGGTAGCTCAACGAGACCACCGATCCCCCGGGACGCATGATCGGACCGAGGCGCTGCACCATGCTGACCATGGAGTAGGCGCTGGCGCTCAATGCCGCCAGATAGCCAGCCCGAGAGGTTTCGATCAGCGGGCTCGACACCTCGGGGCCATTGGCGAGGGAGTGGACGACGACATCGAGACAGGGAGAGCCGTGGTCGGCGACGAGCGCGTCGGCGACGCCCTGAATCGAGAACCCCGACAACCCCTTGTACCGCTTGTCTTCGTGAAGATCGGCCGGCACGTCGGCCTCGGTGTCGTAGAGAGCGTCGAGCGCGTAGACCTTCGCGATCTCCCACTGACCACCGGTGGCCAGCTCGAAGTCGAGCTTGTCTCGCTCCAGAAGCCTCTGGAAAATGCCCAGCACGGGCGGCCATGTGCCTACACACACGCTGGCCCCGGCCGAGGCCAGGGCGCGGGCGATGGCCCATCCGTATCCATTGTCGTCAGCCACACCGGCGACGAACGCGCGCTTTCCTTCAAGATCGATCGAGAGCATGGTTGCCAGCGTTGAGACATCTAGAGGCCGATAACGACA
>CBDUEZ010000289.1:0-5409 GCA_965366355.1 uncultured bacterium
AGACTCATACCTCTGATACGCTCCAGGTGCCGCCGGAGCGTGCCTCGGGACGTCGGCCGGGCGCACCAGCGGCCTCTCCCATGGTATCGCCCTTCCGCACACGATCGGCGCGGTGGAGCGTATCGATCACTTCATGCCCCGGCACGACCAGCGCCGGAGAAACGGCCCGAACGACCTCACCCAACGGCAGCGAGTCGATGAACACCTGATCGGCGTTCAGCGCCTCGGCCGGAAGAAGGCAGATGTCGCCCTCCCGGGTGTCGCTCACCAGGGCGTCGCGCATATCGGCCCCCGCGAGCAGGCCCGCCGTGGTCACGACCGACCCGTAGAAGTCGTTGACGACCTCGACGACCTCGACTTCGGCCCCGGTGGCGTCGGCGAGTGCCGACGCTCGGGTGCGGAACAGGGGAGCCATCGAGGCCCCCGTGACGATGCGAAGCCGGTGGCCGTCGAAGCGCGGGAGCGTCGAGAGCCCCTCGTCGAGATCGGTGAGCATGCGACGCACCGCGCCGACCCCGTTCTCGGCCAGCGCACCCTCGTCGTACCACGCCTGCGACGGAAGCTCCACGCCGGCGATCAAATACATCTCGTCGCCGACATAGGCCCAGGCCTCTCCCCGCTCGCGCAGTCCCCGTTCACGAGCCACTTCGACCGTGTCGATCGCCGCTCGGGCTTCCGCCGGCGTCAACATGCGCACGGGCCGCTCGAGGTTGTACTTGGTCAGGCCGACCGGCACCACCGACAGGCTGCGCACCGCGGGTCCGATGTCCCACAAATCGGCGATGGTGCGATCGAGGTGGGCGCCGTCGTTCCACTCGGGGCACAACACGATCTGTGTATGCACCTCCATGCCGTGCTCGGCGAAGCGCCGCAGGTGCTCGAGAATCATCCCGGCCCGCTCGTTCTGGAGCAGACGAATGCGCACCTCCGGCTCGGTCGCGTGCACGCTGACGAAGAGGGGCGAGAGCCTCTGATCGATCAACCTCTGGATGCCCTTGGGACCCAGATTGGTCAATGTGACGTAGCTTCCATAGGTGAACGACAACCTGAAGTCATCATCCCTAAGCCAAAGGGAGCCACGTACATCCTTCGGATTGCCGTCAATGAAACAGAAGACACACTTGTTGGCGCACTCCCGAATCGCGTCGGGCGCCGGGACGATGCCCATCGGCTCGCCCGGGTCGCGCGACACCTCGTAGACGACCTCTTCACCCGAGGGGGTGATCGTCTCCAATTCGAGTTCGGTGTCCGACAGGAGAAAAGTGAGATCGATGTTGTCTCTCACCCGCTCCCCATTGATCCGCACAATCCGCGAACCGATCTCGAGCTCCAGCTCGTCGGCGATGGAGCCGCTGTCGATGCCGGCGATTCGAACCACGGGACCCTCCTGGATCCGACGCCCCACCAGGGGACGACGGTGATACTTCGGTGCGGTGTTGCAGAGCCTGCAAAGATAACCTGGCCCCCTCGGGGCCCCAACCCGGTGGAACCCGGCTCGCGGCAGACGCGTAGGACCGATCGTCGGCCTGTGCCGGTGCTCCCCTCGAATCGTCTCCCTGCCCGGCCCTCTTCCGTGCTTCGAAAATTCTCCACTGCGATCGGCGTAGCCCTGCTTCTCGCCGGCTGTGAGCAGGTCGAACAACAGATCGATTCATGGCGGCCGATGACGCCCCATGAAGAGTATCTCCAGGGACTCCACGACGCCGGCCTCGCGGGCACCGCCCTGAGCCAGGCCTGGATCATGGAGGCGGCCGACGCCGTGCTCCGCCCCCGGCTGGTCGAACTCCCCTTCCGGGAGGAGACCTTCGTCGCACCCGAGGCCCCCGAGGCCGTTGGATATCGCTTTCGTCTCGAGCGGGGACAGCGCGTCCGGATCCAGCTCGACGTCGAGTCGGACCAGCCGCTGAGGGTATTCGTCGACTTCTTTCGCATGCCGGCCGACTCCGCCGACCCCCTTCGCCCGGTGCGCTCCGCGCTCACCACCCCGGAGGGGCTCGTCTACGAGCCTGATCGCGCCGGCGACTACCTGGTACGCCTCCAGCCCGAGCTGCTTCAGGGGGGGCGCATGCGCCTGACGCTCGACCTGAACCCGGCGCTCGCGTTTCCCGTCGAGGGAGTCGACATCCGGGCGATGCAGAGCCTCTTCGGCGCCGACCGCGATGCGGGCCGCCGCACGCATGCCGGGGTCGACATCTTCGCGCCCCGCGGCACTCCCGTGCTCGCCTCGGCGCGTGGGCGGATCACGCGAGCCAACGTGACCAACCTCGGCGGAAAGGTGGTGTGGCTGCGAGACGCCTCGAAGAGCCGGAGCCTCTACTACGCTCACCTGGACTCGCAGGCGGTGTCGGCCGGCACGAACGTCGAAATCGGCGACACCCTCGGATTCGTGGGCAACACCGGCAACGCCCGCACCACCCCGCCCCACCTGCACTACGGCATCTACTACCAGGGCGAGGGGGCGGTCGACCCGGCGCCGTTCCTGGCCGAGCCGCGGCGGGCGCTGCCCGACATGGTGGCCGACCTCGATCGACTCGGGTCGTGGGCGCGAGTCATGAACGACGACATTCGGCTTCGTGATCAGCCCGCGACAGGGGCTGCCGTGCTGCGAGACCTGCCGCGACACACGGCGGTGCGCATCGTCGCCGCGGCGGGGGCGTGGTACCGGGTCAGATTACCCGACGGAATGCAGGGCTACGTATCGGCCCGCCTCACCGAGGCGGTGGATTCTCCCGTGGCCGAGACGATGGCGGCGAACGATCGGGCCGCCCTCAGCCGCCCGGCCGACGGTGCGCCGTTGGTCGATGTCGTCTCGGCCGGCGCCACGCTGCCGGTGCTCGGCACCTTCGACGGCTTCCTACTGGTGCGCGATCCCGCAGGCCGCCAGGCCTGGGTGCGTGCCGACGCTCAGGACTGAAGTCCTCAGTTCATCTCGATGGCCGGGAACTCCGTGGCCTGCCAGTCACCCCCGTCCACGAGTCCGCCGGTGAAGGTCTGACTCGCCACCGGTGAGGCCTTTTCTCCCAGGGCCACGGCGATCACGAACGTCACGCCCATGATGAGAAAGATCGAGGCGAAGACAGCGCCGGGCTCCTTGCGAAGGAAGCTCATCTACGGGGACTCCTGGAGGTCATGGTCTGAGGACACCTGAATCTACACGGCGAGCGGCGGCCCGCCCAGTGGCGATCGGTCGGTTTCCGAACAGTGCCCGGCGGTATCACGGTCAGGAAAACCGCTAAGCACCGCCATCTCCCACCTCTCGCTGGCCGATCGATGCTCATCGCCTATCTTGATGGCTTGAAATGCCGATCGCCAGAGATGGCGACCGATCCTTCCCCCCGCACCCGTGATCCCGTATGCCGATCGCACCGCTTCGATGGTTCAAGGGGCGGGCGACGAGTCCACGAACAACGGGTGAGGGGGCGACGGGTCTACGGGCGTGGTTCGATCGGTCGGTCGGCGGCGCCCTGGTCGGCATCGTTCTGGCCTGCGCGGGCCCGGCCGCGGTCCACGCCCAGCACTTCCCCGATACCGAAGATCTCCAGGTCATGCTCCGCTACCTGGTCGAAGATCTGGAGACGCCGGCGATCGTGCTCGCGCTGCGCGACGCCGACGGCTCGACGCGCATCCTGATGGAGGGCGACGCGGGCCCCGATGCGGCCCCGCTCACCGATCGGTCGACCTTCGAAATGGGGTCGCTGACCAAAACGTTCACCGGAACCCTGCTCGCCGACATGGTGCAACGCGGCGAGGTATCACTCGACGATCGTGTGGCCGACTATCTGCCGGACTCCGTTCGAGTGCCGTCGTTCGAGGACCGCGAGATCACCCTCCTCGATCTCACCACCCACACCTCCGGACTGCCCCGCTCGACCGACAACCTCGGGGACGGCGACGCCGACGACCCGTACGGCGACTACTCGATCGCCGATCTCTACGCCTTTTTGTCGACGCACGACCTCCGACGACGCCCGGGCGCCGAGGCCGAGTACTCCAATGTCGGTGTGGGACTCCTGGGTCACGTTCTCGCCCGCGCCGCCGGCCGACCCTACGCCGAGCTGGTGGAGGACCGGATTCTCCGCCCGCTGGGAATGAACGGATCGGGGTTCGCGCCCGAGGGAGAAGTGGGACGCCGCATGACGCAGGGCCACCGCGCTGGAAAGCCCGTGCCCCCCTGGCATGCGACCGAGGCGTTCGCAGGCGCCGGCGCCCTGCGGTCGAATGCCGTCGACATGCTTCGTTTTCTCGAGGCCAACCTCGGGGATCCCGACTCCGATCTCGAGCGTGCGATGCGGTCGGCTCACCGGGTGCGCCGGCCCTTCCGCTCCGAGCAGGGCATTTCGGTGGGGCTGGGCTGGCGGACCGTCGAGATCGGCGACCGCTCGATCATCGAGCATGGCGGCTCGACCGGGGGGTTCAGCACGCACCTGGCCTTCGACCCCGAGCTCGGGGTTGGCTACGTGATGCTCACCAACACCTACAATTTCGCGGATGACCTCGCCCGTGACTTCCTGATCGACGGCCCCCCGCTCGATCTCCCGGAGGTCGATCTCCCCCCCGACCTGCTGGCCCCCTGGGTCGGGGAGTACCTCCTCGACTCCGGCACCGTCTTGTACCTGCGGCTCGAGCCGGAAGGTTACCTGACGGTTCAGCGCCCCAACAACGTGCGCTATCGCCTCTATGCAGACAGCGACACCTCGTTCTTTGCGAAAAGAAGCCCCTGGCGGCTCCTGTTCCGGCCTGCGACGGACGGACCGCACGTAGTGACCGCCGACCTCGACGGTCGTGTCGAGCAGGGCTCCCACGTGCGCGAGGGGGCCCCGCCGCCCGCCGTGGTCGCCCGCAACGCCGGCCTCGGTTCGCTGATCGACGATGGGTTGCACAATGTGGCCATTCGCATGGCGTTCTGGGGGCCGGCCCAGTGGGCCCTTCTGGCGTTGGTCGTGTTCGGCGTGACGGCCGGGGTCGTGCTCATCGGTTTCCGCGCTTTCCGACGGCGGACCGCAGCGTCGACAGAAAGAACCTGAGGCCTTTTCGAAGACGTGTCTGAGCGCCGATTCAGCCCAGGCATGAAGGGCTGCGACGTTCCCGCGGGAACGCGGGGGGCGCGAATTGCCTGCTTGAGCGCCGATTCAGCCCGGGCATGAAGGGCTGAGACGTTCCCGCGGGAACGCCGGGGGCGCGCGGGCGCCAAAAACCCCCCAACGGCCGAAACCATTGGGGGGCTGTGACCAAAGCGGGCGACCGGACTCGAACCGGCGACCCTCAGCTTGGGAAGCTGATGCTCTACCAACTGAGCTACACCCGCATCTGAGGTGGAATCTACCGCGGGCCGGTGCGGGGTCAACTGGCGTCCGCTCAAAATCGTAGGCGATCGGTCGAGTGTGAGTAGCCGGTCGACCGAATGTGCGC
>CBDUEZ010000290.1:0-5408 GCA_965366355.1 uncultured bacterium
GGTCCACTGGTGGGGGCGACCGCACTTTGCGTGAAGCACGCTTCCCCATTCGACGTGTCACCGCCGTACGTCTGAACTGTCACGGTCGCACCCGATGAGACGACCTGCGGATTGGTACCGACAATTTCCGGAGTACCGAACGTGGGGGAGATGTCGAAGGCAAAGGGAAGACTCGTCGCTCCCGTGGTGTTGTCGGTGACCGTGATCGCACCGTGACTCTCGGTGCTGACATGGCACGACGAGCACTCGACGTTGCGGTGGTTGGCGTGGCGGAAGATCGTCGTGGGTTCCTGCACCGTCGGGGCGACGGACGCGACCGCGACGTGCAGGTAATCGGCCGGCCGGGACAGTGCGGCGAAACTCGCCGTCGGACGCGGTCCAGAAGCGCCGGGATCGGGGCCGCGGGCGCCGGGATCGGGACCTCGGGCTCCGGGCGAAAGGGCGGCGCCCCGGGCTCCCACACCCCCATCGTTGAAGATGTCCTGGTGGCACGACAGGCAGTCGTTGGCCTGCGTGGTCCAGTCGTGGGCGGAGTGGCATTCCGCACAGTTCTCGAGGCTCGTGACCTCGAGCCCGCGATGGAACGGCGTCAGCTCGCTCACATCGGTGTGGCATCCCACCGTCGCGCAGGTCGCCACCGCGTCGCCGGGCACCGCCTGTGTATGCGGGTTGTGACAGGTCGCGCAGACCTGGCCGTGCGGCTCGTCGTCGGGCATGTCGACGAGGGTGCGCATCACGTGGCACGACAGGCACTCATTCTCGGTCGGCGCGAGGGCGGTGCGAACGGCAAGGGCGTCGGCCGAAGCGTCGCCTGTCGTCGGGATCGAACGGCTGAAGCCGTGGCAGGCCGCACAATGGATCGTGAAATCACCCATGCGCCCGAGAGTGATGTCGACCTCTTCGTGACAGCCGCTCTGGCCGCAGGTCTTGTCGGTCGCGGCAAACTCGTGCACACCCGACGAGTGGCACTGCACACACTGAAGGCCCTCGAGGGTCGAGTCGTTGGACTCGAGGTGCACCCGGTGGCCCGCGGACTGTGAAACGACGGCCCAGTCGTCGGGATTTCCGTCGATGTGACAGGCCGCGCAGGCCTCGTTGGGCACGACCGCGTGCGCCGTCAGGCTGTCGGGGTTCTCGACGACCTGCGCGATCGCCATCTGGCTGCGCGCCACGAGTGTCGGTTGATGACAGGCCTTGCAGCCCAGCCCGCGGTGGGCGCTCTGCGCAAACTCTTCGAAGGGTTCGGCCATGAGGTGGCACGACATGCAGAAATCGTTGTCGTGCTGCACGTAGTCGTAGGCACGGTACGCATAGAACCCGCCCGTACTGACGCCGCCGGCCCCAAGGAGGCCGACGGCGGTCAGAATCAGAACGGGGTGCCGAGCGGTCAGGTCGCGCATGCGCCCGGCCGCCCGGCGAACAAACCCCATCATGCGGGGATCACCTCAGGGTGCGTCACCGAAGTGCGCCTCCCGGGACGAGCTGCCGATCGAGCGAGACACCCTGCACCGTCAGCCCATACTCCGTGCGGAGCTGGTTGATGCTGGCGATCATCAGTGCCTCGACCAGGAACGGGTTGTGTGCAGCCGAGCCCGCGAATCCCGCGAAGCCGGCGTTGAACTTGGCGCCCTCGCCGGTCGTGAAGCGACCGTCGGAGGTGCTGAACTCGCTCGCGGGCACCTGTGCGACCAGCAGGTCGATCTGGTCGGCTAGATTCTGGAGCCGCAACGTCGAGGCGAGCATCGCAGACCGCGCACCGGTCGCCGAACCGTGGCAACCCGCGACCGCACAGCCCTGGTAGTTCTTCTCGGTCGGGGCGCAGTCGGTCTCACCGGTCGGCTGGTTGTTGCCATCGACGCAGGCCGTGGCCTGGAAGAGGTGGCCCGTCGCCGTCACTAGGAAGTCGCCCGTCGCGGCATCGGTGACCTCGTAGGAGTTCACATGGCAGCCCGCGCACAGGCGCGGATTCGCTTCGGAACCGTGGGTCGCCACGATGTCGCCGGGGCCGAGATCGAGATTCGGCGGCCACCAACCGGCATCACCGATCAGGAGCGGACCCTGGGGCGAGTGCGGGCCACGCGACGATGTCGGGTCGGGCAGTCCACGCTTGTGGTGGCACTTCATGCACAGGTTCTGATCTTCATCGGGGACGGAGATCGAGAACCGCAGCTGCGACGGAAAGTCCGATCCGTGCGGATCGTGACACACCGCGCAGGTCAGCGTCAGGTGATCGCCCGCATTGGAGCTGCCGGGCACGATCGAACTTTCTTCGAGGTACGGGTCGTTCACACCGAAGGCGGCCAGGGCCCCCTCACCGGTGTGACAGCTGATGCACGCGTCGCGAGTGCCCGGACTGCTGTTGAAGATGCCGTGACGCGACGACGACCAGTCCTCGGCGAACGGATGGTGTGCACCCTGATGGCATTCACCGCAGCCGAGCGTGCCATCGACACTCACGTCCATGGGCGCCAGCGGAATGTTGGCGTCGTTCGGATTGGTCACGTGGTCCAGTCCCGGACCGTGACAACTCTCGCACTGAACGTCGTGATAGCGGTCTTCGCCCGTCGCGTTGAACCCGGCCGCACCCGTTGCCACGTTGCCCAGCTCGTTGACCGTGTGGCAGCCCTCACAGAACGTCTGCGCATGGCCGCTGTCTTGCAGCCCTGCCCACGCGTCTGCGTGTCCTGAGGCCTCCCATTGGCTCTGGGGTCCAACGTGGCAATTACCGCACACCGTGAGCTTGGTCGTCTCGTCGGTATAGCCGACGAAATTCCCGGCCGCCGCCAGCGGCTCCACGAAGAGCTCCCGATCACGGAAGACGATGGTCTCGTCGGTGCAGGCGGATGTCGCCAGGGAACTGGCCGCGACCACGAGAACCGCGATCCAAGCCTTCACTCGTCCTGGTCTCATCTTGAAGCCCCTACCCGGTCAGCCGGGCGTCTTTCTGGTGACACATGGCCGAGTGACACGACGCCACCCGTTTCGCCACGACAAGTATGGCATACGTATATATACGTAGGCCACGGGGCGAACTACTACTTATGTGTCGGGAAATTTCCTACGGCCTGCGCCTGTCTCGACGGCGATCGGCCCTATCGCGACCGCGATATCGCTTGGTGCGCCATCACTTGGGTGACGCGCGATATCGCTTGGTGCGACGCGGCGATTGCGCTTATTGTGTCGCCGATTCGGATCGGCTCGATCGCATCAGGAGCCCGGCGCCCACGACGCCCGCGACCGCCGACGCGGCCAGAATGCCGATCTTCGCCGCCCGAAGAAACGCGGGATCCTCGAAGGCCAGGCCCCCGATGAACAGCGACATCGTGAAGCCGATCCCACAGAGGACTCCAACGCCCCACACCTGTCCCCACCCGGCGCCCTCGGGCAAGTCGGCGAACCCGAATCGCACCGCGATCCAGGAGAAGAAGGCGATGCCGATAGGCTTGCCGATCACGAGTCCCAGAACGATCCCGAGCGTGATCGGCAGGGCTCCTTCCGCGGCCTCACCGCCGAAGGTCACGCCGGCATTCGCGAGGGCGAACAAGGGCAGGATCAGATACGCCACCCAGGGGTGAAGCCCGTGCTCGAGGATCTCGAGGGGTGTGTCGTGGCCGTCGGGATCCCGGTCGGGCCTGGCGGGGATCGTCATTGCGAGCAGCACGCCCGCCACCGTCGCATGAACGCCCGACTTGAGCACGGCGACCCACAAGACGGCGCCGAGGATCGCGTACGGAAGAAACGACCGGAAGCCGGCGCGATTGATCAGGATGAGGGCCACCAGCGCCGACGCCGCCACCATCAGCGCCTGCGACGACACACCCGACGTGTAGAAGAGCGCGATGACCAACACGGCCCCGAGGTCATCGACGATCGCCACGGCCGTGAGAAAGACCTTGAGGCTGAGAGGCACTCGGGGTCCGAGGGCCGTGATGACCGCCAGAGCAAATGCGATGTCGGTCGCCATCGGAATGCCCCACCCCGGCTCGCCGGCCCCGCCCAGGTTCAGGGTGAGGTAGAGTGCGGCCGGAAGGGCCATGCCTCCAACGGCCGCGAAGAACGGCAGGGCGGCCTTGCGGGCCGACGACAACTCGCCACTCCGGACCTCGCGCTTGATCTCCAGGCCGACCAGGAGGAAAAAGACCGCCATCAGCCCGTCGTTGATCCACAACAGCAGCGGCTTGTTGATCTCCGCCTCGCCGAAGCCGACGCGCAGGTAGGTGCCGAAGAGTTGCTCGTAGGCCCCTCCGAAACTCGAATTCGCCCACACCAAAGCGACGACCGCGAACGCGAAGAGCAGCATTCCCGCCGATGCCTCGACCTGAGCGAAGCTGCGGAACGGAGACAGAATCCGATCGGCGAGAACCGGTGGGTCGGCCGATGCCGGCGTACGGTGGGGCGATGTCACGGGAAACCTCCGAAGGGGGGGAGTCGGCTATCCGCAGTCGATCGAGTGCATCGTCCAGCGCCGAGGGGAGCCGTCGTCGGCGCCCCCGTCGATCTTCGCTTCCAGCCCTTCAGGCACCAATCGATACCTGATGCGACGGGGGTAGTCGTGGTCGGGAGCCTCGAAAACGAGTTCGCCCGGCGCGGCCGTCGTGAGATGGAAGAGGTGTTCCGAGGCGACCCCGCCCGGATGGGGGAGCAAGGTGATCGCGTCGCCGACGGCCCGAAGCAGGGAGAATTCCCATGACACGACCTCGCCGTCTCGAACGAATCGACTCGAGCCGAGCATCACGCCGCCCTCTCCGGGCGACCAGCGCTCCTCGAGGCTCGCCCGCCCTTCGCCGCCGGGACTCCGCCAACATCCCACCATGAACGAAGCGGCGGCCACCGTGCCGGACCCGGGCGGTGGCACCCGCACCGGGTCGAGCTGCACCGTGGGCACGGGCGGAGACGACGCAAAACATCCCGCGAGCCCGGCCAGGGCACACAGCCAGACCGGCAGGGACCGACGGCGACGACCAGGGCGCCTCACGGGCCCGGTCAGTATGCGGCGATCCCGGTGATCGCCTGTCCGAGCACCAGGCTGTGAATGTCGTGCGTGCCCTCGTAGGTGTAGACCGACTCGAGATTGGCCATGTGCCGCATCGAGTGGTACTCCACGAGAATCCCATTGCCGCCGAGGAGCCGTCGTGCCTCGCGGGCGATGTCGCACGCCATGTCGACGTTGGCTCGTTTCGCCAGCGAGACCTGCTGCGGGGTCATGGTCCCCGCGTCCTTGAGGCGTCCCAAACGGAGCACCAGGAGTTGGGCCTGGGTGATCTTCGTCAGCATGTCGGCCAGGCGAACCTGTTGGATCTGCTTGCCCCCGATGGGAACGTCGAACATGACACGTTCCTTCGAGTAGCTGCGAGCCTCGTCGAAGCAGGCCATGGCCGCACCGATCGCTCCCCAGGCAATGCCGTAGC
>CBDUEZ010000291.1:0-5403 GCA_965366355.1 uncultured bacterium
AGGCGAGTTCGGGATCGTCCAGGGATCCGATGCGCAGGTCGGGTCCGGAGAGCGTCCGTACCTCTGAGCCGAAGGGATCGCGGTCGGTCTCCGCACCGGGCTCGCCTCGGCCGCAACCCGCGATCCCGATGAGCAGCGGGAGCACCCAGCCCCTAGGCGACGGCCGAGGGGCGCAGAGATGGCGTAGCATGGCGTCCTCCTTGCGGGGGCAGGCTTCGAATACCCTGCGATGCTACGCGCCGAAGGTCGGCGACGACAGGATAATCTCAGGCTGCCCCCGGCTTCGGGGTCGCCGCTCAGCTCCGGTCGAGCACCCGCAGCGCCTGGCGTGCCTCGACCATGTCGGGAAAGCGCTGGACCAGCGCGCGATACAGCTGCACGGCCTGGTCGGTTTCCTGGTCGTCTTCGAGGGCCTGGGCCGTCGCATACATCGTCACGGCCTCGAGCGGGATCTGCCTCGCCTCTCGTGATTCGCGCACCTCGGGAGCCAACGCGGGAAGGTCGAGGTCTTCGGTGATCTCCGCGGCGAGTTGCACGAGAAGGCCGTAGAGATCCTCCCGATCGGCCCTCACCTCACGGCTCCGCACGACTTCACCCGTTGCCGCATCGATGACGCGAGCGTCGATCCGGAAGGAACCGAACGAGTCGGCGAAACCGCCGGTCACGAGATAGCGCGCACCCACCAACTGCCCGACGGCCACCGCCGAACTCTCTTCGACCCGTCCGCTCGACCCGAGGTCCTGCTCCGCCATCGCCTCGGCGAGTAGCGCACGATCGACCACCCGCAGATTCGGGTTTTGGTCCAGTTCGGTACTCAGCATCTGTTGGAGCCCCACCTCGAGGGCGGAAAAATCGATGGCTTCGGCGCCGAACGATCCGCCGTCGACGAACCGCATCACGGCGATACCGGGCCGATCATCCACATCCTGGGCCAGGCCGAGGGTCGGGGCCCCGAGGGTCATTGCGGCCAGCACGATTCGTTTGAACATGTCGTCCTCTCTGTGGTTCAGGTGCGCTAGTTGCCTAACGTCGTGAAGCTCCGGATCTCACTCGCGATCACCGGCCCGGCTTTGGTTCGCACCATCGCCCGGTAGTAGTAGGTCGTGCCGGGCTGCAGCCCGGATAGGATCAGGTGGGAAAACGCTCCCGACCCGAACAGCGGCACGAGCAGTTGCGCGCTCGTGATCGTGGCGGCGCCGAGATTCGGCTGCGCGCTGTATTCGAACCAACCGGTGGCGCCCAACTGTTGCCCACTGAAGGAGCCGTTGAGCACCGCCGTCGTGGGGCCGACCAGGGTCGCGCCGTCGGCTGCGACCGGCCCCGGTGCCCCCATGACGGTCAGGGTCGCCGAGTTCTGGACCCCGTCGACCGTGGCGGTGAGGGTCGCCGATCCTTCGCCGGCCGTTGTCACGAGGCCCTGGCTGTTCACGGTCACGACACTCGCGTCGGACGAGCTCCAGGTGATCGCAACCGACATCGATGCGCCGGCCGAGTCGAGTGCTTCCGCCTGAAGTTGAAGACTGTCGCCCAGCCGCATGCGCCCGTCGGTCGGGGTCACGACGACCTGAACCACGGGAGGTCCGGGATCGGGTTCGGGATCGGGATCGGGGACGGTGATCAGGACGTCGTCACTCACTCCGTCGGCCGTCACCTGGATGACGGCCGAGCCGGCACTCCGTGCCTCGATCAAACCGGTTGGGTAGACCCGGACCGCAGCCGAGTTCGACGACGTCCATTCGACCGCGGTGGGCGTCACGGCCTGGCCCAGGGCGTTGAGTGCGATGAACTGCAGCGCGATCGACTCGCCGAGCTCGAGGGGCCCGCCCGGGGTCACGATCGAGACACTCGCCACAGGTAGGGGGGACGGGGTCTGGAAGCTGCGCACCGTCCCGTAGGTCGTATCGGCCGCGATTACCTGAGCCGCCCGAAAGAAATAGGGTTGACTCGGCGTGAGACCGGAAAGACGGGCCTGAAAGTCGCCGTTCGAATTCGGGGGCGCGTCGGGAGCGCGGTTCGTCATCGTCGCTGGGTCACTGGCACCACCCCACTCGAACCAGGTCGTGCCTCCGGGTGCCGACGCGGTCCCATGGATCGTGGCTTCGGTCTGGGAGACGTCGGTGGCCGCCAGCGTCGTCACATCGTTTTGCGTTGCGAAGACCCGCACGGTGGCCGAGGCGCTCACGCCGTCGGCCTCTGCGGTCACCGAGGTCGTACCCGGCGCGATTGCGGTGACCCGACCGGTGGGGTCGACTCTGGCCACGGCGGGATCGGCAGACGTCCAGGCGAAGTCGCGCTCGAGCGACTCGCCCGAGACCGAGAGCGCGACGGCACTGTAGACCACCTCCTCGCCCACCTCCAGTTCGGCCGCTCCGGGCACTACGACAACGCGATCGAGCGGGATCCGGACCGAGACATCGAACGCCGTGACCAGGGCCCCCGCGGAGGCGGTCAGTCGGGCCTGACCCTCGCGCCGTGCGGTGAGCAGGCCGGTCGAGGCGTCGACGGCGACGATGTCGGGTTGGTCGCTCACCCAGCTGAGGGGAATGCCCGAGACCGCATCGCCGGTCGCGAAACGCACCCCGGCTACGGCTTGAATCGTCGCCCCGATCACTTCCAGCACGGGCACCGGGTCGACGACCACCTGGTCCAGAATGGGATCGACCTCGATCGCCGCGCTCGTCGACGGATGGCCCACGTCGATCTTCATGTCGAGGCTGCCCCGGAAGACGTCGATCCCGGCCACGCGCAGCATGACCTCGACGGTGACGTCGAGGTCGTCGTCGGGCAGCACGACGTCGATCGGATCGAGCTGGAGTCCCAGCGGGAGTTGTAGAAAGCCCACGGGACCGTTCCACAGCTCGGCGTCCGTCTCCTCGTCGGCGACGCGCACGGTGATTTCGTCGACTCGATCGAAGACGAGCGCGAGACCGGATGGGGCCGGACCTTCGGTGGCCGCGCGCTTGACCGTCAAGAATGCCCGGGGTGCCACTGCCGGTTCGACCAGCAGGTCGGCGCATCCGAGGCCGATCAGCGAGGCGACGAGAGGAACAGAGAGTCGCGCGAATTTCCTCATGACGATCCTCCTCCGAATCGCACCGCGATCGCGATTTCGGTTCCGCGCACCGAGCTCTCCACTCCCTCGGAGATGCTCAGTCGCCCGAGATGACCGCGGACCGAAGGAACGACCGTGGTCGACCCGATCTGCAGTTCGACCGCACTCCCGAGGCGGGTGTCCAGGCCCTGGCCGAGACCATCAGAGGCCCGAAGGGCGCGAAAGTCGACGCTCGGTACGACGACGGCGCCTCCGACCCGGAATCGGCCGCCGGCCCCTGCCACCATGAAGGTGCGCCCTGCAATGGGTGGGGCCTCGCCGATGAAGGTGCCTTCCGACGATCGCAGTCCGCCGCCGTAGACCACACCACTGGCTCGCCGTCCGAATGCGAAGGCATACGATCCGATCGCCTGGAAACGCGTGCCGGACCGAAACAGGTTCGCGCCGTCGAGCCGGTCATCGTCGTAGCCGCGATAGGTCAGGACCAAAGAGGCCTTTCCGCTCGCTCCGACGATGCGATCGAGCGCCATGCGCGCGACCAGGTTGTTCCCGGGGCGATAGGTCAGGTCGCTTTGATCGACGGGTGAAAAGTCGCGGCCCTGGAAATATCCGAGACTGACCCCCGCGCCCAACGATCCGAAGCGCCGGCTGGCGCTTGCCCTCATGCCCAGGCCTCCACCCGTTCCCCAGTTCGAGGTTCGGAACAGCAACAGATCGGAGGCGAAGTAGGCCGCGGCGACGGCTTCGTCGGTCGTGTGTGTGGCATGTCCGGTCGGCAGGAGCACCACGCCGGTTACGGCCAGACGGCCCCCCGCGAGTCGGAAGGTGGCGGCGAACTCGGTGTCGATGGGTCCCTCGATCCGGGTTTCTCGACCCTCGTAGGTCATCGTACCTCGCGCCCAGGCCCCGGTCACCCGAACGTCGGTTCGAGTGCCGAGTCGCACCACCGCACCGAGCGGAATCGTGAGGAGGGACAGCGATTCGACGCCGGCGGCTGTGGGATCACCGAAGGAATACGATTCGTAATGCGCACCACCGGCGGCTCCGGTCGCCGACTGGGAGGCCGCCCCGGAGGGTACCGAGAGCGCTCCCAGGAGGATCGCGCAGGCGAGCCGAATCCACGGGGTTCTCATGAGCCGCCCGGCCGGAGAATGAGGAGGCGCAGCGACGGCGATCCCTCCCACCCCATGACCTCGGCGAGGGGATCTCGCTCGGCGCCCGTCGGAACGAGCGCATCGAGGTCGCGTAGGGCCTGTTCCACATCGAATTCGTCGGGAGCCTCGAGTCCCGTGAGCTCGGCGCCGAGAGGCGACGGGGTCGCCGCGCGAGCGATGAGGCGAGCGGCGTCGGCGGCTGTCGCGGCCTGGACGAAGGCCGGGTCGTGTCGGGCCGCCTCACTGAAATGCGAGGCCGCTTCGCCGAAGAGACCTCGGGCCTCGGCCTCGAGGCCGTGCCCATACGAAAGGAGAGCCTCCATGCTCTCGGTCCATCGCCGGGAGACCCGTTCGAGTTCGGCGACGGTCAGCTCGATTCCCAGGGACTCGTAGATGTCGAGGGCCACACGCTTCTCCAGGTCGAAGAGGGCATCCAGCTCGTCACGATCTTCAACTTCTCGCAGGCGACCCGGACGGTCTCCCGAGCGCGCTACGGCCGCGCGAACGGTGAGAGGACTGGAACTCGCTCCGCTGATGGTGCCGTGCACCACGTTGCCAGCGCCGAGGACCGTGCCGCCGCGCACCGCGGTGGCGGGGTCGACCCGACCCGACGCCCCGAGCGCGATCTCGTCGAGAAACAACTGCACGTCGATCCGCTCCAGCACCCGAAGCCGATTGGTCTGGGAAAGGTCGGTCGTGAGCATCCAGGCGAACGCCCGTCCCAGGGACCGGAGCCGTTCGTCGCCCCCACCGTACTCGAACGGAAAGACCGCCACGGCGGAGGGATCGGGCGCGCGGTCCGCAAATCGACCCTCGCCTTCGACGGCGTCTGCGATTCGTGCCTGGAGCAGTCGCCGTTGAGCCAACATGAACCGGCCTCGCAGATCGTCACCGAGGGGTGTGGAGGGGTTGTGTTCGATGGCCAGACCGTACACACCGACGGCGTCATCCAGACGGTCCAGATCCTCGTAGGTCAGGCCCAGGAGCAGGCTTACCGCGTCGTGTCCGGGTGCGATCCGCAGGGTTCGCTCGAGAACCCGGCGCGCATCGTCGAGTCGATCGACAGCTCGATATCCTCGCCCCAGCTGCACGGCCGCCTCGATGTCAGACGGCCGAAGTTCAGCCTCCATCTCGAGTCGGGGCAGATCGTCGGGTGCGGGGGGCTCGGGGAGGGCCGGACCGGCGCACGCCCCGACT
>CBDUEZ010000292.1:0-5362 GCA_965366355.1 uncultured bacterium
AAGCCGACGCGGGTTCGCCTCCCGCCGCCTCCACTACGGCACAAACAAAACGGCCCTACCGGGCTGAGCCGGTAGGGCCGTAGTGGAGGCGGCGGGAGTCGAACCCGCGTCCGCGAATAGATCCCTTCGAGCTTCTACGTGCGTAGAGCGCTGAGTGTCTCGTCCACAGAGGGCCAGCGAACAACCCTTCCAGGACCAGTCATCTAATTATCTCGCCCTCGAACGGATGACACGAACGAGTGGCCAGCCCGACTCATCGACGTCTACAGGAGCCGCCTCGGGCGGGCGACTCAGGAGACGAGCTACGTAAGGATTAGTTACGCGGCCAGCGCCATGTTGTTGTTGGCAGCTATAAAGTTTCCCGAGTATTCACGAGGTTCGGGACCTCGGCACGCTACTCGAACTTCACCAAACACGTCGAAACCGTGACGCCCCCGGTGTTCGTTCAGGATAAAGATACACTTCGATCTCCGCCGAGGTCCAGCAGATCAGTGTCGGTCGGTGGTGGTCAGGGTCTGTGGCGAACGCGGCTCGACGCCGTCGGCCAGGTCACCGGCGTCGACCGGGAGGTCGGCCCAACCCCGAGCCCGCGCCACCTCGAGGTAGGCTTCCAGCTTCGCCTCCATCTCTTCGAGCGAGTCGACGTGGAAGAGCTCCTGCCGGAGGGCTTTCCCATCGGGTAGTCCCTTGGTGTACCATCCCATGTGCTTGCGGAACTCCCGCACCGCTCGGGTCGGGTGCGGATCGAAGGCGATGGCGTTGCGGGCGTGCTCCAGACAGACCTCGAAGCGCTGCTCGACCGTGGGTCCCGGAGGAATCGGGAGACCGTCGAGGGCCGCCCGCGCCTGCTTGAAGAGCCAGGGATCACCGTGGCTGCCTCGGGCCACCATCACCCCCGCGCATCCGGTTTCGTCGCGCATGCGGCGAGCGTCGACCCCCGTGCGTACGTCGCCGTTGCCGACGACGGGCACGTCGAGAGCCTCCACGACGGCGGCAATCTCGTCCCAGCGAGCGTGCCCGGAATACATATCGGCGCGGGTGCGCGCGTGGAGGGTGAGCACGGCGGCCCCGGCATCCTGGCACCGCTTCGCTATGCCGACCGGGTCTCGCGATTTCTCGTCGAATCCGCTTCGGATCTTCGCGGTGACGGGGAGCGGCGTCGCAGCATCGACGGCCCGAATGATCGCCTCGACCAGACCGAGATCACGAAGACAGCCACTGCCGCCATTCCGCTTGACGATCTTCTTCACCGGGCAGCCGAAATTGATGTCGACGAAATCCGGGCCGAACGTCTCCGTCACGAACGCGGCCGCCTCGGCCATGGCGCCGGGATCGGCACCAAAGATCTGAACGCCGATCGGACGTTCGGCTTCCTCGAACTTCAGGTAGTCGAGCGTGCGGCGGTTGCCCCGCACGATCCCTTCGGCACTCACGAATTCCGACACGACCACGTCGGCTCCGAACCGCCGACACAGCCGGCGGAACGGCGACTCGCTCACGCCCGCCTGGGGCGCGAGGAAGAGGGGAGTCCTGCCCCCCTCGAAGACGCTCAAGTATCGATGGATCATGGCCGGAAGCTATGTGATGGAGTAGACTTGAAACTCGTTCCTCGAGCAGCAACGGTCCACCCGGAGATTCCCGCGCCATGAGACTGAAGGACTTCTTCACGACGGCGAGTGTGAGCTTGGAGTTGAAGGCCTCGACGAAGGACGACCTCCTGAAGGAACTCGTGGCCCTTCTGGAGCTCGACCCGAAGTCGGAGGCGATTCTCTTCAAGACCTTGAAGCGCCGTGAGAACCTCGGCAGCACCGGTATCGGAAAAGGGATCGCGATTCCCCATTGCCGCTCACTGGTCGTCAATCGACTCCGGCTCGCCTACGGCCGGAAGCCCTCCGGGACCGACTTCAACGCGATCGACGCCCAGCCGGTGCACAACCTGTTTCTGATCGTGGCGCCGCCTCTCGAGGTTTCGAACCAGTATCTGCCGGTACTCGGAAAGATCGCCCAGTTCGCCAAAGATCCCGACGTGCCCGGCCGACTGGCTGCCATCGACACACCGGAAGCGTTCCTGAAGCTGCTCGACGAAAAGGCGCCGTAGCCGGCCCCTACTTCGTGACGAACATTCGCATGATCTGACTTCGGCCGTTCACCGTGATCTGGCAGAAGTAGACCCCGGACGCGACCTGACGGCCCGAAGAATCACGCCCGTCCCAGAACGCCTGAAAGCTCCCTGGACGCGTGTATTCGAGCTGGATCATCGACGCGCCTTCCCCGGCCGGGTGCCGTAGGGCGACCGGAGACGCAACCAACTGCTTCAGCTGGTTGAAGATCCGAATCGTGACCACCGCGTTTCCACCCTCCCGAAACAGCCCCTCATTCAGGGCGAACGGAATCGTGGTTTCCGGATTGAACGGGTTCGGAAAGTTCTGTCGTAGTTCGAAGTCCTGCTGTCCAGACGATCGACCGCCGACCCCCTGGGCGGAGGTCGCTACAGCCGAAACACTCATCATGGAGAGGAGGACGAACGCGACGCGGATTAGCCGCCTCATCGCTGCCTCCGCACAGTACTGCCTGTGCTGTAGCCGTGGATCGAAGGATTACTCCTGTCGAGGTCATCGCGCACCGGAACTCGGACGCACCTGATCGATAGTACTCCGGCCGCACCACCAGGGTCAAGCGATGCGACGCGGCTCTCACGGGGTTCTACCGCGGCGACTGCCCGGGAAGTTCCCCGGGGGCGTCAGATCGGGACGGCGCGCCCGTCTTCTCGGCGGTCGGTTACGCCCTGCTGGTCGAACCACGCCAGGATCGGCAGGAGGTGACGACGGGTGACCGGCAGCGCCTCCCTGAAATCGGCCGGCCCCAACCCTTCGCGCCCCCCGAGCACCGAACGAACGGCTTCGATGGCGCCATTCAGTGCCGGGCTCGAGATGTAGAGGTCCTGGTCGAGGGCCACCAGACTCCCCTCATCGACGAGAGACGCAACAATGAATTCGAAGGCGGGGTCGTCGCGAATCTCGGCGGGGGTTTCGGAGAGGAAGGGCGGTGCGAGGCCCCCGGCCTGCACCCGCTCCAGAAGCCCGTCGCGGATCGCCTGCTGCCCCGGGTTGAATTGTGGTTCGAAGTCCGGCCGGCGCACTCGGCCGTGGCCGATCACGATCTCGTTCTCGCTTTCGAGCCGAGACAGCACCAGGTCGGCGAGCCCCACCGCCGATGGGCCGGGCACCAGGGCACGGAGCGCCTCGATCTGCAGTCCGGGTCGATAGGGCTGGTCGCGGTGAACACGATCGAGCTCGTCGAGCAGGCGCTGGCCCTCGGCCCGAATGACCGTCGACGACACCCAATCCCCGGAGGCCGTGACGCCTCCGCCGCCCTCGAGGAAGGCTCCCCTGCCCTCCTCGACATCATCGGGCGAGCAGCCGCTGACGACGGGGAGGTGAGCCTCCGGCACGCCCCGGGGCCCGGCGATGTCGAGCAAAGCATCGATCACGGCGTGGGGCCGACCCGAAAGGACCCGTTCGAACCCCCAGGCCGCGGGGTCGGTCCGCGGGGCCCGCTTCATCGCCACAGGCTCGACGACCCGAATGCCCGCGATGGTGGTCATGGGGGAGTACGACCGCACAACCCCTTGTTGGCCGGCGCGCGCCACAACCGGCGACTCCAGTCGGAGCTGGCCCCACCCTCGGGCCCCAGGCCCCAACTCCGAGGCGTCTTCGCCGGCGCAGAACACTACACAACGAGCCATGACCTCGGCCGTGCCCAGATGCACCCTCACCCGCTGGTTGTGGCGGATGCTCCACCCGGTGTCGGGCAACACCTCGATCGCGACCGTCAGCATCTGCGTCGAACGCCACGCACGATCGGTCACGGCGACCTCGCCCCGCATCACCGACGACCGGTCGATGGCGTCGCCCGACAGCGCGACCGCGACCCGCGACCCCGCACCCGCGTCTTCGACGGCGCCGCCGTGAACCTGAAGACCCCGCACCCGGGCCTCGAGGCCCGACGGGAGAAGTCGCAGCCTCTCGCCCACGGAAACCCTCCCGGACGCCACGGTGCCCGTTACCACAGTCCCCGTTCCCCGAATCGTGAACACCCGGTCGATGGGAAGCGCGAAAACATCGGCCGGCGGCACCGGAATGTCTGACGCCAGCCGAAGCAGGAGTCCCCGCAACTCGTCGATGCCCTCCCCCGATCGAGACGACACACGAACAAACACGGCCTCGGGGAAACCCGCCGCGCTCACCACCTCGGCCACCTCGTCCTGCACGAGTTCGAGCCACTCGTCGTCGACGAGGTCGATCTTGGTGATCGCCACCACGATCCGTGACACCCCGAGCAGCGACAGGATCGCGAGATGCTCCCGGGTCTGCGGCATGACCCCTTCATCGCCGGCGACCACCAGAAGGGCCAGATCCATACCGGTGGCGCCCGCGAGCATGTTGCGCACGAAGCCCTCGTGCCCGGGGACGTCCACCACCCCCACCCGAACCCCGTCCCCGACGAGCTCGGCGAAGCCCAGGTCGATCGTGATCCCGCGCGCCTTCTCTTCGGCCAAGCGGTCGGTGTCGGTGCCCGTCAGGGCCCGGACCAGCGCGGTTTTGCCGTGGTCGATGTGGCCGGCCGTGCCCAGAATGATCGATCGCATGCCTCAGGCCCGCTCGGCGGGAAGCATGGCCGCGAAGATACGAAAGGTGTCGAGCACGCGACCGCCCGAAAGATGATAGGTGATGAAGTCGCTCAGGAGTCGAAGGTGCGCCTGGGGACGATCCAGCTCGGGTAGCTCCGCTCGGAACAGGGCGGCAAGCTGGCCCCGAGCACCGGGACCTACCCGCGGGCCGGTCGAACCCTCGGCACACCCCGAGCACCGCACCGCACCCTGGGCGAAGTCGAATCGCCCTACTTCGTCGGCCTCGAGCGACCGGCCGCACAGCGGACACCCCGTGAGATCGGGCTGGTAGCCCAACACCGAGATGATGCCCCACGCCCCCCGCAGAACCCTTCTCACGATGTCGTCGCCTCCGGCCTTCTCGAGGTCGTCCAGAGCCGAGGTCAGGGCGTCGTAGAGGGGGCCCGGCTCGGCGTCGCCTCCATGCCGCAGAACGAGGTCGGCGAGCACCGAGGCAGCGGCGAGACGGAGCGGGTCACGGCCCAGCCCACGTCTCGGGCGGTCCAGGCCGAACTCCTTGAGCGTCTGGAGGTCGCGGGACTCCTTGTAGAAAAAGACGAGCGCGCCGTCGCCGAAGGTCTCGAGCCCCGCTCCTCGGCGCCCGGATCGCACACCCTTGGCCATGACGCCCAGAATGCCCTTGTCGCGCGTAAGAAACCGAAGCACTCGGCTGGTTTCACCGAAGGCGTGGGT
>CBDUEZ010000293.1:0-5356 GCA_965366355.1 uncultured bacterium
CGCCGCCTCCAGCGTGACGCGCTCCGCACCGCCGTCGCGGGTCCACGCGGCCTGGTAGACCAGCAGCCGCGCGGCGGCGAGCTCCATGGCCATGTGGCCGAGTTTGCCCTGGATCACCTGGAACTCCGCCAGCGTCTGCCCGAACTGGCGGCGCGTGGTGGCGTGCGCGAGGGCCTCGGAGAGTGCGCGCTCGGCCATGCCGCAGGCCGCCGCCGCCACGGTCAGCCGCAGCCGATCGAGCGTGGCCATCCCGACCTTGAAGCCCGCCCCCACCTCACCCAAGACGGCGGTCGCCGGCACGCGGCAGTCGGAGAACACCAGCTCTCCCAGCGGGTGGGGCGCGCTCATGACCTGAGCGCCGGCGAAGCCGAACCCCGGCGTGTCGGACGGGATCGCGAAGCAGGTGATCCCCCGACTGCCGGCGCTGGGATCGGTCGAAGCGAACACCATGTAGAGATCGGCGATGCCGGCGTTCGAGATCAGCCACTTGCGCCCGTTCAAGACGTAGTCGTCGCCGTCTTTCCGGGCGGTGGTCGCCATGGCCGCCACATCCGATCCCGCCTCGGGTTCGGTCATGGCAAAACCGCCCACGAGGTCGCCGCTCAGGAGTCCCCTACGATAGCGGTCGAGTTGCGGCTCGGTGCCGGCCAACAGGAGCGGCGTCAGGCAGAGTCCCTGAATCGCGTAGACCGCATCGGCCAGGGGCGAGGCGACGGCGATCGACTCGCGCGTCAGGGCGGCGCCACGGTAGTCCATGTCACCGAGGGGGGCGTAGAGCCCCGCCCGCCCCATCAGCCGCACCAGCTCCACAGCATCGCGCCGCGCCGCATCGTCGTCTTTGGGCTTGGGGCGATGGGTCAGCTCCGTCGCCACGAAGTCGCCCAGGCGAGACGCCCACTCGCGATGGCGGGGCTCCAGGAAGGCCGCGATGGTGCCGAGGTCGGGCATCAGACGAACCTCGCGTCCCGCTTCTCGACGAACGCCTCGTACGACTCCCGGAAGTTGGGGTTGAGCATACATACCGCCTGCACCTGAGCCTCGTTCTCCAGCGCCGACAGGAGGTCCATCGAAGCTTCCCGATTGAGGGCGTCCTTGGTCATCTCGATGGCGAACGAGGGTCCCCGGGCCAGCTTCTCGGCCATCGTCGTGGCCTCGGCCAGGGCCTCGCCGTCGGGCACGACATGATTGTAGAGGCCGAGGCGATGGGCCTCGTCGGCTCCGATGAAGGCGCCGGTCATGAGGAGCTCGCTCGCCTTGGCCAGCCCGACGATGCGGGGCAGCAGCCATGCGACGCCCATGTCGGCGCCGGAGAGCCCCACCCGCGTGAAGAGGTAGGCAATCTTCGCGGACTCCGCCGCGATCCGGATGTCGCAGGCCGTGGCGATGACCGCCCCGGCTCCCGCGACCGTTCCGTTGAGCGCCCCGATGACCGGGCGCCGACAGAGGCGAATGGCACGGATCAGGTCGCAGGTCATGCGGGTGAAATCGAGCAGTCCCTCAGGGTCCTTTTCGAAGAGCGCACCGATGATGTCTTCGACGTCGCCGCCGGAGCAGAACGCCCGCCCGGCGCCGGTGATGACGATGGCGCGCACGCCCTCTTCACGATCGAGCGCGTAGAAGGTGTTTCGCAGCTCGTCGTAGACCTCGAAGGTCAGAGCGTTCAGGCGCTCCGGGCGATTCAGCGTGATCGTCACGACGCTGGTGTCGCGGTTGTGCTCGTACAGAAACGAACGTGGCTCGATGGCCATGGGCAGGCGGCTCCGGTCGTCGTTCAGGGGGACTCGTCGTTCGGATGGATTCGTCGTTCAGGGGACTCGTCGTTCGGATGGACTCGTCGTTCAGGGTGACTCGTCGTTCGGATGGACTCGTCGTTCAGGGGGACTCGGGTTTCGGGGGGATCACCGCGGTGGCCTCGATCTCGACCAGGGCGGCGGGGTCGACCAGCCCCGCGACCCGAACCAGGGCCATGGCGGGGAAGTGCCGTCCCATCGCGTTGCGGTAGACCGCGCCGAGCTCCTTCAGGCTGTCCCGGTAGGCCTTCATGTCGGTCACGTAGACCGTGAGGCGACCGATGTCATCGGCCGAGCCGCCGGCTTCGCGCACGACGCTCACGCAGTGACCGAGGGCCAAGCCGAACTGGTCGGCGAAGCCGTCGGCCACGATGCGGCCCGTGGAGTCCGACGCCACCTGGCCCGCGACGAACAATACGCGTCCGCCGGCCGGGGCCAGCATGCCGTTGTTCCACCCCTTGGGTGCGCCCAGCACCTCGGGATTGAAGATCTCATAGGTCATGCTCGGAGTGCCCCCCCGTCAATTACGATGGTTTGCCCGGTGACGCCTCGGGCGGCGTCACTGCAGAGGTACAGTACGGCGCCGGCGCATTCCTCGACCGTGATCAGGCGGCCCTGAGGCGAGGTAGCGAGAAGGGCGTCGCGGGCCCGATCGGCGTCGATGCCGGTCTTCTCCACGATCCGCTCGACCGACTGGTCGGTCATGGGTGTGTCGACGTACCCGGGACACACGGCGTTGACGGTCACGCCTCGCGGCGCCAGTTCCTCGGCCACCGACCGCGTGAAGCCCACCACCGCATGTTTCGACGCGGCGTAGGCCGAGATGTATTTGGCGCCATGGAGCCCCGCGACCGAAGCCATATTCACGACGCGTCCCCAGCCGGATTCGGCCATCGAGCCCGCCATCGCCCGGGTGCACAGGAAGACGCCCGTGGCGTTCACGGCGATGGCTTGGTTCCAGATCTCGAGCGTCATGCGGTGCAGCGGCATGGCGGTCGCGACGCCGGCGCTGTTGACCAGGATGTCGGGCGGGCCGAACGCCGCGCGGGCCGCATCGGCCAGCGCCGCCACGCTGTCTTCGTTCGAGACGTCGCACCGCACGGCGAGGGCCCGACCCCCGGCCTCGGTGATGTCGGCGACCACCGCCTCCAGCCGCTCCATGGAGCGGGCGGCCACCACCACGGCCGCCCCCGCACGGGCCAGCTCCCGGGCGCACTCGGCCCCGATCCCGCTGCCGCCTCCGGTCACGACGGCGGTGCGTCGTTGGAGACTCACGTCGCCTCCTCGGTCACGACGGCGGTGGGTCGTTGGAGACTCACGTCGCCTCCTCGGCTTGGTGGAGCGTGACGGCATCGAACAGGATCGCGCCGAGTGTGGTGATGGTGCTCGCGCCCTCGGCAGCGGTGGCCTCGGCCGGCGCTCCGAAATAGGCCTCGGACCCGCCGGCTTCTTCGAAGCTGTGCAGTCCGTCGCGGATCGCGGTAGCGAGCGACACCGGATTCGGAGCGAGCCCCGCGGCCCGTGCCTGGTGCACCAGGTCGGGTCGAGCGGCGAGAACCACCGACCCCTCGTAGCGCCCCGCATGGCAGGCCCCCGACTTGAACTCGTCGGTGAGGCGCAGCGCCCACGGCTTGCGCGTCACATCGGGGAAGAGCAGCGCGAAGTCGCCGCCCAGTTCGGCCCCCACCGCCTGGTGGGCGGCGTACAGGGAGGCGATATGGGCGGGGTCGAGGTGCGCGTTGGCGAGCACGAGAATGCGGAATCCCTGGGACTCCACACTGCGCGCGATGTCGGTGATCAACGCCGTGACCGTCGAGGGGGACACCGAGATCGTGCCCGGGAATCCGGCAGCGAACCCGGCCGACGTGTAGTGCAGGGGTGGGAGGACGATGGCCGAGCGACCCGCCTCTCGAAGGCGTGCGGCGCCCGCCTCGGCCATGGCCCCGGCGATGACCACGTCGGTGCACAGCGGCAGGTGGGGACCATGGGCCTCGACGGCGCCGACCGGGAGAATCAGCACGGTCTGACCCCGATCGAGGTCGGCCACATCGGGCCAGGTCTGCTCTTCGAACGGTCGATTCATGCCGCCAACCTAGCGTGGGACGGGGTGCGCGCCACCGCTGCGCCGCACCGAGCCCGGCTTGAGACCCGCCGAGCCCGGCTTGAGACCCGCCGGCCCGACCCGTATCGTCGGCTCATGAACCCCTTCCAGTCGCCCACGCCGTTCAACATCGCGCACCACTTCCTGGACGCCCGCGTGGAGGAGGGGAGGGGAGAGCGCATCGCGCTCCGTCATGCCGGGGGCACGCTCACCTACCGAGAACTCCAGGCGGCCTCGAACCGCTTCGGCAATCTGCTCATCGAGGCGGGCGTGCGCCCCGGCGAGCGCGTCATCATCGCGCTGCCCGACTCACCCGACTACGTCGCGGCCCTCTTCGGCATCCTCAAGGCGGGGGCCGTGGTGGTCATGGTGAACCCGCATCTCAATCGCGCCGAGATCGACTACTTCCTGGCGTATACCGGAGCCACGGCGGCCTTCATTCATCGGGACTCGGGCGCCGAGTTCCTCGCGGCGGTGGGGGAGGCTGGTGCGGTTGCGGCCGGCGATGCGGTTGCGGCCGGCGATGCGGTTGCGGCCGGCGATGCGGTTGCGACCGGCGATGCGGTTGCGGCCGGCGCCGGCGCTGCGACCGGCGCCGGCGCCGATCGCTCGCGCGCCCTCGGCTGCGTCTTCGTCGTCGGCACCCCCGGCTTCGAGGCGCAGGTCGGGGCCCAGTCCGATATCCTGCCGCCCTTCGCATCCGCCCCGGACGATCCTGCGATCTGGCTCTTTTCCGGTGGGACGACCGGGTTTCCGAAGGGCGTGGTGCAGTCCCATCGATCGTTTGCGAACACCACCGAACTCTATGGCAAGGGTGTGATCGGCTATACCGAAGACGACATCACGGCCTCGGTCCCGAAGCTGTATTTCGGCTATGCCACGGGGTCGAATCTGTTCTTCCCGATGTCGGTGGGGGCGTCGTGCGTGCTGTTTCCCGAGCGGTGCCAGGTCGAAGTGCTTTTCGACGTCATCGAGGCGTTTCGTCCCACGATTCTCGTCAACGTGCCCACGATGGTGAATCACATCATCACCCACCCCCAGGCCGCCGAGCGGGATCTCAGCTCCCTGAGGCTGTCGACCTCTGCGGGGGAGGCCTTGCCGCAGGAGCTTCACTCGCGCTGGCATGCGCTCTTCGGCATCGATCTGATCGACGGACTCGGCACGGCCGAGATGTGGCACATCTTCCTGTCGAACCGGCCGGGCGACATTCGCCCCGGGTCGTTGGGACGCGCGGTGCCCGGCTTCGAGGTGAAGGTGTGCGACGCCGAGGGCGACGAAGTGCCGACGGGCGAGGTCGGCTACCTCTGGGTGCGGGGCGATTCCCGCGCGCTCGAGTACTGGCAGCATCCTGAGAAGACCGCCCGTGCGTTTCGCGGTCCCTGGTACGTGTCGGAAGACATGCTGCGCCGAGACGCCGAGGGGTACTTCTACTACGAGGGACGCGCCGACGACATGCTCAAGGTCT
>CBDUEZ010000294.1:0-5335 GCA_965366355.1 uncultured bacterium
ACGGAATCCTCGGCGGACGCCAGGCGACGACGGTGCTGACCCGGGCGACCTGGATTTCGGGCACGGCCTTCATGGTGCTCGCCCTGATCCTGAGCATCATGTCATCGCGCTCGGCCGCCCCGACGTCGATCATCCGCCCCGATGCTCCGATCACGGCCCCGGCGCCGGTGCTGCCCGGTCTCCAGGACGAGCCTGCTGCGATCCCGCCGGCCGGGGGTGGTGCTTCCGGTGGTGGCGATGCGGTCCCCTCGGGCGAGCCCGGCGGGAACTGAGGGACGGTGGTCGCTCGGGTAACAGGCATGCGTGCGCGTGACTGAGCCCGTCATGGACGACCTGATCCGCCTTCTCGTGCGCGCCCGCGCCCTCGAGGAGCGATTGGCCCTTCTTCGTCCCGAGGGCCTCCCCGACCGTATCCGTCGTCCGCTTCCGGTGTCTCCGGGTGTACAGGCGGCGGTCGTCGCCTCGCGTTCGCCGTCCGAGGCTCCCGACGTTTTGTGCCTCTCGGGGGCGTCTCCCGCGGCTGCCCTGGCTTTGGGTGTCTCTCCCGGCGCGCTCGCCCTCGAAGCCCTCGGCGCCCGAACGGCGCATGCCTCGGGGCGCAGCGGTGGCGGTGTGCCGTCCGTGCCCGAGGGCCGCCTCCTCGGCTCCGTGGAGTCGCCGGGCACCATGGTCGAGGTGATGGCCGGTGTCGCGCTGGCGTTTCGTTTGAAGATGGAGCCGCGCGCGGCCATTCTCGTCGATACAGCCGACGCCTCGGCCTCGGGCTACTGGCACGAGGGGCTGAATCTCGCCGCGGTGCAGAGGGCTCCGCTGGTACTGGTGGTCGACGGCGCGAGGCGGCAGCCGTTGACCGCGGCGGTCGATCGCCTCTCCGCTCGAGCCCCTGCCTACGGCATCCGGGCTGTCACGGTCGAGGGCGACGACCCCCATCTCGTTCTGGAGGCCGTCGCCGATGCCGCGGCCCGTGCACGACTCGGAGAGGGCACTCAACTCGTCGAAGTGGTGCCCGGCTCGCCGGAAGACCCCATCGATCGACTCGTTCGTCTCGAGCCGGCGAGGGCGAACGCCATCCGGGAGATGCGCGCTCGGGCCCGCGACGAGGCGCAGGAAGCGGCCGACGCGGCCTCGGCTGCACCCCCACCCGACGAGTCCGACGCCCGGTATCCCGTTTTGGTCCCATCGTCTGTGGAGAGTGCCCCGTGAGTGTGTCTCGTCCCGATCACGTGACCCGAACCGCCCGACGTGAGCCGGTCACGCTCCTCGAGGCGATCTCCGAGGCTCTCTTCGAAGAGATGGAGCGAGACCCCAGTGTCTTCCTCATGGGTGAAGACATCGGCGCCTACGGCGGCGCCTTCAAGGTCACGCGGGGATTTCTCGATGCGTTTGGCGGCTCGCGAGTCATCGACACGCCGATCTCGGAGGGTGGGTTCACCGGCGCTGCCGCAGGGGCTGCGCACATGGGACTCCGTCCCGTGGTCGAGATGCAGTTCATGGACTTCATCTCGCCGGCCTACGACGTGCTCACCAACTACATCGCGACCAGCGCCTATCGCGGCGCGGGCCCGCTGCCGATGGTCGTGCGAGGGCCGGTGGGGGGCGGAAACGGCGGAGGCCCTTTCCACTCCCAGAATGTGGAGATGGCCTTCTTCCACACCCCCGGCCTGAAGATCGTCTACCCCAGCACACCCCGCGACGCGAAAGGGCTCCTGAAGGCGGCCATTCGAGACGACTCGCCCGTGATCTTCGAAGAGCACAAAGGGCTGTATCGCGCCCCGGCGCTTCGCGAGGTGCTGCCCGAGGAAGAAGAGATCATACCCCTCGGTGTGGCGCGCACGGCTCGCGAAGGGACCGACGTGACCGTCGTCACCTATGGCCTGATGGTGCACCGTTCGCTCGAAGCGGCCGAGCGGCTCGCCGCAGACGACGGCATTTCACTCGAGATCATCGACCTGCGCACGTTGTTGCCGCTCGACGACGAGGCGATCGCCGAGAGCCTGAAACGAACGGGTCGCGCTTTGATCGTGCACGAAGACACCCGCACCGGCGGGATCGCGGGAGAGATCGCGATGCGCATCAACGAACAGGCGTTCGAATGGCTCGATGCGCCGATCGTGCGGGTGACGGCGATCGATGCGCCCGTGCCCTACGCCCGTGTTCTCGAAGACTACTTCCTTCCCTCGGTGGACGACATCGTCGAGGCCGCCCGCTATCTGGCACGCTATTGAGCGGCGGTTCCGTTCACCGATTCCCAACGTCTTGCCTATCGAGTCCGTTCGGGTAAACTCAAGCCGTTCGCTGCTGACCCGGCGGCCCTCCCAACCTCAGTGAATCCTGGAGTGACGAGCGTGGCTCGCATCGAAGTCCCTATGCCGCAGATGGGTGAATCCATCGCCGAAGGCACCGTCTCGAAGTGGTTGAAGGCCCTCGGCGATGTCGTCGAGCGGGACGAGGCCATCCTGGAAATCTCGACCGACAAGGTCGATGCCGAGATTCCGGCTCCTGCGTCGGGCACGCTCGTCGCCATCGAAGTTCAGGAGGGTGAGACCGTCGAAGTCGGCACGATCGTGGCCTACATCGATCCGGAAGGCGGTGCCCCCGACGCGGCGGCTTCGCCCGAGGCTGCGGCCCCGGCCGCGCCCGCCGAGGCGGCTCCAGAGGCGCCGGCGTCGGCTCCCCCTGCGGCCACGACCGCGGCTCCTGCTCCCGCTGCGGCATCCGAGCCCGGCTCGGCCGAAGACCGGCTCCGCACGCGGTCGACGCCCGTGGTGCGCCGCATCGCCGAAGAACACGGCGTCGATCTGGCCGCCGTCGCCGGCAGCGGGCACGCCGGTCGGGTCACCAAACAAGACATCCTCGACTTCATCGAGGGCGGAGGGGCCGCACCGGCCGCTCCTGCACCGGCTCCGGCGGCCCCCGCAGCGGCGCCGGCCGCGAAGTCCGCGCCTGCGGCGTCGGTCGCGCCGTCCGATTTCTGGAAGACGTTCTACGGTCAGGTGCAGCACCCGGAGTTTCCGGTTCGTGCCGCCGACCGCGTCGAGCCGATGGACAAGATCCGCCGGCTCACGGCCGAGCACATGGTCCTGGCCAAGAGGGTGGCCCCCCATGTGCACTCCTTCATCGAGATCGACTTCACCGCGATCGACCGGATCCGCTCGGCGAACAAGAAGCGGTGGGCCGAGCAGGGCGCACGCGTCAGCTACACGGCGTTCGTCGCCTGGGCCTGCAGCCGTGTGCTCCGCGAGTATCCCACGGTCAACGCCGTGGTGTCGGGCAACAACGTCATCTTCCGGGGCAATGTGAATCTCGGGCTGGCCGTCGATCTGGACCCCGGCCTCATCGTGCCGGTGATTCACGACGCCGACGAGCTGTCGCTGGTGGGATTCGGCAAGAAGATCATCGATCTCGCCGAACGAGCCCGGGGGCGGAAGCTGCAGCCGGCCGAAGTTCAGGGCGCCACCTTCTCCATCACCAACCCCGGCGTCCTCGGTACTTTGGCGGGCATGCCGGTGATCCCGAAGGGAACGTCGGCGATTCTCGGCACGGGTGCGATCGAGAAGCGCGTGGTGGTTCTCGAAGATCCGACGACCGGGGCCGATACGATCGCCGTGCGCAAGCGCTCGGTGTTCAGCCTCGGGTACGACCACCGTGTCGTCGACGGCGCAGATGCTGCGCGGTTCCTCGCCCGTCTCAAGGCTGTGCTCGAGGACTTTCCGGAAGACGGCTGACGTTCCGGGAGGTCGCCCTGGAGCCCGTCGTGGAGCGTCGGCGCCTCGAGGTGGTTCGCCTCGGGCGGGTCGCGTATTCCCGGGCTCTCGAGCTGCAGGAGCGGTGGGTCATCGAACGACGGGCGGGCGACATCGATGATCGGCTCGCTCTCCTCGAGCACCCGTCGGTCATCACGCTGGGCACGGGAAGCCACGACGACCATGTGCTGCTATCTCGCGATGAGTTGGCTCGAAGGGGCATCGAGATCGAAGCGGTGGGGCGCGGCGGCGACGTCACGTTTCACGGGCCGGGTCAACTCGTCGGCTACCCGATCCTCGACCTCAAGCCCGACCGTCAGGATCTGCACCGATACCTCCGCGATCTGGAAGAGGTGCTTATTCGAGCCGCGGCGGAGCTGGGCGTCGCCGCGAGCCGGGTGCCCGGCCTGACGGGGGTATGGGCCGCAGGCGGAAAGGTGGCGGCGATCGGCGTTCGTGTGTCGTCGGGCTGGATCACCTCGCACGGCTTCGCCCTGAACGTCGGGATCGACCTGTCCGGGTTCGAGGCGATCGTTCCCTGTGGCATTGCTGATCGGTCCGTGACGTCGCTGGAGCGCGAACTCGGGGGCCCTCTCGATCAGGAGCGGGTCGAGCGCGCGGTCGTGGAGGCCTTCGCCGACGTCTTCGAGCGCGCGGTCGACGACGGTGAGACGCCCGCTTGAACGCTCGTTGCCGGGGGCCCGCCCGGGCCGCCCTACAGGGTCAACTCGGCGGCAGGAACTCGTGGAAGTCCAGGTAGCGCCCTCGTTCGCGCTCTTCCGCGAGCCACTCCTCGAATCCCGACGCCACGAGTCCCCCTGAACTGGTCTGCTCCTTCGCGGCACGGATCGCCAGATCGTTGGCGTATTCGTTTCTCGGATGACCCGCGTGCCCCTTCACCCATTCCCAGTTCATCTCGTGCCGGGCGGCCACCTCGTCGAGGCTCTGCCAGAGATCCAGATTCTCGATCGGCCCCGCGCGACGTTTCCAGCCGCGCGCCTTCCATCCGTGAATCCATTCCCGCATGCCCTTCACCAGATACTGGCTGTCGGAGACGAAGCGCACGGCGCAGGGACGTTTCAACGATCGCAGCGGCTCGATCGCACTTCTCAGCGCCATGCGGTTGTTCGTGGTGTCGATCTCGGCGAGCCAATACTCTCGCCGGATCCACGCTCCGGCCCGCCATACCTCGACGAGCCCTCCGGCACCGCCGGGGTTGGCGCGGTCCTGGAACTGGTTGCCGAGGCACGATTCGTCGGCATGGATATGCACGGAGTCGAGGGGCATGGGCCCGAGGTGTGGGAGAGGGGAGAATTTCAAACCGTAAGGTAGGCGGGGGCGGCCGTTGCGGTACCCCGGCCGTCGGCGTCGCGTGGTCGCGCTTGACCGGGAGCACGGCGCCTCTAGGTTTCGGCGTTCCTTATCCCCTCGCCGGAGCCACCCCTGGACGACACCGCTTACCTCCTCCTGGAGGATGGACGCCGTTTTGACGGCCAGAGCCTCGGGTCTCGTGGACTCGCCCTGGGTGAGGTCGTCTTCAACACCTCGATGACCGGGTACCAGGAAATCCTGACCGACCCGTCGTACGCCGG
>CBDUEZ010000295.1:0-5309 GCA_965366355.1 uncultured bacterium
CCGGACAGCAGCGTGTTGCGGCTCGCCCCGCGCGTCTGGCGGACCGTGTGCATGATGCCCCCGCCCTCACGCGCAATGTCGTCGTAATTGCGCCCCTCGATGCGGGCCACCCATTCGCCGATGCGGTCGCCGCCGTACACCAGATGGGTGTGGCAGTCGATCAGCCCGGGGGTGATCCAGCGCGCGTGAGCCGAGTGAACGACCCGGGCCAGTTGCTCGGGGGCGCCCGGAAGGTCGGCGGCCGGCCCCAGCCATGCGATGTGGCCGTCCCGTACGGCGAGGGCCGCATCGGGAATCGCGCCCCAGGGGCCCGGAAGGATGGGGTCGAAGGTGGCCAGGCTCGCACCGAGCCAGATGGAGTCCCAGGGAGTCGAGTTCATTCGCGGAAGATGCGGGAGGTGGCAGCAACTCGCCATCGGGGGCGCGTATCGAAGCGCTTGCCGGGGATCGCGTCGGCGCCGATGATGGGAGTATGCCTCCCAGCCACCGGAATGCGCCCTATGAATTCGCCGCCGTCCGTGACGCAACTCCTGGTTCGAATCAAGGATGGCGACGACGACGCGCTCGATCGCCTGCTTCCCCTCGTCTACGACGAACTCCGGGCGCTCGCGCGCACCCACCTCTCCCGCGAGCGCGTGGGTCACACCCTGGGGGCTACGGCGCTCGTTCACGAGGCCTACCTTCGCCTGCACAAACAAGAGGCCATCGTTCCCGAGACGAGATCGCATTTCTTCGCCATCGCGGGTCACACGATGCGGCGGATTCTCGTGGATTACGCGCGCGCGCGAAAGCGGATCAAGCGCGGGGCGGGAGCCGAACACGTGTCGCTCGACGAGGCGCTGGCCGCGATCACCGACGAAGAGGCCGAAGAAGTGCTGGCCCTGAACGAGGCGCTCGAACGACTGGCGTTGATCAACGAACGCGGCAGCAAGATCGTCGAGCTGCGCTACTTCGCGGGATTGAGCGCTGAAGAGACCGCGGAGGCGCTCGATACGTCGGTGCGTACAGTGCACCGGGGCTGGGTGTCGGCCCGGGCCTGGTTGCAGAAGGAGATGGGGAACGTTTAGCCTATATTCGCTTGCCCCGCGCACCCCCTATCGCACCCGATGACCACCTCCGGATCCAACTTCTCGACGGAATCCTGGCCCGAGCGTGAACGGCGCAGTCGCGATCGACGGCGTCTCACCGATCGGCGTCAAGGTGTCGGGCGTCGGTTGCGGATTCGACGGCAGCACGTCATGCGGGTGGCCGTGGAGCGGCGTTCCAGTACCGACCGCCGGCTCAGCGGACCCCGGCGCTCCGGCGACGACCGCCGCTCTGATCGGGATCGCCGCTCTCTCACCGATCGACGCTGAGTTCTTCACGCTGATCCCCTCACGCTGATCCCTTTACGCCGATCCCTTCACGCCGGAGTCTGCATGCACGGCCCCTCGCTCGTTGTTCGGGCGCTCGCCCTTTCGATTTTCGCGTTGATTTCGGTCGGCCTAGCCCCACAGGAGGCTCGCGCCCAGAGGACGGCGGGAACGGAGGCCGGCTTCGTGAATGCGCGCGACTTCACCGGCGCGACCCTCATGGGGTTTCTGGAGGCCCGAAGCCTCATCTTCTTCGCCCGCGGGGCCGTCGATCTCGGCTTTGGTCCCGAGGATTCGTCGGTGCACAAGGTCGGTGACAACTGCGAAGAAATTTCGTCGGGCGACGCGGTGAACGACTCGAAGTGCACGACCCTCGATGGCGGCATGACGCTTCGCGCGGGGGTGCAGTTCCCGATCCAGGACAACCATCTGCAGCTCGGGATCGGCTACCGGCTGGCCAAGAGCGCCTCTGGGGTCGTGGCCAGTGGTTCCTACCGGTGGTTGCGGGACGCCGGGTGGTGGGGTGTGACCCTCGAGGTGGGAGGTGATTTGATCCGCGCGACCGCGGGGATCGGTTGGGACTTCGGACGGCGGTCTCCGAACGACGGAGGGTCGTGATCCTGTTGTGGTCCATCACATCGAGTCGTGGCACGCGCTGACTTCAGGTAAAGCACTCGAAGCGCTCGGCGTCGATCGAGATGGACTGACGCCGGCGGCGGCGGCCGAGCGCCTTTCCGTCGACGGCCCCAACCGCCTTGCCGCGGCGCCCGCGCAGCCCCTCTGGCGCATTCTCTGGGCCCAGCTCGACAGCGTCGTCGTCATCCTGCTGCTGGTCGCCGCCGGTGTCGCGGCCTGGGTCGGCGGCCTTCTCGAGGCCGGGGCCATCGGAGCGGTGCTCCTTCTCAATACCGGCCTCGGATTTTTCGTCGAACTTCGGGCCCGCCGAGCCATGGAGGCCCTGCTCGACTACCAGGTGCACACCGCCCGCGTGGTTCGGGGCGGTGACGCGGTGACGATCCCGGCCGACCAGCTCGTGGTGGGCGACGTGATCGAGCTGGAGGCCGGCGAATCGGTGCCGGCCGACGCCCGTCTTCTGGAGACGACCGAGCTCCGCACTGCCGAAGCCGCGCTGACCGGCGAGTCGGTGCCGGTGAGCAAGTCGGCGAGCCCCGTCTCCGACGACACCTCGTTGGCCGAGCGGGCGTCGATGGTCTATGCCGGGACGACCGTCGTGGCCGGCCGGGCCCGGGCCCTCGTCGTCGCCACGGCCCATGCGACGGAGCTGGGGCGGGTCGGCGCGCTATTGGCCAGCGTCGAGCAGGGCGACACGCCGCTGGAGCGGCGCCTCGACGTGCTCGGGCGTCGCCTCGTGGTCATCACCCTCGGGGTGGCGGCGATCGTGGTCGGCGTCGGCGTGCTCCGGGGTGCGCCCCTGGGACAGATGGTGGAGGCGGGGATCGCCCTGGCCATCGCCGCCGTCCCCGAGGGGCTCCCGGCCGTCGTGACCGTCGCGCTCGCGGTCGGACTCAAACGAATGGCGGGCCGAAGAGCGTTGGTACGGCGCCTCGGGGCCGTCGAGGCGCTCGGCTCGACCACCCTCGTGTGCACCGACAAGACCGGCACGCTCACGGCGGGAGAGATGACCGTCACGCAGGTCGTGACCGCCGATCAGGATTTCGAGGTCACGGGGGTCGGGTATCTCGCCCCCGGTGAGGTGCGGGCGCGGGGTGGAGAGGCCACCGCAGCCACCGGCCTCGCACTGAAGACCCTCCTTCGTGCCGCCGCGCTCACACCCCGGGCTCTCGTCGATGCCGACGGTGGGGTCCAGGGCGACCCGACCGACGCTGCCCTTCTGGTCCTCGCCCGAAAAGGGGGCGAAGACCCGGATCGAGTTCTCGATGGCTGCCCGGTGGAGGGCGAAGTGCCGTTCAGCAGTGAAACCCGGTGGAGCGCCTCCTTTCACACCGAGTCGGACAAGCGCGTCGCCTACGTAAAGGGCGACCCGGCGCGAATCCTCGACCTCAGCGCCCGCGTGGCCCGGGGCGAAGATGGCGCTCCGCTCGACGATGCCCTGCGGGCCCGGCTCAGGGAGAGGAATGAAGCCCTGGCCGGGGAGGGGCTCCGGGTGATCGGCCTGGCCGTGGGGTCGCTGGAGCCCGACCAGGACGACATTCCCGAGACCCTCACGTTCCTGGGCCTCGTGGCCATGATCGATCCCCCGGCCGAGGGGGTCGGCTCCACTCTCTCGACGTTGAAAGACGCGGGGATTCGAACGGTGATGATCACGGGGGATCAGGCGGCCACGGCCGGGGCCCTTGCCCGGTCGCTCGACCTGGCGAAGGCCGAGTCCCCTGCCCTCGACGGGCTCGCCATCACCCGGTTGAGCGACGGCGACCTCGCCGAGCGCGTGCGAGACACGACCGTCTTCAGTCGCGTGAGCCCCGACGACAAACTGCGCATCGTGACGGCGTTTCAGGCGGGGGGCGAAATCGTCGCCATGCTTGGGGATGGGGTCAACGACGCGGCGGCCCTGAAGAAGGCCGATGTCGGGGTGGCCATGGGGACGCGCGGATCGGATGTGGCGCGCGAGACCGCCGATGTCGTGCTACAGGACGATCAGTTCGCGACGGTGGCGATTGCGGTCGAAGAGGGACGCATCATCTACGACAACATTCGCAAGTTCGTCTACTACCTGTTCAGCTGTAACCTGGCCGAGGTGATGGTGCTACTGGGCGGGGGTCTCGCGGGACTTCCCCTGCCCCTCCTTCCCCTGCAGATCCTCTGGCTGAACCTCGTCACCGACACCTTCCCTGCCCTTGCGCTCGCCATGGAGCCCGGCGAGCCCGACGTCATGCGCCGGTCTCCGCGGGCTCCCGATGCACCGATCCTGTCTCGGCACTTCCTGGGATCAGTGGCCTTCTTCGCCGTCCTGATCACGCTCTCGACGCTGTCTGCGCACCTCTACGGTCTGGCCACCGGCCCGCAGGACCGGGCCGTGACCCTGTCGTTCATGACGCTGGCGCTCGCGCAGCTCTTTCACCTCGGCAACGCCCGCAGCCGCGGGCCGGTGCTTCGCCCCCGCCGCATCACCTCGAACCGATGGGCCCTGGGCGCCGTGGTGATCGTGCTCGCGCTTCAGCTGGCCGCGGTGACCTGGCCGCCCCTCATGCTCGTGCTCGGCACCACGGCCCTGACCCCACTCGATTGGGCCGTGGCCGTCGGATTGGCGCTGATTCCTGCGATGATCGGACAGGCGCTGGAGGTGATGCAGGTGCGGCGGCAGGGTCGTGTGACCACCCCCTGACCGCGCAACTACTTCGCGATCAGGGGACTCATCGACGAGAGGACCAGGCCGGAGGTTCGTCGGATGTCACGGAGCCCGCGAGTGTACCACGCGCCCCGAGGTGATCGTTGCGGACGTCGGCCGCGGCGACGGCCACGGCGATGCAGTCCAGGGTTGAGGTATGACCCGTGCTCAATAGAAGGGCGTGAGGAGTCGTCCCATCCACGCCAGAGCGGCGGCCAGAAAGCGGCCTATGGCCGTCGGAGTCAGGAGGATCGTGCCCCCCTCGAGCAGGATCGAGAAGGGCAGTCCCCACCGATAGACCGAGTGGACGCCCTCTCCCCGCCGCATCTCGATTCCCACCGCAACCAGGACGATGAGGTTGGGCGCAAGAATGCCGGCGACCCCGGCAAACGCGCCGAACCCGACCAGTTGGCCCACCACACGGAACCCGGCGGCCCCGAGGGCTCCCGTGCTGGCCAGAAGCATGAATCGTTTGTGGAACGCGCGGTTCCTGCGATATCGAAGCGCCAGGGTGTAGAAGACCGCGAACAGGACCAGGGTGCTGAAGACCGCGGGCCCCATGAATTCCCAGAACGGGATCGCCGTACCCTGCCGAGTCAGCTCCATCTGGGTTCCGATCACGACGAGGCCGGTGCCGACCATCCCGAGAG
>CBDUEZ010000296.1:0-5295 GCA_965366355.1 uncultured bacterium
AATGTTGTAAACGAGGCCGCCGCCGGCGGCCACCACACTTCTGGAGGCCGCATGTCACGCCACGGACTCGGCGAGCTCGAGCACCAGGCCATGCTCGCCCTGCTGCATCTCGACGACGAGGCCTACACGGCGCCCATCGTCGAGGAACTCGAGACCCGGACCGGTCGCAGCACGAGTGTGGCGGCCGTCTACATCGTGCTCCGCCGCCTCGAAGAGAAGGGCTTCGTGCTCTCCGAGATGCGCGATCCCGGGGCAGAGGGAGGGCGCGATCGGCGCTATTTCTCGGTCACCGCCGAGGGGCTCGATCGGCTGCGCGAGGCCCGTGAGGCCTACGAAACGCTGTGGGACGGCCTCGACTCCAGGCTGGGACGAGAGGCGTGAGTTGGCCCAGGCCCTCCGGGCGTGATCCGAGCGGCCCGAATGCCCCCCGCTTCTGGCGGGGAGTGCTGCGACGGGTGCTCCCCGCGCGCGATCGGGAACTGCTTCTCGACGAGCTCGATCGCCTCTGGACCCGGCGGCTCGAGCGCGATGGCCCCGCCGCCGCGCGTCGCTGGTACCGCCGCGAGGTCCAGGCCTTCGCCACGCGGTGGCCTGCCGAGCGACTCCGTCTACAGTCGACCACATGGGGAAGCGACATGATCGATGGACTGCGCCAACTCCACCGCACCATTCGGGGCCTCTGGCGCGTGCCGGGATTCACGACGGTCGCTGTGCTGACGCTCGCGCTAGGAATCGGGGCGAACGCCCTCATCTTCGGACTGGTGGACCGGGCGCTGCTCCGTCCCCTTCCGTTGCCGGAGCCGGACCGGATCGTGTCGGTCCTCGACGGATGGGGCACCAACCTGGCGACCGTCGACATTCTCGACCGCCGCATGACCAGCGTGTCGGCCATAGGCGGCGTGCTCGACGCCACCGGCCGCACCTTCGAACCCGCCGACGGTCCCGCGCGGAGGGTGACCGTGGCCCAGGCCACGCCCGCCTTCTTCGAGGCCCTCGGTGTGCGCCCGATGGTGGGACGCCTCTTCCGCACGGAGGAGTCGGAGCCGGGGCGGGGCAGGGTCGCACTGGCGAGCGCCGACTTCTGGCGGACCGCCCTGGGCGGGGCCTCGGCGGCATCCGTGGCATCCGTGGCATCCGTGGCATCAGCCCCGGGCGCCGCCCCATCCGAGCGCGTCGCGGCATCCGAGCCGGGCGCCGCCCCATCCGAGCGCGGCGCGGCATCCGAATCCGAGCGCGGCGCCGACCTCCAACTGGAAGTCGTCCTCGACGGCGTTCGCTACGCGGTGGTCGGCGTGCTCCCCGAGGGCTTCGACGTGCCGTCGGCGCGCAACGACCTCTTCGTGCCGGCGATCATCGACGCCGACGATCCGGGGGCCTTGTGGGGCTACGGCGCCTATGGGGCCGTGGCGCGCCTGGCGCCGGGAGCCACGACGGAGCAGGCCCTTGCCGAGCTGCAGTCCCTCGAAGAAGAGGTCCGGCTCGCGAACCCGCTGTGGACCCCCAATCCCGGCATGTGGAGCGACGCCCAGGTCGTGTCCCTGCGCGAGTCACGGTCGCGTTGGGTGCGGACTCCCCTCCTGATTCTTCTCGCGGCCGTCGGCGTCGTGCTCCTCGTCGTCTGCGCCAACGTCGCAAACCTGCTGCTGTCCCGGGGGCTTTCGCGAAGCCGTGACCTGGCGGTTCGCGCCGCGCTGGGTGCGGGACGGGGTCGGCTCGCGCGGGAGCAGTTGATGGAAGCGGGCGTTCTTGCGGCCGCGGGCACGGGTGTGGGACTGCTCCTCGCCTCCGCCGGCATGGTCGCGATCCGGCCGCTCCTACCGCCGGAACTCCCGGGCGCGGCACACGCCGTGGGACTCGATCTGCGGGTCGTGGCCGTCACCGGGGGCCTCGCATTGGTCACGGCGTTGCTGGCGGGCGCCCTTCCCGCGCTTCGGTCGGCGCGCCGGGCGCCGGCCGTCGGGCTGCGTGAGGCCGGCCGAGGGGGGAGCGTGGGCCGGGGCCGCCGTCGCACCACACGTGGGTTGGTCGCCTCGCAGCTGGCCGCCGCCGTGGTGCTGGTCGTCTCGGCCGGACTCCTTTCCCGCAGTCTCATGGCGCTCAACCGCGTCGACCCCGGCTTCGAGATCGACCGGCGCATCACGGCCCGCGTCGACCTCGCCCCGGGACTACCGGGTGACGCCGCCGCTCGAGCCCTCGTCCTCGACGATCTGCAGCGGGCGCTGGTGAGCGATCCGGAGCTGCGTGGCGTGGCGTTGGCGTCGACGATCCCCTTCGGATCGGAGAACGAATTCGTCGCCACCTTCATTCCCGGAATCACCGACGACCCGAACGCCCTGCCGACGGCCCGTCACCACCGGGTGTCGCCCTCGTTCTTCGATGTCACGGGGATCGAAGTCCTGCGCGGACGGGGGTTCACCGACGCCGACCGCGTCGGTAGCCCCCTGGTCGCCGTCGTCGACGAGACCTTCGTGCGCACTCTGTTCGGGGGCGAAGATCCCATCGGACGCATCGTGCGCTACCCGTGGCGCGGCGCCCCCGACATCGAGATCGTGGGCGTCGTGGGCTCCACCCGGCATGGCGATCTGGCGAGCGAACGCGACGCGACCTACTACGTGCCCATGGCCCAGATGGGCTTCGGACTGCTCGGCCACGCCGTTGTGGTGGCCGAGTCGGGCGACGACCCGGCCGTCGCAATGGGGGCGCTGATGCGCCGGGTTCGCGACATGGACGACCGCATGGCCGTCAGCGATCTGCTCACCTACGACGAGCGTCTGGCCGCGTCGCTGATGGGCACGCGCCTGATGGCCACGCTGCTCATGCTCTTCGCGGGGACCGCGCTCGCCCTCGGATGCGTGGGCGTCTACGGCGTGGCGGCCTTCTCGGTGCGTGAGCGCTTCCGCGAGATCGGCGTGCGCATGGCGATGGGCGCATCGGCCGAAGGGATTCGCCGCGAGGTCCTTCGAGAGGGACTGCTGATGGCCGTTCCCGGTGGTGTCTTGGGACTGGGGATCGCCCTCTTCGCCACCCGCGCGCTCGACGGGCTGCTTTTTGGTGTGGCTCCCATCGACCCGCTGACCTTTCTGGCGGTCCCGGTCGTGCTGGGCGCCGCGGCCCTCCTCGCGGTCTACGTGCCGGCGAGAAGGGCCACGAAGGTCGACCCGGCTACGGTGCTGCGCGGGGACGGGTAGGGGGGCGGCCCCCGGAACCCGGCGCGGCCCCGGAACCCGGCGGTCCCGCTAGTCCACAGCCAGGTGTTCGATGGCCGAACTGCGCAGCGTCGTCCAGATGAAGTCGTGAATGTCGAAGAAGTCGCGGGGCTCGTAGCCGGCGGCCTCGAGCCGGGTCCTCACGCCCTGCGCCACCCGCCGGAAGTTGCGGTACGATCCGACCCTCGCGCGGCGCGTGTATTTCGAGGTGGGCGCCACGGCGGCGGCCTGGCGGATGAAGGACGAGTGCCGCACGCACACATGTTCGTTGGGCTCGAGCAGGGCAGGGAGGACCGTGGCCAGGCGCCACGACGGCTTCCCGCCCAGCAGGTCGCGAAGCACGCCCACCCAGTCCCGGAAACGGGGGCCAAAATCGCCGTCCCCATGCAACAACTCCGCGGCGGTGTCGGCGAAGGTCTCCGACTCGGAGGCGTCCATGCCGCGCAGCGTCTTCACGTGGCGGGCCGAGACGAGATTCGTGGCCGCCAGAACCTCCAGGATCGAGGCGGTGAGTCCCCGTAGGTCGCCCTTCGCACGCTTCTTCGCGATTCGTTCGGCCGAGAGTTGGTCGGCGGCCTGCTCGATGACGTGGTCGCGGTGCCGCTTGAGCGACCGGCCGGGGGCCGCGCGGTGCTCCGCGGTCCATTTTTCGTCCTGGAACCCCTTCGGATACAGGGCGACGAACAAGTCGACCTGCGACTCGAACGGCGCGACCGGCGTGAGCGTCTTGCGGGGGGCCGGATCGACGCCGAGCGCGGCCTGCAGATCGAAGATGACCGCCTCATTGGTGCGGCGCTTCGACGAGGCCGGTTTCATGAGGTCGAAATAGCCGCGTTTGAACTTGCGAAGGCGTCCGTCCTCGAACTGATACGCACGATTGTCGCCCTTCTCGAAGGCGAGGATCGCGAGCCCCCATTGCGGGCGCTTCACATGTCGAAAGAGGTCGGGGTCTTCGTCGAGCTGGAGGGCGCGAACCTTTTCGGGTACGGCCAGAACGGGGGTGGAAAGAGCCAAAATGTGCTCCTCATGAACTGCGGGGGAATCCCATTCGAAAACGGGACTGGCGCGGCGTACCGACGCGACCATTAGAAGGGCGCCTCACGGGGCGCCTGCAGGAAACGAACACCTAAGTATAAGGCAATGTGGCACTTAGGGCAAGTGCGGGGGTGTGGGGAGGGGGCGGGAGGGTGCGAGAGGGACGAGGCGGCGGGCGGGCGCGGCGGTGCCGGATGGCGCCGACCCTCGGGGGCTGGCGCGGCGGCGCCGATGGCGCCGACCCTCGGGGCTGGCACGGCGTGCGTATGGCTTGCTCCCAGGGGCTGGCACGACTACTGCCAAGAGGGAAGGCGTTGCCCCCCATTCGCTTCACCGACGACCGATGCCCCGACTCCGCCCCTTCGTTCCCGCATTCGTCTTTCTCTTGATAGGCGCTGCCTGCCTCCTTGCCTTTCAATGGGCCGGATCATCGATCGTCGACGGGGTCCTTCAGGAGCCTTTCTACCTGGTCGGCCTTGGCTCGGGGTGTCTCGTTCTGGGTGGCATCCTCATGCTGGTTGCGTCGATTCGCACCTTCCTGCCGCGGATCTCGGTGCTGGAGCTCGGGCGCTCCTGACCCGAGGTCGGGCCTCGGGGGCCGGGGGTGTCGGGTGTGCAGCCGGAGTAGAGGGTGTTGAGAGAAGGTGCGCGCTCGCGCGCAACATTCTAGATGTGACCGGGCCGCAGATGTGATGGGGCCGCAAGGGTCACCGAGCCGCAAACCGAACACGGGCCCCGTTCTTGTCGAGCAAATGATCGGTTCTCGTCTCCATGCGCTGAGAACCGATCAACAGGCCTCGGCCGTCTCGGTGCGATTGCGCTGCTATCAGCGAATAGAGCGGGAAACCGCTCAATCGCAGCCGTCCGCAGCGGGTCGTGAGCGGTTGTCAGCGCCCCGCCGCCTCGCCCGCGCCAGCCGCCGCCGACGCTCATCCCCCGGCCCGCGCCAGCCGCGCCAGCCGCCGCCGACGCTCATCCCCCGGCCCGCGCCAGCCGCCCGGCCAACCCAGCCCCGCCTCGCAGCCCATCCCCCGCCTCGCGGCCCACCCCCGTC
>CBDUEZ010000297.1:0-5292 GCA_965366355.1 uncultured bacterium
CAAACATCCTCCCCCTGTTCGACTCGGGCGACGCCGACGGTCTCCTGTACTTCGTGATGCCGTACGTCGAGGGCGAGACGCTTCGGGAGCGCCTCACCCGCGGCGGGCCACTCCCACTGGATGAGACGGTGCGTCTCGTGTCCGAGGTCGCGGACGCACTCTCTCGCGCACACGAGGCGGGCATCGTCCACCGGGACGTCAAGCCGGAGAACATCCTGCTGGAGGGGGGACACGCGCTCGTCTCGGACTTCGGAGTGTCGCGCGCGGTGAACGCCGCCGGGGGCGACCGCCTCACCCGCACCGGAGTCGCCATCGGGACGCCGACGTACATGAGCCCGGAGCAGGCCGGAGGCGAGGCGACCGAGGATGCCCGCACCGATGTCTACGCCCTGGGATGCGTTGCGTACGAGATGCTGGTGGGAGAACCCCCGTACACGGGGTCGTCGACGCATGCGGTCGTTGCCGGCCATATCGCGGGCCCGGTGCCGTCGGTACGGGGACGCGTGCCCGAGCTTCCCGCAGGCGTCGACCGCGTGATCGGGCGGGCTCTCGCCAAGGACCCGGACGAGCGCTGGTCGACGGCCGCGGAACTCGCGGCGGGACTCAGCGAAGCGATCACGGCGCGAGCGAGAGCGGACGAGAGGCGCCACGAAGCACGCCGCCGTTGGGTGTTGCGCGCGGGCTCGCTCTTCGGGGTGGTCGCGCTTTCGCTCGTGGGCTGGTGGGCCACCCAGCAAGCCGCAGCGCCCGCGATCGAGGTCATCGCCGTCCTCCCGGCGTCGAACCTCACCCGAGACCCCGAGCAGGACTATTTCGTGGACGGTGTCCACGAGGCGCTCGTGCTCGAGCTCCAGCGGGCGGGCGTCGCCGTGTCCGCACGGCAGTCCGTGCTCCGCTATCGCGGCTCCGAGCTCTCGATCGGTGCGATCGCCGACTCCCTCGGCGTGGACGCGCTGCTCCAGCCTGTCGTAGGGCGCGAGGGGGACAGCGTCCGCGTAGACGTGAGCCTCTATGGGCGAGACTCGGACGTGGCGCTCTGGGCGGGCTCGTTCTCGGAGCCAGTCCAAAGCGTGCTGGGCCTCTATCGCGACGTCTCCGGCCGCATCGCGGCCGAGATCGGGACTGTGCTTTCCCCACAGGCCGAAGCCCACCTCGCCGAGCGCCCGACCGTCGATCCCCAGCTATACGAACTGGTGCTGCGGGGCAGGCACCATCTGCGTCAGTTCACGCCAGCCGACGTCGACTTGGCAGAACAGCACCTCGAGCGCGCGCTGTCGCTGGATTCGACCTATGCGCCCGCCTACCTCGAGCTCGCGCGCGTCTGGAGCAGCCGCTCCCAGTTGAACCTGCTCCCGACGGACTCGACGAATTCGGTGGTCCGCCGGCTCTACGACCGGACGAGGGAGCTCGATCCGGAGCTCTTCGAGGCCGACAAGTCCTATGCGGACTTCCTGGTGTGGCGAGAGTGGGAGTGGGAGGCCGGTTTCGCGGCCTACCGCCGTGCGCTGCAGGCCGATCCGAACAACGCCTCGACCCACATCTTCTTCTCGCAGGCGCTGGTCTTCCGGGGGCACTGGGAGGAGGCCGACGAGCACCGCCGACGCGCCGTGGAGCTCGACCCCCTCGACCCCTTGCTCCTGGGGATGGCCGCGATGCAACTCGTGAACACGGGCCGCTTTCAGGAGGCGATCGAGGCGCTGGGGGCTCACCCCGCGTTGAACCCGGCGACGGGGTTGGCCCACGCACCGTGGCGGATCGCACTCCATCAACTCGGCCGCCACGAGGAAGCCCTCGCAGTCACGCGAGCGCGCCACGAGAGACGGGGCGACCTCGCGACCGTCGCGGCCATGGACGAAGGGCTCCGTGACGGTGGACCGCACGAGGGATTCCGGCGGGCCGCCGACGCGCTCGCCTCCCGCTGGCGTCGCACCTACACGGTCAGCATTGCCGAGTATTACGCACTGGCGGAGGAGTGGGAGCCGGCGCTGGAGTGGCTCGAACGGGCCGTCGACGTGCGGGACGCCAACCTGCCGGTCATCGGCTGCTCGGCCGCGTTCTGGCCGCTGCACGACGACCCCCGATTCCGCGCCATCGTGGAGCGGCTGGGACTGCCGTTGCAGCAGGGGCAGCCGGGCTGACCGGGGCGCGCTCCATTCGGGAAGTGGATCTGATCCGAACGACTTTTCTTGGTCCGAAGCACGTGTCATGCAACGGCTCCGGTGGCGAACCATGGGTCCAGCAGGTCGATTCCAGAGTCGTTGGCCCGGTCCGCCAGGAGATCGTGGGGCGGATCGCGGCGCTCGAGCCCGACGCGGTACCCGGTTGGGGGAGCATGACGGCCGCGGTGATGCTCTTTCACGTGAACGCGGGATGTCGGGTGCTGCCCCGTTTCCGCAGACGGTCGAGTGGAGGCACGGCCTCCTCGGCGTCGGGCCTTCCCGGCGGTTCGGGTCAGTCGCTACGATGCCTCGGCGCAACGGTCGGGGCGGCGGGGCCGGGGCGGGGCGATCACCTGACCCTGGGAGCTCGAGATGGCTGAAGGACTTGAAGCACGACTGCGAGGACTTCCGGGGTTGGCCTTGGACCGTGTACCGGCCCTGATACTGGCACCGACGCTCGCCCTGGCCCTGGCCTCGGCGCCCGTCCACGCCGCACGCCAACAGGCCGCCCCCCCGGCGCCCATCATGGAGACGGTGCACGTGGATGTCGGCGCGCGCAGTCCGGCGCCCTCCCCCGACGGCTCCACCCTCGCCCTCTCCGTGCTCGGCGACATCTTCGTGGTGCCCATCGAGGGCGGCGAGGCCACGCCGATCACCCGCGGGCAGAGCTGGGACCGCCACCCGGCGTGGTCGCCCAACGGGCGGTTCCTCGCCTACAGCGAGCATCTGGAGGGAGGCTCCCGGCTGCTGCTCAGGAACATGGCCACCGGCCTCCACCAGATCGTGCTCGACACCCGAGCCGGGTCCGGATCAGGGGGCAAAATTCTCCAGATCGACTTCGATCCCGCAGGCGACTTCATCTACTTCGTGCGCCAGATGTCGCAGTACGACGCCCATCTCTGGCGTATTCGCCCCGACGGCTCGGACCTCGAGCAGCTCACCTTCACCCAGGGCTGGCACGAGTGGTCGTTCGCCCTCTCCCCCGCGGGCGACGAACTGCTGCTGGAGACCGGGCGCTACGAGGGCACGGACCTCTTCGTCCTCGACCTCGACTCGCGGCGCCCCGCCCGGCTCACCGACACGCCCGAGCGCGAGACGAGTGTGGCCTGGAGCGCGGATGGTGGCACCCGTGCCTGGGTGCAGAGGATGAACGGCGTAGAGCGGGTGATGGTGTCGACGGGCGGAGCCGCGGCCCGCGAGATCACGCACTTCCCCTTCGGCCAGAGCGAGCTCGTGTTCGAGCCCGGGGGCGATCTGATCATGGCCAACGCCCGCCGGTTCTATCGCATTGATCCTGCCACCGGTGCGCGCACCCCCATTCCGGTGTCGGCCCCCTTCGAGCGGGCCGCCGAAGTGCCCGACGATCTGGTGATCACGAATGTGCGACTCTTCCCCGCCACCGGCGGCGACGAGGTGATCGAGGGGGCGCATGTGGTCGTGACCGATGGACGTATCAGCGCGGTGGGCACCGGTCCGGTGGAGGCCCCGCCCGGGGTCCCGGTGATCGCAGGCGAAGGGCGCACCCTGCTGCCCTCGCTCATGGACAATCACGGGCACTACTGGCAGTCGACCCAGGGTCCGACGCTGCTGCGCAATGGAGTGACGGCAGTGCGCGAGCCCGGTGTGGCGATCGCCGATGGCATGGACTTCAAGGACGCAGCGGCGCTCGGCATCCTGCCCTCGCCGCAGATCTACTCGACGGGGCCGCTGATCGACGGATGGGGCGGCTACCACCCGATGGTGGACGTCTCCATCGAAGACCCCGCGGCGGCCGCGGCCCTGGTGCGGGGGCTCGCCGACCAGGGGGTCGACGCGTTCAAGGCCTACTTTCTGCTCGAGCCCGAGGTCCTCGCCGCGGTCGTGAAGGAAGCGCATGCCCTGGGACTCCCCGTGACCGGGCATGTGGGGGTGCGCACGAGTTGGACGGAGGCGCTCGACGCCGGCATCGACGGCTTCAGCCACATCCGTATCTGGAAGGACTTCCTCGACCCCGCCGAGCTGCCCGACGGACGCGGCGAGACGCTCGACTCGGGGGTGGACCGGGTGTCCCGCATGCAGGTGGACTGGACGGGTATCGATGTGGAGTCGCCGGAGATGACGGCGCTGATCAAGCGGCTGGCCGAGACCGGCACCGCCATCGATCCCACCCTCTTCGTGCACCGCCGCCAGCCGTCCCTCCGCACCGCCGTCAGCCTGGAGTCGTTCGACCGCGCGCGCGACGGCTACGAGGGCCTGAAGGCCGTCGTGCGGCGAGCCGTGGAGGCGGGTGTACCGCTGCTCGCGGGCACGGACGGTGGGCGCCTCAACAACGAGCTCGAGGTGTACGAGGAGGCCGGGGTGCCGCGGGCGCGCATTCTCGAGGCCGCCACGATCAACGGCGCGCGCTGGATCGGGGCAGGCGACGAGTTCGGCACGGTGGAGGTGGGCAAGCGCGCCAACCTCCTGCTCGTGGACGGCGACCCCCTTACCGACATCCGCGCGCTGCGCGAGGTGGAGCTGGTGCTGAAGGACGGCGTGGTGGTGTTCGGAGGGGGCCGGTGAGCACGGTGACGCCGGCGCGGGCTGCTTGGACATCGCCGACTGCCCGCGCTGCATGGGCATGGTCGGTCGCACTGCTGCTCGTCGCGTTCGCCGTCCTCCCTGCCCTCGCCGCCGCCCAGCAGCTCGGCGACCCGGACTTCGTGCCGCGGGTGGAGAGCCCGGCCTTCGCTCCGGGCTCCGGGCCTCTGATCGCGCTCGACGAGGGCCATCTGAACTTCCACACCATCGAGGGCCGCTTCGGCACCTTCGCCCAGCTCGTCCGCGCCGACGGGTACCGCATCGAGCCGCTGCGCGATGCGTTTTCGGCGCAGGCGCTGGCGGGTATCGATCTGCTGGTGATCGCCAACGCCCTCCACCCGCGCAACGACGGGAACTGGTCGAGGCCCACACCCTCGGCCTTCTCCACCGAGGAAATCGGGGCCGTGCGCGCCTGGGTGGAAGGGGGCGGCGCCCTCCTTCTGATCGCCGACCACATGCCCTTCCCGGGTGCGGCGCACGAACTCGCGGCGGCCTTCGGTTTCGAGCTGAACAACGGCTTCGCGATGCGGCCCGGCGTGCCCCGCGGCACCATGATGTTCCGGAGGTCGGAGGG
>CBDUEZ010000298.1:0-5273 GCA_965366355.1 uncultured bacterium
TCATGTGACCCCAGCAATGCCCGCCACGCGAGCACGTGCACGGCCACGGCCCCCGCGACACACACCGTCGCGATCCAGACGTGGGGGAACATGGTCGGCAGCAGGATCGGCTCGGGGAATCTCTGGAGCGGTCCCGGAAAGGAAGTGACCACGACCCGGATCACATTCGCGAGCAGGACCGTGCCCACGACCGTCGGAATCCAGCCGGCCCGAGGCCAGCGACGCACCACGGGGATCGTGACCAGGGCGACCAGGCCCGCGACGATGTCGATGTTGGCGCCGGTCCACGTCATCTGGGGCGGAACGAGTCCGGTCTGCGACCACTCGTGGAGCACGAGCTCGAGCGGGAATCGAAACGCCTGGAAGCCGGTGAGAACGACGATGGGCGTCGCGGCCGCGAGGTGACCACCGAGCCGGGACAGCCCGAACCAGACCGCCGCCACCAGGATCGGCGCCATGAAGACGGGCGGCGGGATCGGGCCGACGGGTGCGAGTAGCCCGGCGAGAGTCGGCGCGGCAGTCCCCAACAGCCAGGCGGCCGCGAAACGACGCGGGTGGCGCGCCAGCCAGCCCTTCCCCGCGCGCGCCTCGTCGGGCAGCCGTTCGATGAGCGCCACGAGGGCCACCACCACGAAGGCGACCATGGTGAGAAAACCGACGAGTGCGAAGTCCATGGTTCTGTGGGCCAGCGTTGCGAGTTACTATCCGATTGTACAGTAACACCCACTACCAGAAAGTAAAGTGAAAACGTACCAACAGTTTTGCGGCATCGCGAAGGCGCTCGATCTGATCGGCCAACGATGGACGATGCTGATCCTGCGCGAGTTGCTCCTGGGTGCGCGGAGGTACTCGGAATTGCAGCGCGCGCTGTCGGGCATCACGACCAACCTGCTGGCCAAGCGTATGCGCGAGCTCGAATCGAGTGGGCTGGTCGAGCGCGTGCGCCGGTCGTCCGACGGCAAGCGAGCCTGGGCCCTCACCACCGACGGCGAGGCGGTGCGGCCGGCCCTGCTCGAACTGGGTCGCTTCGGAGCCCGTTTCATGGGCGCGCCCGGCGATGACCGCGTGAGCGCGCGATGGTTCGTCGTGTCACTTCAGCGTCGCTATCATGGCGACCTTCCGCCGACGATCATCGGACTCTACCTCGACGAAGAGTGGTACACGCTCCGCATCGAAGGACCGTCGCTCGTCGCTTCCGATGGGCGTCCCGACGCCTCAGACGTAGAGATCGAGGGGACTCTGGAAGGCGTCGCCGAGAGGCTGTCGGGTGGGGCCGCGACCGACGTGCGGATATCGGGAGACCCGAAGCGGGTCGAGGGACTGGTTCGGGGGGTGGCAGGGGGAAACGAGTCGGAAACGAGGCGGGCGTGACCGAGCGGCCGAAAGCGCGGGAGGCCGCGTCTCTCCACCGCCAGAGACGCGACCACCCGGCCCAGACGCGCTAGAGACTCTTGAGATACTCGATGAGATCGGCCCGCCGCTGGGGGATGAGCTCGAGACCCAGACACGACACGTAGTGATCCACCACCGCCGCGGGCGTCTCCGCACTCCCATCGTGGAAGTAGGGAGCGTGCTGCCATAAGGCCCGCAGGGGGGTCGTACGATACATCCCCGTTCCTGCCCGCTGGGCCAGGGTGGGATCCATGCAGGTCTCGGCCGGCAGGTGGAGTCTCACCGCCGCATCGGTCAGGAGAGGGCCCGTGTGACAATCGGCACAGCCCTCCGCTTCGAACACCTGACGACCACGCTGCGCGCCTTCAGGGTCGAACGACCCCGCAGGAGGCGCCGGTGCCGCCAGGCTCAGCTGATACTCGAGGAGAGGCTGGAGTAGCGGCGACACCCGGTCTTCGTGCCAATCCACCGCCACCCCAATGCGGGGATCCTCGAAGTCTCCGTGACCATGCATCTGGGTCACCGCGACATAGGCATTCCAATACGAGACCGGGCCGTCGCCCGTAAAGGTCTCGAGGGCGACACCATCCAGCCCGTAGGCCGGCGGGATCACCACCGGGTCGCTGATCCCGTCGATGTTGAAGCGAGGATCGAACATTCCCGGCCCCCAGGACGTGAGCACCGCCTGGGCAGCGGGGCTCTGGAAGAACGGAGACAGCGAGACGATGAGCCCCGGGTCGAGGTCGAGGTTCGGCCATCCGTCGAGTCGGCTTCCGATCCCTGGCATCACGGAGTTGTCGACCGTGGAATGGCAGAGCCCACAGGTGATTCCCATTCGGGTGAGATTGCCGGCGTCATCGACCTCGCCCTGCACCCCGACCACCGCGTTGAGGCGAATCAACTCGACGGTCGTCGCGGGGTCGGAGAGATCGACCTGCCCCAGGATCCCCTCTGGGAGCGCATCCGCGTCCACCTTGAGTCCCACCGCGAGCGCAGTCAGCGGATCCACGGCTCCCTGGATGACCTGGTTCATGGCCAGGGTATCGGTCCACCAGGTCTCGTTGCCGAAGGTCTCGAAGCGGAAGACGTCCTGGGGATCCGGAGGCGGGATGCCCGGTTCGCCCGACGTCGGAAGATCGTCGCAGCCAGCCAGGACGATCGCCGCGCAGGCGACCGCCAGGGGTACCACAGTCCAGCGATTCATGATGATTCCCCGGTTGAGGGTTGAGGATCAATCGTGAGGCGGGCCTCCATCACCGGATGGAAGGCGCATATGTAGGTCCCGGCCCCCGAGCCACCGACGACCATTCGCCAACTCTCGCCCTGAGCGAGGGGCGGTGAGGTCCATGCCGAATCGGGGTCGGTCGCGGTGTGGGGCAGAAAGTCGGCGTTGGTCCAGACGATGGTGTCACCCGGACGCGCCCGGATGTCGGCCGGGTGGAACGCCATGTCCCGGATCTCGACGGTGTGGGTCCGGGGCGGGCCCGACGCGGCATCGCCGGCGACGTCTCCCGTACACGCCACAAGAAGCGGGCCCGCCCACAGGATCTTGAGCATCTCGAATGCACCTCTGCGACTCATCGCGCGGAGAGCTCGGCACTCAGCCGACGCGCGTGGTCGAGATGTGCACGCAGGGCGGGCACCACGGCTTCGAGGAGTTGCTTCAGTTCCCCGTTCGTCGTGTTCGGCACGAGCGTCGATTCCACCGCCGTGATCACCGCCTCGTGGTACGCGACCTCGTTGTGCATGTAGGCGGCATCGAAGTCGGAGCCGTGCATGACCGCCAGACGTTCGCGCACCCCCGACGCCTGACGCGCAAGCGAGGCACTCGTCTCATTCTCTTGCGGCGTGACCCCGAGTCGCGAGGCCAGCGCGGCGGCCTGCTCGATGACCCCCTCGTGATCGCGGATCATGGTGGCCGCAAACGACCGCACAGCCGCGTTCGACGACTTCTCGAGCGCCTGCTCCGCCCCGGTGATGTCGAGTTGGTTGGCGGTCACGGCGATGTGGGCGATCTCGGCGTCGTTCAGGGTCTGCGCGGCCGATGCGCGGGGGATGGGCAGAAGGCACGAAACGAGCAACATCAAGGGAATGCGGTTCATGGGACTCTCCTCTTTCAGGTGAACAGTATCAAAGGTGTGAACGTGGACTGCGCCGGAATTCTGGCTCTCTTTTTCTAGTTTGTCAAGCATTTACTTGTGTAATGGTGTATTCCTTATGGACATTGACCAAACGGAACGCCAACACGCCGGGGCGGGTATCGGATTCCACGCCCACCGCCCCCCTCACACCGGCACGCAATTGGACCCGCAACCCCGTTGGCTCGAACGCCTCGTCGGAGGCACGCGGCAAGACGTGCTGGAGCTCCTACTTCGGTCGGATCGTACGGTCCAGGAGATCGCCGACGAGATCGGAGTGACGGGCAATGCGATCCGGGGTCACCTCGCCGCCCTCGAACGAGACGGCATGGTGGTTCAACGCGCCGTCCGCCGCGGGACCGGGGGGAAGCCGGCATCGGTGTACGCCCTGTCTCCCGACGCGGAGGAGTTGTTTCCGAAGGCGTACGTATTCGTGCTCGAAGGCCTCCTGGCGGTTCTCGATGAGACCGACGGCGCGGAGCGCGTGCAGAAGGTCCTGGCCGAAGTCGGGGCCCGGGCGGCCACACCCGCGGGTGGATCTGCGGAGAAAAGGGTCCGGGCGGCCGCGGAGGTCCTGCGCAGTCTCGGCGGGTCGGTCGAAGTTCTCAGAGAGGGAGACCACTGGAAGATCGAGGGGTTTTCGTGCCCGCTGTCGGCGGTGACGGCGGGCGATGCCCGCGTGTGTGGGCTGGCCGAGTCGCTGGTCGAACGCACCACCGGGGGGGTTGTGGTCGAAGTCTGCGAGCGGGAGCCCCGCCCCCGCTGCGCGTTCGAGATCTCGTTTCCGAGTGATTTCTGATGGCACAGGGCAGCACTCGCGCGGTCGTCGCCGCATTGATCGCCAACTCGATCATCGCCGTGGCGAAGTTCGTGGCGGCCGGAGTCACGGGAAGTTCGGCGATGCTCTCCGAGGGGATCCACTCCGTGGCCGACAGCGGAAACCAGGCTCTGCTGCTGTTCGGCAATCGCAGGAGCCAGCGGGGTCCCGACACGACCCACCCCTTCGGCTATGCTCCGGAGATGTACTTCTGGAGCCTGATCGTCGCGATGATCCTCTTCGGGCTGGGAGGCGGTTTCAGCCTCTACGAGGGGCTCGCGCACCTCAGCCATCCCGAGATTCCGACCGATCCCATCTGGAACTACTCGGTGCTCGGGATCGCCTTCGTGGTGGAGGCCTACGCCCTGCGGGTGGCGCTCAAGCAGTTGAAGGCTGCGGGTCACGAGGGCTCCTTCCTGACCCGTCTGCGGGCGAGCGCCGACCCGAGGGTCTTCGTGCCGATTGCCGAAGACGCGGCGGCGCTGCTCGGGGTCGTGGTGGCCTTCCTCGGCGTCTACCTCTCGCGCGCCCTTCAACTTCCGATCCTGGACGCCGTCTCGTCGATCGTGATCGGTCTGATCCTGGCCGGTGTGGCCGTCTTTCTCTCGGTCGAGACCCGCGCGCTCCTGGTGGGTGAGAGCGTCAACCCGAGACTTCTCGAGCGGGTCGAGGGGCTGGTCGGCGCGCACCCGCAGGTCACTCGGGTGGTGCGCACCCGAGCCATTCATCTTGGCCCCGACGAGATCCTGTTGGCGCTCGACGTTCGCTTCCTCCCCGAGCTGGACGGCGACGGGGTGGCTCGAGCGATCGACGACGTAGAGGTCAGACTACGCGAGCTCGAGCCGAGGCTCGCGCGGATTCTGATCGAACCTGACGCGCGGTAGGGGCGCCCTTCTACTCCGCCTTCAGCGCCCTCAACGGGTCGG
>CBDUEZ010000299.1:0-5238 GCA_965366355.1 uncultured bacterium
TTTTCGTGCCCGACTCGCTCAAGGGTCGCTCGCGCCGCGACGTTCTGGCCGACCCCCAGGCCCGGAGTCACCTGGTCGACGAGGTGTACGGCGAGTTGACGAGCGAGGTCCTCGAGCGCTCGTCGCTGGGACGTCTGCTCCTGGACGAACGCCCGGACGTGATCGTCGACTGCATCAACACCGCGGGGGCGCTCGCCTACCAGAACGCCTTCCTGTCGGCCCAGGAACTGCGGGACCAGGCCGCCGCGGGTCGGGCCGATTCCGAGGCGGTCGAGCGCCATCTGGCCACGCTCTACCTGCCCCAGCTGATTCGACACGTCCAGATCGCCCTCGAAGGAATGAAACAGGCCGGGACGGCGATCTACGTGAAGGTCGGCACGGCCGGCACGGGGGGAATGGGCCTCAACATTCCCTTCACCCACTCCGAGGAGCGACCGAGTCGGGTGCTGCTCGCGAAGGCCTCGCTCGCCGGCGCGCACACCCTGCTTCTCTTCTTGATGGCGCGCACGCCGGGTGCCCCGGCCGTCAAGGAGATCAAGCCCACGGCGGCCATTTCGTGGAAGTCGATCGGGGTGGGCCCCGTGCGAAAGGGAGGACGACCCATTCCGAAAACCGACGCGGTCGGCCCCGTTGCCTTGAGCGAGGCCTTCTCCGACGACGTCTCAGGCGCTTGGACCGAGGTCGAGGGTCCCCTGGAGGGCGTCTATCTCGACGCGGGCGAGAACGGGCTCTTCAGTCCCGCCGAGTTCGAGACCCTCACGGCCCTCGGACTGATGGAGTTCGTGACCCCCGAAGAGATCGCCGAAAACGTCGTGCGCGAGATTCGGTCGCACCCCACCGGGAAAGACGTGGTGGCGGCGCTCGATGCGGCGACGATGGGGCCGACCTACCGCGCCGGTATGCTCCGGAGCCGAGTGCTCAGCCACATGGACGAGCTTCAGGCGAGGCATGGCCACGACGCCGTCGCCTATGAAATGCTGGGCCCGCCCCGACTCTCGAAGCTCCTGTACGAGGCCGACATCTTGAGGCGCCTGTTCGGTACGCTCGGCGCGGCGGCCGCCCTCGATCCCGATGAGACAGCGCGGTCGTCGCAGGCGCTGCTCGAGGGTGATGCCGACCTTCGACAGAGGATCCTGTCGATCGGGCTCCCCGTGTTGCTCCCGTCGGGGACGGAGCTTCTGCGCGGCTCGACCGTGAAAGTGCCCCCGGAGCCTGGACTCCCCGCCGACCATCCGCGCGTCGTCGAGGCCGGGTGGGTCGATCTCCGCGCCTCCAACTGGGCCCACTGGCGGGAGCGCTGCGCGGGTCTTCGCGACGAGATCGCTGGCCGTCCGGGGCTCGAGGCCGGGTCGCGTGGCGATCACGACTTCGGAGATGAGACGGGCGACCTCCGGCCCGGCCGACTTGCGGCCTGGATCTTCCGGCACGAGGACCGCGGCGAACGGATCAAGAGGTAGAGGGCCATGGCTGATGCCGGCGAACACCCGAACCTGCAGGTGGTCGACCACCCCCTGATTCGGCACAAGCTGTCGTATCTGCGGGCGCGCACCACACCGACGAAGGAGTTCAAGGAACTCGTCGATGAAATCGCGATGCTCATGGTCTACGAAGCGACGCGGGACCTCAGGACCGAAGAGGTCGAGATCACGACGCCGCTCGAGAAGGCACCGGCGCACCGCATCCGGGGCAAAAAGCTGGTCCTGGTCCCGATCCTTCGTGCAGGCCTCGGCATGGTCGAGGGCGTGCTCTCGCTGATCCCCGGCGCGCGGGTCGGACATGTGGGACTCTACCGCGACGAGGAGACCCTCGAGCCTGTGGAGTACTACTTCAAGATCCCGCCAAATCCCGAAGGTCGGGACTTCATCGTGCTCGATCCGATGCTGGCGACCGGTGGGTCGGCCTCCGCGGCCGTGGCCGGTCTCAAGAGACGGGGCGCGGCCTCGATCCGGTTCCTCTGCCTCGTGGCGGCCCCGGAAGGTGTGCGCCGCATGCAGGTCGACCATCCCGATGTGCCCGTGCTCGCTGCGGCGCTCGACCGGGAACTGAGTGAAAACGGCTACATTCTCCCGGGATTGGGCGACGCCGGCGACCGGCTGTTCGGCACGCGGTGAACCACCGGAGTTCGGCACTCGTTGCAGGTTCGATGGTTCGGTTGGTTCGGTAGCCGAGCGACGGGCGACCGGGCTCAGTTCACCCTGCGCCCACTCCTGCGTTTCCAGGTCTGCGGGAGGAAGAGCAACAGGACCGTGTAGATCTCGAGCCGCCCGACGAGCATCAGGAAGCTGAGCACTCCGAGGGCCGGACCCGACAACCATCCGTAGTTGTCGGTCGCTCCGACCTCACCGAGCCCCGGTCCGACGTTCCCGACGGTGGCAGCGCTCGCCCCCACGGCCGAGAGGATGTCCATACCGAAGAACGTCATGACGACCGCCCCGGCCAGGAAGATGAAGAGGTAGAGGATCACGAACCCGATGACGTTGGCGAGAACGTGCTCGGGGACCACGTGCCGCCCTACCCGAGCGAGCATGATCGCGCGGGGGTGCAGGTGTTTGCGGAGTTCCATCGCACTCTGCTTGAGCAGAAGCAGGATCCGCACGGACTTCATGCCTCCCCCCGTCGACCCGGCCATGCCCCCCACGAACAGCATCGCGAACAGGAGCATCTGCGCAGCCGGCACCCACCCCTCGTAGTCGGCCGTGACGAAACCCGTGGTGGTGACCAGCGATACGACCGTGAACAGACCGTCGCGCACGGCGACCTCCATCGCGCGCCACCCGTAGGTGCCCATGGTGAGGTTCACGACCACGATCAGTCCCGTGACCGCCAGAATGAGCGTCGTGAAGAATCGCCACTCCACATCGCGCAGGTAGTCCAGGCGCCCGGCCGCAGCCCGGAAGTGGAGCGTGAAGTTGATGCCGGCCAAGTACATGAAGAAGATCGTCACGTACTGGATGTAAGGTGATTCGAAGTGCCCGAGGGAAGCGTTCTTTGTGCTGAACCCGCCCGTCGCCAACGTGGCGAACGAATGGGTGATGGCGTCGAAAACCCCCATGTCGCCGACGATGTAGAGAAGAACCTGGGCCCCCGTGAGTCCCACATAGACGAGCCAGAGGAGCTTGGCGGTCTGGGCGATGCGAGGGCGTAGTCGCTCCGGCGTCGGCCCGGGCACCTCGGCCTTGAAGAGCTGCATGCCGCCGACTCCGAGGTACGGAAGCACCGCGATCGCAAGCACGATGATGCCCATGCCCCCGAGCCAATGGGTCGTGGCACGCCAGAACAGGATCCCATGGGGGAGCGATTCGATCTCGGTGAACACGGTCGCCCCCGTGGTCGTGAACCCCGACATGGATTCGAAGACGGCGGCCGAAAACGACGGAATCGTGCCCGTGAACAGGTAGGGAAGGGCCCCGAAGACCGCCGTGGCCGTCCACGCGAAGGTGACGATCGCGTAGCCCTCGCGGGCCGACAGATCGCCCTCGACCCCCGTGAGCCGCCACGCGACGGCGCCCGACACGACCGTCACCGCCGCGGCGAGAAGCAGCGCAAGCGAGTCGCCGTCGCCGTAGAGAAGGGACACACCGAATGCGCTCAGCATGGAGAGGCCGACGAAGACCAGCAGAAGTCCGACGACGCTGATCACGTTGCGGAGCGACATCATGAGACGATCGTCATGCGAAGAGGCGCTCGATCTCCGAAATCGCCTCGGGGAGGGCGAACACGATCACCTCATCACCCTCGAGGATCTGATCGTCACCCCGCGGGATGATGATCTCGTCGCCCCGCAGGATCGTGCCGATCAGCGATCCCTTCGGGAAGTGAAGGTCCTTCAGCGCCTTGCCCGCGACCCGTGTGCCCGGACCCACATTGAACTCGATGGCCTCGGCGTCGATTCCCTTCAGGGCGGCGACCGTCATCACCCGTCCCCGGCGCACGTAGCGCAGGATCGCATTGACGGTGGCCATGCGCGGAGAGACGGCTGCGTCGATGCCCACCTTCGTCACGATCGGGAGGTAGTCGAACTTGTTGACCAGGCTCACCACCTTCCGTGCCCCGACCGTCTTGGCCAGGAGCGAACTGAGCATGTTCGTCTCGTCGTGCCCCGTCGCCGCGACGAACCCGTCCAATCCGGCGACGCCCTCCATCTCCAGGAGTTCGAGGTCGGTCGCGTCGGCATGGAGTACCAGCGACTTTGGCAGACGCTCGGCGAGCTCGACGCAGCGGCGCCGATCATTGTCGAGAATCGTGCACTCGATTCCATGCTCCTCCAGAAGCTGGGCGAGGTACTCCCCCTCGGTGCTGCCACCGGCAATCATGACCCGGCGCAGGGGGTGCCGCTCGTATCCGGCCAGAGGCGGAATGCTCTGCACCTCGCTGGTGGGGGCCAGGAGGTAGATGAGGTCGCCCGCGTCGATGCGGTCATCGCCTCGCGGAATGATGGTCTGTCCGTCGCGCACGATCGCGGCGGTCACGAAGTGGAAGTCGCGAAGAGCCTGCCCGGTTTCGGCGAGCGTTTTTCCAGCGACCGGTGCTCCCTCTCGCACCACGATTCCGAGCAGTTGCACCCGTCCGTCGGCGAACTGCGCCACATCCGACGCCGCCGCGCTCTGAAGGAGCTGGTACGTCTCGAGAGCGCACTCCCGCTCCGGATTGATGAGCAGATCGATGCCCAGCGCCTCGCGGGAGAGGACCGAGCCCCTCGTGTAGTATTCGGGGTTCGAGATGCGGGCGATCGTATAGCGCACCCCCATCCTCGACGCCGCGAGGCAGGCGATCAGATTGACCTCGTCCTGGCTCGTGACGGCCAGGAGCATACGCGCCCCTCGCACGCCGGCCCGCTCCAGAACGGGGAGCGAAGCGCCGTTTCCGGTGATGGTGAGGACGTCGAGCTGTTGCGATGCAAAATCGGCCCGTTCCGGGTCCGATTCGATGAGAATGACGTCTTGATTCTCTTCGGACAGTCGGCGGGCGAGATGGAATCCGACCTCGCCGCCGCCTACGATCAATACTTTCATGGCCGGGAAGCTAGCGGCGGTCCGCGACGGTGTCGAACCCCCCGACGGGTACACCCCTTTGAGCGGAACTCCGCTCGGCTCATGGGGAATGAAGGAGTAGGCGTTCCGTCATCACCAACCCGAGAGGATAGCCCATGCTCGACCGCGCTCGACTCGTCCAACTCTACCGCGAACTTCGTGATCTCCCCGTGCTGAGCGTCTACCTCGACGTCGACCAGCACGATCC
>CBDUEZ010000300.1:0-5217 GCA_965366355.1 uncultured bacterium
AGGAGCGCGTTCGATTGCTCCACCGGGCGGCGTACGGCGATCCGGGTGAACGCCTCGTTCCCGATTTTGTGGGGCGTTCCGAGCAATTCTCGGTCATCATGGAGGCGTGGCGCAGCGCTCTGGCCGGCCGACCCCGGGTAGTCGGACTCGTGGGGCCCACGGGGATCGGAAAGACGGCCCTCGCCGGAGAGGCCATTCGACACGTCGAGGTCGACGAAAGCGCGATCGTCGAAGCTCGCGCCGTGCGGACCGAAACGACGCTCGATTTCGGAGTGGTGGCCACCGTGGTTGCCGACCTCCTGAGGAGACCGGGTGCCGCCGGAAGCAGTTCCGCCTCCGCGCAGGTGCTCCGAAGCCTCGTTCCGTCGGAGGGCGACACGGCCGGGCCTGTCCCCCGCCCCACGACGCTCGCCGACGCCCTCGCCGACCTCCTCGACTCGGTCGCCGACGAGGCGCCGGTTCTGCTGGTGATCGACGACGCCCACTGGGCCGACCCAGCGTCGGCGTTGGTTCTTCTGCGAGCGTTCCGGCAACTGAAAGGGACGCGCGCTCTCATGATCTGGACGTGTCGAGACACGAACGGTTCCGATACGTCGGGTGGCCTCACGGCGCTATTGGACGCCGCCGACCAGGGCTCTGCGACCCTGCTCAGCCTCGATCCGCTGAGCCCGCCCGAGGTGCAGGAGATGATCACCCTCTTGCTGAGCGAGGCCGATCCCGCCCTCCTGGCCGTCCTCGCGGAACGCATTCACCTGGTCTCGGGTGGTTCGCCGCTCCACATCATCGAGCTATTGCAGGGAATGCGGGACCGGGGGCAACTCGGGCTCGACGCAGAGGGAAGAGGAGTGCTCGCCGAAGATATCGACGGCACCTTCGCGGAGCTGCCCGATTCGCTGGCGGAGGCGCTGCTCGGCCGGGTGCTGGAACTGACGGACACCGCGAAGCGAGTGGGATCCGAATTGGCCGACGCGGGTGAGCCGCTCCACCCCGACATTCTCGAATCCAGAACCGGCCTCGCCAAAGCAGAGGTCACCCGGGCTCTCTCCGAGCTCCTGAACCGGGGCCTGGTGGGCTGGACCCGCGACGACCGCCTGCGTCTGACGCACGACACCCTCGGCGTCGCACTCCGAGCCACCGGAAACGACGAGGCGCCAGTCTCGACGACACCGCGCAAACCACGCTGGCCATGGATCGCCGCAGGCCTCGCCATGGCGGCAATGGCGGGCTTCGTTCTTCTCCGACCCAACCCGCCGGAGGAGCCCCCTCCCTACGGTGGCGGCACGCTCTGGATCCGGGACACGACCGGCTGGACCGCTGTCGACTATCGCGGCGGTCGTGATCCGTGGGTCGCCGGAGAGCGCTTCGAGGAGCCCGAGGGAGTCGCTCTGCAGGCCTTCCACACCGAGGGAGTCGCACCGGGAGGGCCACCGGTCCTGGGGGGATACACCACAGGCGATCGCCTCCGCGCTCCAGATGCCGTCATCATCCGAGACGGCCGGGTCGACACGATCGTGGCGACCGGCGGAGATGACGCGATGCGAGCCTTCGGGCCCGCGGGGCGTTCGGTCCTCGCCAATGTCCAGCACCCCGACACGTCCAACTATCGACAGACCGCCGTCCGGGTCGACCTCACCGAGCCTCGCCGGCGGAAAGTCTTGTTCACCGGGGCCCTTGGCTACTACGCGGCGGACTGGTCGGCCGACGGACGACACATCCTCGTTGTGGTCGATGCCGCCTGGGACTCGCTGATCGTCGCCGACCCCGCCGGACGACGCATCGCGCAGGCCCCGCTTCCCCACCCGAGTCGCGACGTAGCGGCGTTCTGTGGGTCCGAGGCTGTGATTCTAGGCGCGATCCCTTCCGGCGGACTCGCCGAGTACTGGCGGTGGGACTTCCTGAAGAACTCCCTCGCTCCTCTTGCGACGTCGCTGGAGCCGGCGGGGCCGCCCACCTGCTCCCCCGACGGATCCGCCCTCGCGTACCTGCACTCGTCGGCGTCCGGTGACGCCCTGATTGTGGAAACGCCGGTAGACGGGGTCGTCGGGCAGATTGATCTCGCTGGATCGGTGGCCCGCCGGGTTCGATGGCTCGGCGCCCGGAACGGCGCCGTAGACGTAGAGATCTCCACTCCCGGCCCCACGCTGGCCCGTGGTGAGCGTGTTCGCCTGGGCGCCATCGTCACAGACGGCAACGGCGCGGCTCTCGATCGACCCGTTCAGTGGCTGAGCTCCGAGCCGGGCGTCGCCTCGGTCGATGCGACCGGGCGCGTCACCGGCAACCGCCCGGGCCGCGCCCGAATCCGGGCGCAGGTCGACGGGTGGATCGAGGACTCCGTCCAGGTGAACGTGGAACAGGAGGTGGCCCCGAACACGCTGGCCTTCTCCGACTCCTTTCCACAGTTCGATTCGGGCTATTGGTACGGCCTGGGCGATCCGATGCCCTACGCGCTGCACACACCGGACGGTCGGCCCGCGCTCTACCTGAACGGCGACGGCCGTTTCGGTGACGGACTGGCCTCGATCGACGACTTCGATCTTCATGGCGGCGGAACGCTCGAGGCGACCTTCCGCATCGGGCCGTTTCAGAGACGAGATCGCGAGCGGATCATGCTCTGTCTCCGAGACGGCGAGCCGGGCCACGATCCCTCCAACCATGCCGACTGGATCAAGCGACAGGACGCCTGCGTCACCTGGCCCACCGGCGAGGGGGTCGATTTCCGACCCGACGCGATCCTGTTTACCGTGCTCAACCGGGCCGTCGGTGCGATCCCGATCGACACCCTGCTCCGTCCTGAACAATGGCAGCGCCTGGCGCTCCAGATCCGGCCCGACGGGGTGGTGTCGGTGACCGTCAACGACTCCGTGGTGGGCGTGCATCCGATTCGGGTCCGCAACGACTCCACCGCACGCTGGCACGCCGTAGTCATCGGCCACTCGGTCGACAACGAGCTCCTGCTTCGTGACCTCACGCTGTGGACGGAGGAGCGGGTGCCGGCGTCCGCGCCGGAGAACCTCGACTCGACGAGGGCCGGTGCTTTGCAGACCCCGCCGGGAGGGTAACCGGCAACGACCCGAGCGCCCGGGAACTGCACCTCGAAACCCTGTCCGGCTGACCGCCCACCAGTTACCCTCGCCCGATGGTCGACCCACCCTCTTCGCCACCCTCCCTACGCGCCCGCGCCGAAGCCGCCCTCGCCCGCGGCGACGTGGGCGGCGGCCTGGACTTTCTGCTCGCCGCCATTCGAGGCGGCGAGACCGACCCCGCCCTCTGGGCTCGGTTCGCCTCGGTGGTCACCGTTGCCGGCGACCTGGAGTCGATGACCTTCGAGGCGCTCGACGCGATGCTTGCCCTCTGCCTCGCTCAGAAGGCCGTCAGTCCCCGCCTCCTGGGGCCGACCCTGGCCGTGCACCTGCGACGCCACCCGATTCTGGGACCCCTGATCGCGGACGCCGCCGACCACGGGGGCCCGCCCGGGCCCTCTGCAGGCGATCGCGGCAGCCCGCTTTCCATCTCCGGCGGCGACCTCTCCGATCCGACCATCTACACGGCCCTCGCGGCCCCGACCCCGCGCCAGACGCTCGAATTGTGCGTCATCGCCGATCTCGGCTTCGAACGCCTCGTCGCCGGGGTCCGGCGCAGCATGGTGCTCGCGGCCGCCGCCGACCATTGGGACCACCCGGGGCTGGACGACCTCGGGCTGATCTGCGCAGTGGCGCGTCAGTGCTTCTTCACGGGCTATGTACACGCGGTCGGCGACGCCGAGGTGGCGGCGGTGGAGGCTCTCGTGGGAGCCATGGCTGGACGCCCGCTGGGCGAAGATCCACACGACCCGATCCGCATCGGTCTGCTCTCGGCCTACGTGCCCCTTCTGGAGTGGGAGCGCGTCGGTGAAGTCGTGCGCCTGGTCACCAGGGCGAGGACCGAGAAGCACCCCCCGCGCCGGTCTCCCGAAGCGCTCCGGCCGCTCCTCAAGGAGCAGGTGGCCGACCCGGTAGAAGAGGCGGAGCTTCGAGAGTCCCTCCCCACTCTCGCACCGATCGCCGATACCACCTCGCGCAGGGTGCAGGACATGTACGAGGCGCATCCCTATCCGCGATGGCACCGACCCGTCTACCACGAGGCACGCACCCTGCCCGCCCTGCTGGACGAGTTGTTTCCGGAGAGCTCGGGTCCGCTCGACGGACTCCCAGCCGGACCGCTTCGCATTCTGGTGGCCGGGTGCGGCACCGGAAGCCATCCACTCGCCACGAAGATGTTGCTACCCGAGAGCACCGTCGTCGGCGTCGACCTCAGCGCGGCCAGCCTCGCCTTCGCGATGCGAAAGACCCTCGAGATCGGCACCGATGGAGTCGGGTTCGTTCAGGCCGACATTCTCGATCTCGCCGAATGGGACGCCACGTTCGACCTCATCGAATCGATCGGAGTGCTCCACCACATGGCCGATCCCGTGCAGGGATGGCAGGCGCTGCTCCGCAGGCTCCGACCCGGGGGCCTCATGCGCATCGGTCTCTACTCCGAACGCGCCCGGACCCTCCTGGGGGAACTTCGCGCGTTCCTCGAGGGGGAACCGATCGGCGACTCCGACAACGATCTGAGAGCCGCGCGACACCGCGCCATCGACTTCCTGACCGACCATCCGCGGGGCGCCACGGTGCTCCGCTGGCGGGACTTCTATAGCCTGCACGAGTTCCGCGACCTGGTGCTGCACCCGCAGGAACACCAATTCACGCCCCAGGGACTGGCCCGGATCATCGCCGACCTCGAGCTCGAATTCCTCGGCTTCGCCCCGCTCCCCCGAGACGCCCGCGCGGCATTCACGAAGCGGTATCCCGATCCGGCGAGCCTGTGCGATCTCCGGGCCTGGGAGGAGTTCGAACAGGACTACCCCGACACCTTCCAGGGCATGTATCAGTTCTGGGTGCGGAAGCCGGCGTAGGAATCGGGGGCGCCCGGACCGGTGGCAAAAAAAAGGACCGAGCCCAGCGCCGGGAGCCGCCCCCCGACGGCGCACCGAACACCAGACCGGTCCGATCCCACCATCGCCCGGCCCCGTCAATCCATCGTCAACCGCGCGCGAAACCGGCATGCGGGCTTCGGAACGCAAGAGCAAGCGGCGTGCGGAGCCTCGAGACGCCGCAGGAACCGGCAGCCTCCCCAAACAAACAGGGCCGTCCGCCGCCGAAGGCGGCGCAGGCTCCGCCCAAAGTACCCCCCGCC
>CBDUEZ010000301.1:0-5210 GCA_965366355.1 uncultured bacterium
GCCTTCTTCTTGGCGGCGGCCGTCGTCGCCGGAGCCTTCTTCTGGGCGGCGGCCTTCTTCGCCGGGGCCTTCTTCTTGGCGGCGGTCTTCTTCGCCGGAGCCTTCTTGGCGGCGGTCTTCTTTGCTGGAGCCTTCTTGGCGGCGGTCTTCTTCGCCGGGGCCTTCTTGGCGGCGGTCTTCTTCGCCGGGGCCTTCTTCGCGGCGGCCTTCTTTGCCGGAGCCTTCTTTGCCGGGGCTTTTTTCTTCGCCACAGCCTTCTTCGCGCCAGACTTCCGTGCTGCCATGATGGAGTTCTCCTTCGAAGTGGTATGAGGTCCCGACGTCGATTCCGGAAATTGGCCTATCGTATCGCTATTGCGCAACAGTTTTTGTCACGGGGCCGCAATATCTTGTTGTGGTGACGGCGGAGAATACCGTATGTGGGGCCCTCGAGGAGCGAGGCGCTCCTGTGCATCTTTGATCGCCCCTTTCCGGAAGCGTGACACGTGCCGCGAACTGCCGAACACATTCTCGAACTGCTCCGCTCGGCCGGCGCCCGCTCCTTGAAGAAGGTCTCGCTGCGCCAGAACCGGAGCACCCTATGGTCCCTCACGCAGCGGGGAACGGTCTTGAATCTCCATGCGGCATATGCGGAGGCGCCCGACGACGTGCTCCTCGCCTTCGCCGACCTCGTGCGTGGTGCCGGGCGCCGAAGCAGGGAATACCAGCTCGCTCGCAAGCGGGTCGCGGGATGGGAGGGAGTGAGGGGCCCGCCGCCCGCCTCGCGCCGCCCCGGTCCCTGCTGCGCGACCCCGCTCCAGCGCGTCTACTTGCGCCGCCTGTACCGGCACCTGAACCGCACACGCTTTTCGGGGAGTCTGCCGGCTGTTGTGCCGATCCGACTCTCGGATCGGTTCACGTCGCGCCTGGGCCAGATGGTGGCGAGCTCGAATGGCGACCAGCGGATCGTGGCCGAGGTCGCCCTTCACGCCGACCTGATGCTCGCCGCGAACGATGCCGCTCGGCTCGACACGCTCCTGCACGAGATGGCGCACGCCGCGAACTACCTCTTCGATGGAGAGGTCGGCCACGGGCCGCGGTGGCGTGACTGGGCCCGAAGCGTCGGGTGTGACGAGCGGGCTACCTGCACCGCTCCGATCCGGCGGCGGCGCCGACGGGCGGCCCCGTCGACTCGGGTGCCTGCGCTCCCCGAGGGCTCGTGGGAGACGTCGCCCCTAGAAGGCTGTTGAAGAGTAGCGCGGATTCAACAGCCTTCTAGCCCTGGCCCCTGACTCGTAGCGCCGCCGTCACTACCGCGTCGGCGGTGACTCCGAACTGCCGGTAGAGAACGTCGTACGGGGCCGAGGCGCCGAAGTGGTCGACGCCGATCGCGACGCCGGAGGCACCGAGCCAACGCTCCCATCCGTGAGTCGAGCCCGCCTCGATCGAGACTCGAACGGAGACGTCGGGCGGAAGCACGGAGTTGCGCCACTCCGCGTCCTGCTGGGAGAAGAGATACCAGGACGGCAGGCTCACGACGCGAGTGGGCACCCCCATCTTCTGCAGGCGACCCCGGGCGTCGAGAGCCACCGAGACTTCCGATCCGCTCGCGATCAGAATCGCCTCCGGAGGGCCGCCGTCCGCTTCGGCCAACGTGTAGCCGCCCCGGGTGAGTCCCTCGGCCGAAGCGAGGGCATCGCGGTCGAGCGCCGGCACTTTCTGTCTCGTGAGCGCGAGGAAGGCGGGACCATCGGTCCGCGCGATCGCCATTCGCCAGGCCACCGCAACTTCCTCCGGATCGGCGGGCCGCAGATCCATCAGGTTGGGGATGAGGCGCAGGGCCATGAGCTGTTCGATCGGCTGATGCGTGGGACCGTCTTCGCCCAGGCCGATCGAGTCGTGGGTGAAGACGTAGGTCGCGGGTACGCCCATGAGTCCGGCCAGGCGAATGGCGGGCCGCATGTAGTCGGAAAAAATCAGGAAGGTGCCGCCAAAGGGCCGGAGACCGCCGTGCAGGGCCATGCCATTCATGATCCCGCCCATGGCGTGTTCACGGATTCCGAAGTGGAGAATCCGACCCGAGGGCGACTCGGCGAGGAGGTCGTTGCCATCGACGATATCGGTCTTGTTGGACCCCGCGAGGTCGGCCGAACCGCCGACCAGTTCGGGAATCCTGGACGCAAGACCGTTCAAGACCTTGCCGGAACTGCTGCGCGTGGCGTCGTCTCGACCCGAGAGATCGGGAATCGCATCGGCCCAGTCGGTGGGCAATTCGCGGCGAACCACCGACCGATCGAACTCGGCCGCGAGATCGGGATGGGCCTCGCGGTACCGCGCGAACCGTTCCGCCCATTCGGCCTCCCTTGCAGCTCCGCGGTCGCGTGCCGTCAGCCACTCTACTCGGGCCTCTTCCGGGACATGAAAAGGCTCGAGCGACGGGTAGCCGATGTTCCGCTTCGTCGCCTCGACCTCGTCTTCACCGAGCGGCGCGCCATGGGCTCCGGCGGTGTCGGCCTTTTTCGGGCTTCCCCAACCAATGACCGTCTTCAGCACGATCAAGGTGGGACGCTCGGCGTCGGCCTTGGCGGTCGCGAACGCGACGTCGAGGCCCTCGAGGTCGTTCCCATCGGCCACGTGGAGAATCTGCCAGCCATACGACGCGAACCGAGCCGCCTGGTCGGTCGAGGTCGACAGGTTCGTTCGGCCTTCGATGGTGATTTCGTTGTCGTCGAATACCCAGATGAGCTTACCGAGGCGTTGGTGTCCGGCGAATGCCGCCGCCTCGTGGCTGATGCCCTCCATCATGTCGCCGTCGGAGCAGAAGGCGATGGTGTGGTGGTCTACGATCTCGTGGCCGGGTCGATTGAACCGCTCCGCGAGCCACCGCTCGGCGAGGGCCATTCCTACGCTGTTCGAGACGCCGGCGCCCAGGGGGCCGGTGGTGGTCTCCACGCCGGCCGTGTGACCCACCTCGGGGTGACCCGGCGTGCGGGACCCCCACTGTCGGAAGTCCTTGATGTCGTCGAGCGAGAGGTCGTAGCCCGATAGGTGGAGCACGGAGTAGAGGAGCATCGAGGCGTGTCCCACCGACAGCACAAAACGGTCACGGTCCGGCCAATGCGGATTGGCGGGATTGTGCTTCAGGTGGCGCGTGAACAGGGCGTAGCCGGCCGGAGCGAGAGCCATCGGCGTGCCCGGGTGCCCCGAGTTGGCCTTCTGGACGGCGTCCATGGACAGGACTCGCACAGCGTCGATGCAGAGGCGTTCCAACTCGGTCATTGAGGTCTCTGGTGATGGCAGTGGGGGTCGACTCAGCCGACCACGAAGTTTATGAGGCGGTTCGGAACATGGATGACCCGCCGGACCGTTGCCCCGTCGAGGTAACGGGCAACGTTGTCGTCGGCCCGGGCCGCGGCTTCGGCCGTGTCTCGACCTGCGTCGACGTCGAGCAGGACGGTTCCCCGGAGCTTGCCGTTGACCTGCACGGCGACCTCGACCCGGGTTTCACGGGCCTTCTCGGCGTCGAAGCTCGGCCAGGGAGCGGCATCGAAGATACTGCCCTCGTGCCCGAGCCTCTCCCACAGCTCCTCGGCAATGTGCGGAGAGAAGGGCGCAACCATCACGACGAGAGGCTCGACCTCGGTCCGGGTCGCCGTTCGGCCGCCGGCACGGACGGTGTTGAGATACTCCATCAGGGCGGCGATCGAAGTGTTGTACGACAACGCCGCGAGCTGCTCCGTGACCTGCCCGATGGTTTGATGGAGTTTTCGTTCGACATCCGGGTCGGCGGCCCCGGGCACGCAGTTGTTCACCGTGTCCCAGAGGCGGTGCAAAAACCCGAACGGACCCTGGATCCCCTCGTCTCTATAGTCTCCCCCCTCATCGAAGGGGCCGAGGAACATCAGGTAGAGCCGGAAGGTGTCGGCCCCGTACTCGTCGATAATGGGGTCGGGCACGATCACATTGCCCTTGCTCTTCGACATCTTCGCGCCGTCCCGAATGATCAGGCCGTGAGCCCGGAACCGCTCGAAGGGCTCATCGAAGTCGACATGACCGAGGTCGTGGAGCACCATCGTCAGGAAGCGGCTGTACATCAGGTGCAGCACCGCGTGTTCGTTGCCCCCGATGTAGCAGTCCACCGGCAACCAGGCCTTCGTAATGCCCGGATCGAAGGCACGGTCGTCGAAGTCCGTGGACGGGTAGCGAAGGAAGTACCAGCCCGAGTCGAGGAAGGTATCCGACACATCGGTTTCGCGTCGCGCATCGGCGCCACACGAGGGACAGGTTGTTTCGTACCACTCGGCCACGCGGGCCAGTGGCGAGATGCCGGTATCGTCGGGCTTGAAATCCTCGACGCGGGGCAGGACCACCGGGAGATCGGCCTCAGGGACGGGCACCGCGCCACATGCGTCACAATAGATGATGGGGATCGGGGGTCCCCAGTATCGCTGGCGGCTGATGCACCAGTCGTGGAGACGGTAGTTGACCTGCAGTTCCCCCATCCCACGCTTGGCGAGCCATTCGGTCACCGCCCGGATCGCTTCGGGTTTCTCGAGGCCATCGAACGGCCCGGAGTTGACCAGCGTGCCCGGGCCCGAATAGGCCTCGCGGAGAGGGGTGCCGGCGTCGTCGTCGGGGCCCGCGACCACACGGGGAATGTCGAGTCCGAACGCCGATGCGAACTCGAAGTCCCGTTCGTCGTGGCCGGGCACCGCCATGATCGCACCGGTGCCGTAGTCCATCAGCACGTAGTCGGCGATCCAGACGGGGATCGCCCGCCCGGTGGCCGGGTTGCGGCAGAACCCGCCGGTGAACACCCCGGTCTTGGTCTTGTCGGACTTCTGGCGCGCGACCATGTCGGTTCGCTTCACCTCGTCCCGGTAGGCCTCGACCTCGGCGCGCCGCTCGGGGGTGATGAGCCGCTCGACGAGCGGGTGCTCGGGGGCGAGCACCATGAAGGTGGCCCCGAAAACGGTGTCGGGTCGGGTCGTGAAGACTCGGATCGCCTCGGAGTCTGCGTCTGCGGCGAGCACGGTGTCGGCGTCGACCGTGTCGGTAGCGCTCGTCTCGTCGAGGAGCGGGAAGACGAGTTCGGCCCCCTCGCTACGGCCGATCCAGTTCTTTTGCGCCTTCGTCGTGGTCGACGACCAGTCGATCGTATCGAGGTTGTCGAGCAGGCGCTGGGCGTATTGGGTGATCTTGAAGAACCACTGGGCGATGCGCCGCTGTTC
>CBDUEZ010000302.1:0-5200 GCA_965366355.1 uncultured bacterium
GAAGCCGATTCATACGGGCGGCCGAGGTCATGTCGGCCGAGATCTCCCGGAGCACCGAAGCCTGGGCCTCGGTCAGGGCGAAGGGCAGCGCCTCGTGAAGCGGACGAATCAGCTCATTGCTGCGCGTGAACTCGATGCCGGGACGCTCGCGGATCTGTCGGTGGCGCGCCTGGGCCTGGACGATCTGGAGAAAGAAGAGCTCGTCGAAGGCGAGCCGGCGGCGGCCCGTCTCCGGCGCCTGCATCGTCGGCGGGCGGTGCAGCGCCTCGAAGGCCTCGGGCAGTGTGGGCAGGTCGAGTCGCGCGCGCTCCTCTTCGGGGAGGTACTCCTCCCGCGCGACCAGCTCCAGAAGAGCGTCGAGGTTCTTGTCGAACGCCCCCCGCAGCACCCACTGGGGCACCTCTTCCGACGCCCCGTAGGCCACGAAGATCGTCCCCTCCGGCCCGCCCTCACCCGTCTCCCCGTCTTCGCCCCGCCCGATGAGCGTAAACTCGCGGGGCTGGATCTGCTTTCCGTGGAAGAACCGCACGGGACCGGCGACCAGGAGCACGTCTCCTTCCTGAAGCTTGCGGTCGAGCCACGGCTGCCCCGGCCAGGCGACGGTGATGCGCCCGGTGGAGTCCTGCACGACCGCCTGAAAGATGCGGAGCCCGGCCCGGGTGGGAATCACACCCTTCGTGCGCACGGTCCCGCGGATCGTGGCGTCCATGCCGACCTCGAGTGCCGAGATCGGCTGCACGGTCGAGGCATCGTCGTAGCGTCGCGGGACGTGGAAGAGCAGGTCGCGCGCGGTGACGAGTTGCATGCGCCGGAGGGCCTCGGCCCTGCGCGGGCCGATGCCTTTCAAAAACTGGATCGGCTTGTCCAGGAGTGAAAAATCCACTCAAGCGTCCTCGAAGATGCCCTCCACGAAGGCCTCGACATCGAAGGTCTCGAGGTCGTCGACCGCCTCGCCGACCCCCACCAGCTTCACGGGGAGCCCCTGCTCCTCCTGGAGGGCCACCACGATCCCGCCGCGTGCCGACGAATCCATCTTGGTCAGAATCACACCCGTGACGTCGACGACCTCGGCGAAGGCACGAGCCTGGCGTAGGGAATTCTGACCCAGGGTCGCGTCGAGCACCATGAGCGTCTCGTGGGGCGCCCCCTCGATCTTGCGGCGAATGACTCGATCGACCTTGCGAAGCTCCTCCATCAGGTTGCGGTTGGTGTGCAACCGGCCGGCCGTATCGACGAGCACCACATCGACGCCGCGCGCCACCGCCGCCTCGACCGCGTCGAAGGCCACCGCGGCGGGATCGCCCCCCTGCTGGCCCCGCAGGAACTCGGCGCCGATCCGCTCGGCCCACATCGCGAGCTGCTCGACGGCTCCGGCCCGGAAGGTGTCGCCCGCCGCGACGAGGACCGTCCGCCCGTCTTGAACCAACCGATTGGCCAGCTTCGCGATCGACGTGGTTTTACCCACGCCGTTCACCCCGACGATCAAATATACCGTCGGTCCGACATCGGCAGCATGGAGAAACGCGTCGATCGACGGCTCGAGAATGCGCCGCACCTCATTCTCCAGTGCGTCCCGCAACTCTTTGTCTTTGCGAACTTTTCCTCTTCGGGCCTGCTGTTCTACATGATCCACGAGGCGCAGGGTGGCGGGCACACCGAAGTCCGAAGCCAGCAGTTTTTCTTCGAGACTTTCCAGCGTCTCTTCGTCGACGCCGCGGGCGAGCACCCGCACATCGGTCAACGCGAGGTCGACGGCACGGCGCCACAGGGACTTCTTCTTCTCGGTCGACTTCTTGAACAGACGTGCCATGAATACGCGGGTGGGGTTTGGTTCAGCGCAGGCCCGACCGACGGCGGAGAATCCACTCGGCCGACAGCAGCACCAACAGGAGAAGGTAGGGCCAGGGAGAGGTGCGGAGGGGGCGTCCTGGGGCCGCGCGACTACCCGACGTGCTCGAGGGGCCCGCCGTGAGAAGGGTCGTATCGCGGGGCCAACGAAATTCGTCGGTATGGGACTCCGCCTCGATTCGTCCGGCCCAGACGCGCTCTCGGTCTGCCAGGGTGTCGGGAGACAGCACGCGGGCACTCCACTCCCAGCTGCCGGCGCCGAGCGGCGGAAGGACGGCCCGTCCGTCGGCACCGACCGGCACGGTGTCCAGGCGGGCGTCGGTCGTGGCCCCCGCCGTGCGGATCTCCAACGAGCCGGAGGCCGCCACCGGGGCCCACCAGGCGATCGGGCGATCGGCGGCGACCACCGCCTCGGCCGGCCCCAGTCCCCCGCCCCCGCGGCTGTCTTCGAGTCCCAGCAACCACCCGGCGACCCCCGACCAGAGGCGGTCATAGGCGTCGACCCCGACCCCCGGACGGAATCCCCACCGCCAGAAGCCCTGCGCGAGCACCACGGCGCGGCGCCGTTCATCACGATCCTGAAGCGCGAGCGCGGCCGTGCGAGCGCCACCGGCCCGTTCCAGGTTCAGTCCCGCGCCCGCAGTCGAGTCGGTCGGAAGCGGAGCCGACAGCGGCGGGAGGTCGGCCCACGACACGCCCGCGAAGGCGGCCGAGAGCTGCCCCGCGGCCGCATCGGCGTACCATTCGCCCGGCTGAGCCGGCTCGGTGTCGACGCCCGCCAACGCGGCGCCGGCCTCGTCGGCCGCGAAGACGAGAGCCCGTCTCGCCTCGTCCTGCGCCCGCACGACCCACGGCGGTGCATCGCCCGACAGGCCGTGCACCACGACCAGCCGCGCATCCTGGGCCACCTGGGCGAGCGCGGCACCGTCCAGCCGTCCCCCGCTCCCGTCCATGGGCAGGAACTCATCGGCCCCCACGCGAAACCAACCACGCGTCGGGAGTCCCGTGACCCGGCCGAGCACAGGCAGCAGAAACCGGGGCTCCCAGTCGGGCGCCATCGAGACGAGGGCCACCAGGCCCTCCAGAGGATCGACCTGGGTGAAGGCCGAGCGCACGTCGTCGCCTGCGAAGGCGTCGCCCTCGAGACGCACCCGGGCCTGCCATCGCACGGTCCCGGCACTGTCGGGGAGGAGTCCATCGAGGGCCGCCGACACCGTACGCCCCGCGCCCGGCAGCCGCACTGAACGGGATTCCACGACCTCGTCGTCGCGAAGCAGTTCGACCGTCACGGTCTCGCCCTCGGTCGGAGGGGTCCCGAACACATCGATGCGCACCTCGACCGTCTCTCCCGCCCGCCCGGTCTCGGGCACACTCAGCCGCGCGACGCCCGCCGTTCGGACCGGCTCACCCACATCGAAGAAGCGCACGTCGAGATCGAGGGCATCGATCAGCCCCTGCACTTCCGGAGCGTCGGACACCCGCAGGTCGCTGTAGATCGAGACCTCCCGGGCGCCGGCCTCGGCCACGCGTCGCAGGGTAGGCTCGAGGCGGCTCTCCAATCCGTCGGCCTCGCTCGGGAGCGTCTGCCCCTCCCCGGGGGGCGTGGCATCGCCGAACACGGCCAGGGGAAGCGCCTCGAGGCTCGAGCCGGCCTCCGACCGTGCCCGGTCCCAGGCGCTGACTCCAGAGGCGCCCGCCACCGCCATGGAGACGGAGCCATCGAGCAGGACCCACTGGTCGGGAGGCCCGGACGACCCGCCCACGGGAACGATCGGGTTGGCCAGGAGGAGGGCCACCCCCACGAGGGTGGCCACGCGCAACGCCGCCAGTCGGCCGCGACCCGCGATCGGGAGTTCGCGATGTCGGTAGACGTAGAGCGCAAAAGCCGCAAGAACGACGGCGGCCACGGCCGCGAGAACGAGCCCCGTCACCTAGGAGGTGGCCCTCACCAATCGAGGGAGCCGGATGGTCCCACCTCGTCGCCACCCGTCGTGGTCGCCTGGGGGAGCGCCGGAGCCTCCGCATCGACCGTGCGCGCGAGCGAAGGAAGCCCCACCGACTCAAGGAGGACCATGCGCGGCGTGAGCTCCAGCGCCCATCGGTCCATGGCGTCGGTCGGCACCGGATCGCCGTTGGGCAGGTCGACCGCAAGCGGATCGACGTGCCGCCCACTCCGGATCATCTCGTAGTGCAGGTGGGGCCCCGTGGCGAGCCCGGTCATGCCGACGTAGCCGATCACGTCACCCTGCGCGATGCGACTTCCGACGCGCACGCCCGCGGCAAACCGGCTCATGTGGCCGTACCGGGTCGTGAACCCGTTCGCGTGGGCGATCACGACGGCGTTCCCGAGACCGCCCAGCGCACCCCGGCTCTGCACCACGCCGTCGGCGGTGGCCATGATCGGAGTGCCTGCATCGGCCGCGTAGTCGACCCCTCGGTGCGCCCGAACCGTGTTCAGGATCGGATGCGCCCGGCCATTCGAGAATCGCGACGAAATGCGCCGGAAGCTGAGCGGCTTGAGAAGGAACGAGCGACGGACCGAGTTGCCCTCCTCATCGTAGTACGAGCCCTGACCGTCGCCGTTCGGGTCGAACCAGACGGCCCGATACGACTTGCCCAGGTTCACGAACTCCGCGGCGACCACATGGCCGCCCCGCATCGAGCCGTCGGGACGCACCTGACGCTCGAAGACGACCCGGAACTCGTCGCCGGGCTGGATCTGACGAGAGAAGTCGAGCTGCCACTGGAAGACCTTGTCGAGCTCGTCGACCAGGATCCCCTTGTCGTTGTAGGGCATATCGACCAACGACTCGTTCTCGATCAACGAGGTCCACAGCGACGCTTCGATCGAACCCGCGACCATCACCGTGTCGATGCGCGTCGGCGTACGGATCAGCGACGAATTCCACTCGACGGGACCCCTCGTGATGCGCACGGTCTCGTCGGGATTGACCACCACGTCCACCCCGCGCAGGCGATCCTCACCGACGAACCGCAGGGTGATCTCGGTGTCGACTCGCATGCGGCGCGGGCTCGCCTGCTCCTGGAAGGCGAGCAGGACCGCCTGTTGATCGCGGCGTTCGAGCGACTCGCCGAGAATCTGGCCGAGCGTCTCGCCCGGGCCCAGGATTCGAACCTCACGGCGCTCCGCGGGCTCGGCATACACCTTGTCGAGCATGCCCGCGTCGGGGGTTCCACAGGCCGACACGAACAACGCCCCCGCGGCCAGCAGGCCGCGGAGGATCGTCGTTCGCTGTTCGAAAATCGGCTTCATGGGTCTCCGGCGCTCTTCGGTGGCGAGCCCGGAGCGCGCCACTCCGAAACTCAGTCCATCTGCCGACGAATGAACGTC